>CAYROQ010000029.1:0-9991 GCA_964425955.1 uncultured Sideroxydans sp.
TCGGCGAACACGTCTGCCAGCGGGCGTTCGACATATTGTTTGCTGCGATACATGGCGCAGAAGCTGCACTGGTTGAAGCTGCACCCCAGCGTGGCTTGGATGATTAGGTTTGCCCCCTCGGAGGGTGGACGGAAGAGTGGCATGTCGTAGAGCAGAGGCATACGGCATTGTAACGGCGTCACACCTGCTTTCTGGGTCGCTTGCTTTACAAATCTTTACCTTCCGTACAAACCGCCGCAAAGGCGCGCTTTTAAAGTGCCACTCAGCCGCTACACACGGTGCGGCATCAACCGATTTAGGAGAAAAAGATGAGTGAGCAAACCACTAACACGCAGGATACGAACAACGAGTCCAAGGGGTGTTGCAACGGCAGACATGAGCATCGTTGCCATGGCGGACATCGCGGTCGCTGTTTTGGAAAAGTGCTGGGCATGATGCTGGTATTCGGCCTGGGCTTCTTTGTTGGCAAGTCGTATGCATGCGAACCAGGCTGGGGACATCACGGCGGGCCGGAGGCGTTTTTGTCGGGCAAGCCGGTGGATGTGGAGCAGATGAACAAGTTCGCTGACAAGCGTATGCAACACATGCTGGACGATGTGAAGGCGAATGATGAGCAGAAGGCGAAAGCATCCGCCATTGTGAAGGCTTCGCTGGAGAAGGGCGCACCGCTGGCTGAGAAATTGCGCGACAACCATGAGCAGATGCGCAAGCTGATGTCGGCGGCGACGATTGACAAGGCGGCTATCGAGGTCTTGCGTGTCGAGCAGATCAAGCTGATGGATGAGTCGAGCAAATTAATGACGCAGACCCTGCAAGATGTGGCCGAGGTGTTGACGCCGGAGCAACGCACCAAGCTGGCAGAGAAGATGGAGAAGCGCCACCACGGCGGGCTGCGTCACGATTAATTTGGGTGCTGTAGCTGCCCTATGCTTTCCACAAGTGTTCCCCCTCCCCAGCCCTCCCCCGGTGGGAGAGGGAGCCAGAGCGGAGTGGCATTTGGGTTTAGTCCCTCCCCCACCGGGGGAGGGATTAGGGAGGGGGAACAATCTTCGTTCCACTGCCAACAGTAAGGAAGGGAATGACAGTCGAGGTTGCTAGTAGACGAATGCCCCGCCCCGCTTGGTATGATGCGGGGCAATTTTTTGGAGTTCCAGCATGAACCATCACATCCTCATCATCGACGACGACGAACGTTTGTGCGCCATGTTGCAGCAGTATCTGGGCGCTGCCGGTTACCGCGTGGCTTCGCGCCACAGCATCGCCAGCGGATTGCAGGTATTGAAGCAGGAAGTTTTTGATGCGCTGGTGCTGGACCTGATGTTGCCCGATGGCGACGGCTTGGATGCCTGCCGCCAGTTACGCACCTTTTCCACCCTTCCGGTGTTGATGCTCACTGCGCGCGGCGAGGCGATGGATCGCATCCTTGGATTGGAAATGGGCGCGGACGATTACCTGCCCAAGCCGTTCGAGCCGCGCGAGTTGCTGGCACGTCTGAAAGCGATCCTGCGTCGCGGCAAGGCAGGTAATAACGATGTGTTGCGTTTCGGCAAGTTGGAGATCGACCGTGGCGCGCGACAGGTGCGCGTGGATGGTGTGACTTGTGAGTTGACTTCGTATCAGTTTGATCTGTTGCTGGCGCTGGCGGAAAAGCCGGGGCGGGTGATGAGCCGCGAGCAGCTGTTGGATGTCGTGAAGGGCGAACCGCTGGAGGCGTTTGACCGCTCCATCGACGTTCACATCTCGCGCATCCGCGCGGCTATCGAGGAAGACCCGAAACATCCGCACCGCATCATCACGCTGCGCGGGGCGGGTTATGTGTTTGCGCGCAGTCAGGACGGCGAGGAGGCGACATGAGAAAACTCTATTTCCAGATCTATATGGGCGTGATCGCCAGCCTCGCGCTGCTGGTGGTGTTGGCGGGCGCGTTCTGGCATTACCAGGGTGAACATTCGCCGCAGGCCGAGGTGATGCGCACGGTGCGCGATGTGATCGTGTTGGCATTGCCCGCGCCTGATGCACCGGCCGCACAGCAGCAGAGCGTGCTGGAAAAATTGGCGCGTCCCGCGTTGCCGCGCATCTCACTGTATTCGGATGAGCGTCGTTTGCTGGCGCATGCAGGCACGCCGCTGATGGCGCCGCCGCCGGATGCGCGCGACAACGATTGGCTGCATCGTCACGGTCCGGATTCGGCTTGGGCCATGCATCTGCCGGATGGCCGCTGGTTGCTGGCACAACCGCAACACGGCCCGCCGCGCACGCCGTTCTCCTTCATCTTTATGTTGGTGCTGATCGGTCTGGTGGTCGCGGTGGTGGCCTACCCGATGACGCGCCGCATGACGCGCCGTTTGGAGAGTCTGAAGTTGGCGGTGGAAGCATTGGGTGAGGGCGATTTCAAGACGCGAGTGGAGACCAAAGGCTGCGATGAGGTGTCGTCGCTGGCGCGCAGTTTTAATCAGGCGGCGGAACGTGTGGAGTCGTTGCTGCTGGCACACAAACAACTGCTGGCGAATGCCTCGCACGAGTTGCGTTCACCGCTGACACGCATCCGCCTTGCGCTGGAATTACAGGCGGAACGTCCCGTGCCTGAGCTGCAAAAAGAGTTGCGCAAAGACATTGCCGAGTTGGATCAACTCATCGAGGAGATATTGCTGGCGAGTCGGCTGGACGCGATGCGCGAGCCGCTGCAAATGGTCGATGTCGATCTGGCGGCGTTGCTGGCGGAGGAATGTGCCCACAGCGATGCACACTGTGAGGCGGTGCCGTTGAACATCAAGGGCGATGATCGCCTGTTACGGCGTTTGCTGCGCAACCTGCTGGAGAATGCGCAGCGACACGGCGGCGATGTGGTGCAAGCAAGTCTAAGACAGGATGCGGGGCAGGCTGTGATCCAAGTGTGTGACAACGGCAAAGGCATCGCGGTGGAAGAGCGCGAACGTATCTTCGAACCGTTCTATCGTCCGGCGGGCAGCCGCGAGAAAGAAGGCAGCTACGGTCTGGGATTGTCGCTGGTGCGGCAGATCGCTCAGCGGCACGGTGGCAGTGTGTCTTGTTTACCCCGTGCGGAGGGTGGCGCGTGTTTCGAAGTGAGATTACCGCTGGTATGAAGAGTTGTGATGCGCTCGGGCGATACTAACGCCGAGATTATTCAGCAGCGATTTTTTCACGCGGAGACGAGGAGGGCGGGGAGAGGCTGCAATATAGGTTTTCGCCCAGCCTCCGCGCGCGAATTATTTTGGTTCCGGATTTTCCGACTTATGCATCCTCACTGGGACGCAATCGCTTTGTCTGTGAACAAACGGCATTCGAGTTCGTTGGAGAATCTTGGATCATTGCGCCGGATCCACTCCAGCAACATTGAGGCATGTTCTTTCTCTTCGTCCCGGTTATGCACAAGGATCGCGTTGAGTTCCTTGTCTCTGCACACATCGGCGCGTTGATTGTAGGAATCGATTGCTTCCAACTCTTCCATCAATGAAACGATGGCCCGGTGCATGTCGCGAGTCTTGACGGACAGTTCCTCTGCGGATTCGTGATTGCCGATACTGGACATATTTATTTCCTTTCGGTTAGGGGTTCTGGCTGATGAAAGATCAATAACCCAAGTTTGGCTTCCTCTTCAGCTTTTGAGAAAAGCGAGCAGGTCGGCGTTGAGTTGTTCCTTGTGTGTATCCGCGAGACCGTGTGGTGCGCCGGCGTAGATTTTCAAAGTCGCGTTCTTGACCAGTTTCGATGAACGCAGCGCCGAGGCGCCAATCGGCACGATCTGGTCATCGTCACCATGAATGATCAGTGTTGGCACGTCGAATTTCTTCAGGTCTTCTGTGAAATCTGTTTCGGAGAATGCCTTGATGCAGTCGTAGCTGTTCTTGTGACCGGCCATGACCCCCTGGTGCCAGAACGTGTCGATCATGCCTTGCGACACCTTGGCACCGGGCCGGTTAGCTCCGAAGAACGGGCCGCTGGCGAGATCCCGGTAGAGTTGAGAACGGTCGGCGAGGGAGGCTTGTCGTATCGCGTCGAACTTTTCGATTGGCAAGCCACCGGGATTGGCGTGCGTTTTCAACATCAATGGCGTGACGGCGGCAACCAGCGCGACCTTGGACACTCGGTTTGAGCCGTGGCGACCGATATAGCGTGCGACTTCGCCACCTCCCGCAGAAAAGCCGATCAGGACAGCGTTTTGCACATCCAGAGTTTCAATGAGCTGTGAAAGATCATCGGCATAGGTATCCATATCGTTGCCATTCCACGGCTGGCTCGAACGCCCATGCCCGCGACGGTCATGCGCAATACAACGATATCCGTGTGTTGCCAGGAACATCATTTGCGCTTCCCAGCTATCCGCATTCAGCGGCCAGCCGTGACTGAACACGACAGCTTGTCCCGTGCCCCAATCTTTGTAGTGGATTTCTGTGCCGTCCTGGGTGGTGATCGTTCTCATGGTGTTAGTCCCATCGTTGAATTTCAATAAATACACTTTTGAGGAATTTGAAGAGGTTCTGGAGCGTGGCTGCCAGTGCGCAAGATGCACCCCAAAAGAAACTCCAATCGGTTCGCTGGTGCACAAATGTCATGGGTTTCGATTTGTGGCTTGGCGCACAACGATTGCCACAGGGCGCTGACATCATTTACTTGGAAACGCTGAATCGATCCAAAGTCCCGGTGAGACCATTGCCCTAATGTCCCGAGTTACTTGTTGAGAAAATGTATCAGGGGACTCAAACGGATAACACTCACCACGAACGTATTTCATCAGCGTTTCTCTGGCGTTCTGTTTCTGTGTGTTTGCAGATGACGCGTGATCCGCAGTGACGGAACAAATCGATTGGCGATTCCCGCTATCGCGTTTTGAACCAAAGGAGATTGAAATGAACTGGAATATTCTGGGAAGAAGCTGGAAGCAGATCAAAGGCAATTTGAATTTCGGGCTGGAAAATTTCACCCGGCATCAGCAAGACGCAGCAGCCGGCAAGCAGAGCCAGTCGCTGTGCGAGACCGGCCAGATGTCAGCCAAAAATGATTGTTTGAGGATAGAAGAATTGCAATCCCGCCGGTCATTGCTTCGAGGCGCTTTGGCGCTGGGTTGTTGCCTGATAACACCCTTCACTTTGCTGAGTGCTCAAGCTGCCAGTACGGAGGCTGCCGCCCCGAAGGCTGCCAAGAAGATGTCAAAAGCCAGTGTGAAGTATCAGAGCAGTGCCAAGGGCGAAGAAAAGTGCAGCGGGTGTGCGAATTTCATCGCCGAGTCGAATACCTGCAAGCGGGTTGGCGGGAAAATCAGTCCCAATGGCTACTGTATGTTGTGGGTCAAGAAATCCTGACTTGCAAGAATCCAATTCAACAATTAGGTCGTCCGAGTTAAGGCAGCGCTGATTGAATTAGCACTTCCTTAACTTCCGGATCGGGGTGCTACTCTTGGTCAAGTGCTCGACGATGCTATTTAGCCGTCACATCACAAGAATCTTGATGCCGATCAGGATCAGCACCACCCCGCCGAATATCTCCGCCTTGTTCTCCAACCAAGTTCCACTTTTGTTACCGATTTGCACACCCGCCCAACTGAAGGCGAACGTAGTGAGACCGATGATGAGGCAGGCCAGGTAGGCATTGATGTCAAGCAGGGTCAGGCTGAAACCGGCTGCCATGGCATCGATGCTGGTGGCAATGGCGAGTAAGAGCATCATCTTGTGGGTGAGGGCGGAGATGGCTTCTTCGATGCCTTCCTGCAATCCCTCGTAAATCATCTTGGCGCCGATCAGCGCCAGCAATCCGCAAGCGATCCAGTGCGCATACGCATCGACCCATCCCAAGATACCCCTGCCACCGAGGTAGCCCAGAAAGGGCATGAGTGCTTGGAACCCGCCAAAATAGAGACCGGCTTTCAGACCCAAGCCGCGTGAGTTTTCTTTGGAACCGAGTCCGATGGAAACCGCGAAGGCATCCATGCTGAGTGCGACTGCCAGCACGATTACTTCGAACATTACATTGTCCTTCCGCTTGATTTATTCATGGCGATTTTGCAAACACTAGGACTGTACTTCAAGACCTTCCACACTGATGCTGTCAGGCAGTGCGCCCGGATTCAAACGCCGCGCGCAATACTTCATCAGTTCCTGTTCCGTCGCCGCCAGATTGCGGTGTAATTTGACCATCGCACGCAAGCGGATGACGCCGTGCTCGTCCGTTTCGCGCTGCACCCGCGCCAGTGCGATGGCCGGGTGTTCATACAAAGCATCCTCGATTTGTCTGGGGTAAACCCGCAGACCATCGCGCAGCAGCATGTTTTCTTTGCGCTCGATGATGGTGAAAAAACCGTTCTCGTCCATGCTGGCGATATCGCCGGTGGCGAACCACCCGTCGTGCAACACCCTTGCCGTGGCTGCATGAAGGTGAGATTCGCGCTGCGATTCGTTTGTCCTCTCCTCCGGGGGAGGCTTGGCCTGTCCTGAGCTTGTCGAAGGAGGGTGGGGGAAAGTGCCGTATCCCGCGAACACTTGCGGGCCGCGCACCCAGAGTTCTCCCACTTGGTCGGGTTGCAGCGTGTTGCCATCATCGAGATCGACGATCTTCGCTTCGGTATCGGGCAAGGGTAGTCCGACCACGCCGCTTTGCCGCCGCCCTGCCAGCGGCATCGCCAAGATGGCGGGTGAGGCTTCGGCCACGCCATAGGCTTCCACCAGACGACCCCGGGTGATTTTCTCGAACATCTCGCGAATCTCCAGCGCCAGCGGCGCACCGCCCACCGCACACACGCGGATCGACGCCAACCCGAAGCGGCGCACACCGGGTGTCTGCGCCAACTGCTGGATGATGGGCGGTGTGGTGGGAAAATACGTGGGTTGCAGTTTTTTGATGGTCTTCAGCAACAACGGGATATTGGTTTCCGGCAGCAGGATCAGCGTCGCGCCCAGATACACACCCAGATGTAACAGACCTGTCAGACCGTATGCCAACGACAGCGGTTGCTGTGCCAGAAAACGTTCCGCACCCGGCCGGGATTCGGGCAGCCAGTGGCGCAACTGCAACGCGTTTGATGCCAGATTGCGGTGCGTCAACGGGACGGGAAGCGGCGGGCCGCTGCGGCCGTACGAATACACGATGGCCGCCACATCCTCGACCGACAGGTTCACCTCGGGCGGGAAGATGTTGCCGCGCGCCAACACCTGTTTGAATTTGACGTAGCGGCGATGCAGCCTGTTGTTTTGTTTGTCCTGAACGAACCATGGCAACCAATGACCGTCCTGCACGTTATGCAGTAGCGCGAATTTCAACTTCTCGCGCCAGCCCATGTGATCCATGCGCGACGCGAACACCACGCGGCGCAAACCGGCTGTGCGAACATCGGAGGGCAGTGTCTGGCGCAGACTCTCGTAGCGGTCCGTGGTGGTGATCAGCATCACCGCTTGGGTGTCGGCGATACGCCCGAACAAAGCCTCCTGGTCTGTGTTGGCGTCGGTCAACACCGCGATGCCGCCCATCTTGAGGATGCCGTAATACGCGATGATCCAGTTCGGCATGTTCGGCATCGCCAGCACCACGTGTTCGCCCGGTTTGATACGCAGCGCCAGCAACCCGTTGGCAAAGCGGTTTGCCAGCCGATCCAGGGTGCGCCAATCCAGCTTGCCGCCAAAATAATCCACTGCCGGTGTTCGGGCAAAACGTCGCGCGGTGGCTTCGAGCAGGCGCGGCAATGCGACGGTGGGATGTTTGATACGGTAGGGCGTGCGTGTGTCGTAGAACTTCAGCCAGGGACGCTCGGTTTCCAGCGTTTTGAGCGCAGCCCGGCGTTGCAGTTTCTTTTGCGATTTGTATTCGACCAGCAACAGCGGATCGAACTGGGCCTGCAAGAAACGTTCGATACTGCGATTCACCGCGTCCGGCCTTTCCACCATCACTTGATGCGCCGATACCGGGATCACCACTTCTTCCACATCCGGAATCAGTTGGGCGACCTCCTTGTAGGAAGTCTGCGAGAACAGGATATCGCGTTGCCCCAGGATCACCATACTGGGTGTTCGGATGTTCTTCAGATATTCGGTGCCGTCCCACACGGCCAAGCCGTTGCGGTTTTGCAGATACACCACATGCGCCGGCGGATAGATGCGCGCGGCATTGAATCCGACATAGGGCAAAATCTTGCGCAGCCAGTTCAGGATTCGCGGCGGTACGCTCAACACCATGCGGCCCGCCCAGCGCAATTTGAAGCGCACCGCGGAAGAGATCACCACCAGCGCAGTGACACGTTCGGGATGTCGTTGCACGAACAGCGAGGAAAGCGCGCCGCCGAAAGAATGGCAAATCAGGATGAAGTGTTGCGGCACTTGCAACACGTCGAGCGCGGCTTCCATATCTGCCACCAACTCGGGAACATCGTAACGTGCCCCGTCCGCCTCGGTCGGCGCATCGGTGTAACCGTGGCCGCGCAAATCGAGCGCGATCACACGGTAGTCCACCTGAAAATGTTCCAGCTGATTTTCCCAATAGGCCGCGCGCCCGCCAAAACCGTGGATGAATACCATGGTCTGTGCGGCATCCCGCGCACCGGAATCGACCACGCTCATTTCCAGTGTTTTGCCGCCCGCCAGACGATTGGGGAGTTTGATGGTGTAACGGTGCAGGTCGACGTCGAATCTCATGGGGCGCATTGTATGCAAACTCGCGCGGCGGGCAATCACAAATTTTGATCGAGACAGGTCGGTAAAATGTTTTGCGTGGTGTCCCGATTTGAACGGCGTATAGGGGAATGCCACGAACCCGAAATTCGGCTGGTGGTTCTGTTATTTTCAAGCTAGCACGCAAGCGATTGCGTAAAATACCCGCGCGCCGAGTCGCGCGCTTACCCACGAAGTGTTTATGCCGCTTGGCCAATCCATCCTTTCAATTTTTCCGCTTTGATAACTGAAGTCGAACGTTTTTTTTCGGAACAAAGTCCGCTTGCCGGAATGGTGTCGACGTTCCGTCCGCGCGCGCAGCAGCGCGACATGGCGTTGGCCGTGGCCGAGGCGATACGCGACAACGCGATCCTCGTGGCCGAGGCGGGAACCGGCACGGGCAAGACTTTCGCTTATCTGGTGCCCGCGCTGTTGGCGGGCGGCAAGGTGATCGTCTCCACCGGCACCAAAAATTTGCAGGATCAACTGTTCCAAAAAGATCTGCCGATGGTGCGCGATGCGTTGAAAGCGCCGGTTTCGGTGGCGCTGCTCAAAGGGCGCGCGAACTATGTGTGCCACTACCATCTGGAGTTGGCACAGTCGAACGGGCTGTTCAAGACGCGCGAGGATGTGCGCCATTTGGCCAAGATCGTCACCTACGCCAAGGTGACGCACAGCGGCGACAAGAGCGGGCTGGCCGATGTGCCGGAGACTGCGCCGATCTGGATGCACGTGACTTCGACGCGCGACAATTGCCTCGGGCAAGATTGTCCCAACCACAAAGAATGTTTCGTGCTCAAGGCGCGCAAAGAAGCGATGGACGCGGACGTGGTGGTGGTGAACCACCATCTGTTTTTTGCCGATGTGATGTTGCGCGACGAGGGCGCGGCGGAGTTGTTGCCTGCCTGCAATACGGTGATCTTTGACGAGGCGCATCAACTGCCCGAGACCGCCAGCTTGTTCTTTGGCGAAAATATTTCCACGGCGCAATTGCTCGATCTGGCAAGCGATACGCGTATCGAGGCGATTACCTCGGCCAAAGATTTTGCAGCGTTACCGGTGGCTTGTGACGAATTGGAAAAAGCCTCGCGCGATGTGCGCCTGGTGTTCAAAAAAGAAGGACGCCTGCCTGCCGAGGCGGCGTACACCTTCAAGGAATTCGCCCCCGCGTTAAAGGCACTTGCCGAGAAACTGGCCAAACTTGCCGGTCTGCTGGAGAAACAGGCGGAGCGCAGCGAAGGGTTGGAGAGTTGCTGGCAGCGCTCATTGGCGCTGGAGCAACAACTCAAGTTGTGGCAACCCGGTGGTAGTTCCGCCGAGGCTGCGACGAACGGGGAGAA
>CAYROQ010000029.1:10001-30929 GCA_964425955.1 uncultured Sideroxydans sp.
GTCGAGGACATCCTGATCGAAGCCTCGGTGGTGGGGGAGAATGCCGTCGTGCGCTGGCTCGAAGTGTTCCATCACTCGCTGCAACTCAACACCACGCCGCTGTCCATCGCCGAGATATTTGCCAAACAGATCAGCGGGCATCCGCGCGCCTGGATATTCACTTCGGCGACATTGGCGGTGAAACAGAATTTTTCCCACTATCAGACCGAGATGGGGTTGTTGGATGCGCGCACCGCGTGTTGGGACAGTCCATTCAATTATCCCGAGCAGGCGCTGCTGTATGTGCCGCAAAACCTGCCGGAACCGAACAGTGAGGGTTACACGGAAGCCGTGGTGCTGGCAGCGTTGCCGTTGATCGAAGCCAGCAAGGGACGCGCGTTTTTGTTGTTCACCAGTTTGCGCGCGATGCAGCGTGCTTACGAAATTCTGCAGGCGGAGTTCGACAGTAAAAACCTGAAGTATCCGCTGATGATCCAGGGCGAAGGTTCTCGCAACGAATTGCTCTCGCGTTTTCGTGAACATGGCAACGCGGTGTTGCTTGGCAGCCAGTCTTTCTGGGAAGGCGTGGATGTGCGCGGCGAGGCCTTGTCACTGGTCATCATCGACAAACTGCCGTTCGCGCCACCGGACGATCCGGTACTGGCGGCGCGTATTGCGGAGCTGAACCGACAGGGTCGCAACGCGTTTATGGAGTATCAATTGCCGCGCGCCATCATCAATCTCAAGCAGGGGGCTGGGCGCCTGATACGCGACGAGAAGGATCGCGGTGTGCTGATGATCTGTGACCCGCGCCTCATCGGCAAACACTACGGCAAACGGATCTGGCAGAGCTTGCCACCGTTTAAACGCACACGCGAGGAAGCGGAAGCGGTGGCGTTCTTCGGAATTACCTGAGTGATATTGTCGGGAATGGGTTAGTTGCGTTATGCTCTGTTTGTACTAAACAGAATAGTAGGTGGGTACGATGCGCCGGATCGATGCGACATTTAAAATCGGGTGACCCCTATTTTAGGCAACCCAAGACCAATGGATTCCAAATTACTGACCTTTCTGAATGGCGACGAGAAGATCTATCCGCATCTGCTCGAAGCTAATTTCCCGCGCGTGTTTAATCGCTTGGTTGAGTTGTTGAATACTCCCCACATCGATGCGTATCTGCAAGATTTGATGGTGGACAAGCGCGGCGGGGACCGGGCGGGTTTCCCACCCGACGCCGCGATGGAGATCATCCACCTCAGCAATTATATCGACGAAATACGCGGCCCGAAAAAACAGTCGAATGCCTGGAGTGATGTGGCGGAATACAAGCGCGACGAAGTCTCGGGTTTTGGTTACGAATTTACACCCCAGGGATTGTTGAAGTCTATCGAGGAAGGTAACGACGACGCGGTGCATGCGTTTCTGTCCTGCGGCGTCGATCTGGAAGTGCGCGACGAACGCAATTGGACGCCGCTGATGATTTCGGCATTTAACGGCAATGAAGAGTTCGCACTGTTGCTGATCAAGTGTGGTGCCAAGATCAATGCCCGCGACAAAAATGGATATGCCCCGCTGCACTGGGCGGCGTTCAACGGCTACGCCAATGTGGTGAAAATATTGCTCGATAAAGGTGCCGATCCGAACACGCAAAGCCAGTATGGCTGGACCGCATTGATGCAGGCGGCAACCCGTGGTCACCTTGCCGCTTGCGAGTGTCTGATCGAACGCGGCGCCGATGTGAATCTGGCGAGTTTTGACGAATGGACTGCACTGCACAAAGCGGCCAACAACGGCCATACCAAAATCGTCAGGTTATTGATCGCGAACAAAGCCAATCGCAACGCGAAATACAAGGACGGCAGCGAAGCACTCGATCTGGCGCTCAAGGGGGGGCACAAAGAGATCATTGCGTTGTTGAATCCGGGACAGTCGATGTCGAACGCGCTGTGATTCACACACATTCTGGCCTTCCGCTGAATTAATCGGCCAGTTAAGCCCGGGAATCAAACCGGCACGGGTTGCAGCCTGGGAGGAATTCCGAGTTATCGGGGTTGAAGTCAAACCCGCTTCAGATCGTGCGGCATGCCTTTGTGTCCGAGCGCATCATTCACCTGACGATGCTTCACGGTTGGCAGTGGCTGTTCTTCCCGCCGTTTTTTGCCCGATACATGGCGGCGTCCGCTTTGCCTAATATTGTGTCCATGTCCTCACCATGATCGGGATACATGGCGGTTCCCAGGCTGCCCGAGACCATGACTGTTTGCCCATCAAGTTCAAATGGCTGCCGCAAGGCTTCGAGGATCTTTTCAGCAAGCGTTTCCACATCATTTTGTTCATTCACTTCCGAGACCAGAATGGCGAATTCGTCCCCGCCAAACCGGGATACGGTATCGATCTCGCGCACCAATGCAGTCAGGCGTTCGGCGACCGCCACCAATAGTTTGTCACCGATCTGATGTCCGAGGTTATCGTTCACCGGCTTGAATCCGTCCAGGTCGAGGAAGATGACGGCGAATTTCTTCTTGTGCCGATTGGCCATCGCCAGTTGCTGGTTGAAGCGGTCTTTGAACAGGAGGCGATTGGGCAGGTTGGTAAGGTAATCATGCTGTGCCTGGTGGACTACCGTTTCCTGTTCTGCTTTGATCAGAGTGATATCGGAAAAGATTCCGATGCGATTGAGTACCCTGTCTTTGCCGTCTTTGAGTGTGTGGATATGCAGCTTCTCCAGATACAAAGAGCCATCTTTGCGCCGATCCCATAACTCGCCTTCCCAATGCCCGTATTCCAGCAATGCTTGCCACAGTCCCGCGTAAAATTCACGGCCTTGGCGACCTGATGCCAACAGTCTGGGATCTTTGCCGATCGCTTCTTCTTTGGTATATCCGGTCAATGCAGTAAAGGCCGGGTTGACGTTCACGATGGTGTTGTTTCGATCCACGATGATGATGCCGTCATTACTTACCGCGAACACCTTGGCATTCAGGGCACTCATTCGCACATCTTTGCGGTGTGCCGAAGAAAGGATCGCCAAAGACATGCCGGAAACGGCGGTAAGTATCGCGAAGATCCAGAAGTTCTCCAGGCCGTAAAATTCCATGTCATCGGAAAAGTATCCTGTGTGGAAATAGGCGCTCATCAGTGCCTGTGAAATGAACATCAACTGGATCAGCCCGGTGTTCCTTCTGCCGCTGCGCAGACCGGCCCAGATCAACACGGGGAAGCCCCAAGCCAGCCCGATAGGCTGGGAAAAATCAATGCCGGGGAGTTTCCAGTCGAAGAAGATGCTTTGGCCGACAAAAAATGCGACTAGCCAGATCGCCATCAATTCAACGATTCTCGCAGTGTCAAAGTGCCTGGGTTTGTTTTTGGCAAAAAGTAGAATGAGCGGCGTGAAGAAAGCAATCCCCAGCACATCGGAGCGCCACCAGCGCCACATGATCGTTGGCAACATGTCGGGTGTGATCATGCCCGATGCCATTAAAGTATAGGGGCCCAGCGTGGCGCTGGCGATTGAGGGGATCAACCCGCCCAGCACGATAACCAGGAATAAATCACGCACACGACCCAGCGCGAGATCGACTTGGAAATATCGCCTGAGCAGTGAATAGCCGATGAAGGTTTCCAGCGTATTTCCGAGCGAGGATCCCAGTGCGAAGAGCAACGGTGCATCCACCATCACAGCGGCAAGGTAGGCGGCAACAAATACTGCGGGGAGATAACCGATGCCGCCCAATAACAGCGCGGCTAAAGCAATGCCGCCGGGTGGCCAGAAGATGGTGGCGCTACCGTTTACCGTGCCAAAGACCATACCCGACTTGGCGGCGACCAGATACACAATAAGGAGTGCGAATGACTTGACGACAAATGACATGAGTCCCTCTCACGTGGTTACGTGTGAGCCCCATACCTCTCCTCGGGAAACATTTTATTTATTTTGGCCGACTTATAAACGGCAGCTCAATATTAGTCAATCCGCAAAGGGTAAATTGCTTATTTGGAATTGCGGATCAAAGGGTGCTCCGGGAAAGGAACCATGCCAACCCAGCTATCGCGCTAAAGAAGATTGTAAGATGTATCCAGGTCCAGATCGAGAAGCGGCGTGCGAGGCTTTCCGGTGAAAGATTGCTGATCAGGAATAGCCGACCATCTTGCGGTTTGGTCAAATAGTGGGTGTCCGGCTCGGCACGAATTTCGGCAAGTCGCTTGTTGGCTTCGCGTTTTGCTGCCAACCGGGCCAGCATCCATTCATCCATATCAAGCAGGCCGTTGTTGTTCAGGTCGAAGCGTTTGAGCAAGTTCGCGTTATCCAGCTTCCACTCGTACAACACCCGGTTGACCAATTCGTTTTGAGTTGTCGTATTGGTGCTTCCGCCTGCCGTTTTGAATTCACCCAACAAATAGATCTCGTCACGTTCCAGGAGTTTCCATTCGGTATAGCGATACTGTCCGCTTTGCCAAGTGTCTTTGTGTTGCGTGATGATCTCCGCGCCCTGTGGCTCGATGACGCATTTTCCACTTTCGTCATGCACAAGAAATGCGGCATCGCTCTCGCCGGTCTCAATCGTTTTCCATTCGTTCTTGTGATTTTTCTTGTCGACTTTATAGCGATACCACAGGCAAGGCAGCATTGAATACTTCGCCAGGATGGGTGAATCCAATGGCCTTGCATCGCCGATAAGTTCGACATAGCCCTGTGCGGCGGAAACTACCCGCGAGGTGGGCGTGCCGTTGATGAGACGCACCCGATGCAATGCGGAGTGCCAGGCGAACAGGCTGATGACCGCCATGCAGCCGAGACACCAATACCAGGCTGTGGGCGTGTTGAAATGAAAACCGGCGAACAGCAATAGGAGCTGTCCGCCGGAAGTGATGAGTTGCGCGTAACTGCGCCGCAAGGAGGTCAGCATGACTTTCCCTGTTGCGGCATGACTGGCAAAGGATTAGAAGCGGAAACCCAACTTGAAACTGAAGGAGTTTGCCGAGCCGGTCTTGTCGTATTCGGCTGCAAAATTGGATAGTCCAAAATTCAAGTTTCCGCCAACGAACATTTTTTTCTGGGTGAAGCTCTCAGATTTTAAACCGAGCGAAGCATCCGGCGAACTGTTGACCCACACTTGGCCGACACCTGCATAAGGTGTGAACATGGCGAAACCTTTTGAAATCGAAAGATCAACACCTTTTGTGTCAAATGAAAGTTTATTTATGCCGTTCAGTTTAGAGATTGAGCCACGAACTGCGATGGCGGGTAATGCGACACTTCCGGGCAAGAATGCATATTTCAATTCCCCACCGATCAAACTGATCCCGGTCGTGGGAACGGTTGAGGCGAAGGCGCTGATATCGATATCCAAAGGCAACCCTTTTGTCACATGCACTTTAGGGACGTATAAATTGCTCAAGTCGGTGCCGCTGATCGTTTTCCACAATGACGCGCTCTTGGCCAATTCGGTGCGGGTTACTTCCACTCCAAGATCAAAACCTGTAATGCCCATGGATTCTGCCGGGGAGATGGCTTTGTAACTGAGAGCGGATCCGAGATCTTCGGAAAGATTGCGAAAATTAGTTTGATTGCTGCCCAATGCGCTGAGGTTGATGCTGCCAGCCATAACGGGTTGGGAGATGCCTAATGCGACGGCCAATACGAGCAGTTTCTTCATTGTGTGTTTCCTTTTTCTTCAGTTATAAATGTGCCCAACAAACTCACTGCCGTTGTCCAACTCGACAAGGGCGGTGCTAGGAGTGGGTATGTCGCGGTTAGTTCCTAGCTGAACAACGACTTGATATCGACGTCGGTCTTTTCTGCGGCGGCGAATTCTAGCAGGGGTTTCGGGGTATAGGCGAACATGTTGGCGATCAGCACGGCGGGGAATTGTTCGATGCCCACGTTGTAGATGTTCACCGATTCGTTATACAACTCGCGGCGGTCGGCGATGCCGTTTTCCAATCCGGTGATGCGGTTCTGCAGTTGCATGAAGTTTTCATTGGTCTTCAATTCGGGATAGGCTTCCGCCACCGCGAACAGTCCGCCCAGGCTGGCGCGCATCAAACCTTCCGCTTTCCCCAGCGCTTCGATGTCTTGTCCTTCCCTAGCGCTCTGCACTTGCGAACGGGCGGCGATAACACGTTGCAGTGTCTCTTGTTCGAACTGCTTGTATTGCTTGCACACCTCGACCAGTTTGGGCAGTTCATCGTGGCGTTGTTTGAGCAATACATCGATGTTCGCCCATGCCTTGCCTACTCCATGTTTGAGGCTGACCAGATTGTTGTACAGGCTGATGCCATAGATCAGCACGACGACACAGACGCCGAGAAGAATAACTGAACTGCCCATGGTGGGTCTCCTTGATAAGTTGGCTGCGGGGGGAATGATAGCGCAATTATATTGTTGGCCGAATTCACAAATTGCAGAGAGTAATATACGGCTTCATCGATATTCGGAGGGGTTCGAAATGTCTTCTCGGCGGCTTCCCACTTTATACATCTCGCACGGGGGCGGGCCGTGTTTCTTTATGCAACCCCCGCCCGGTTTCCCACCGGACTTATGGGACAACCTGGCAAACTATCTGCGCGGCATTCCCGCCGCGATCAGACAACGGCCCCGCGCCGTACTCGTAATCTCGGGTCATTGGGAGTGTGAAGTTCCGACTGTGCTGAATGCGGAAAGTCACACGCTGTTGTTCGATTATTACGGATTTCCCGAGCACACCTACCGTCTGACGTATCCGGCATCGGGTTCAACCCCGGTCGCCGGCAGAGTACTTGAATTGCTCGGGAAATCTGGAATTCAATGCGGTCAGGAATTTTCGCGCGGACTGGATCACGGCGTATTCGTGCCGTTCAAGTTGATCTACCCGGAAGCGGATGTACCCATCGTGCAGCTGTCCCTGAAACACAATCTCGATGCGGCTGAACATTTGGCGATAGGACGGGCATTGGCCCCCTTGCGCGACGAAGCTGTGTTGATCGTGGGCAGCGGCAACAGCTATCACAACCTGCGCGAATTCTTCACGCCCGATGCGGCGGCGGGAGAAGCATCCGCACAGTTCGATGCCTGGTTGGATGATGCTGTCGCGGCGTCACCGGCAGAACGTGAATACCTGTTGAGCAATTGGCAGAATGCACCCGGCGCACGCGCTTGTCACCCGCGCAGCGAACACCTGATTCCCTTGATGGTTGCCGCAGGCGCGGCAGGAGTTGATGCCGGAAAAATCACTTACCACGAACAGATGTTCGGCAAGATGTTTTCCGGGTTTCAGTTCGGGTAAAACTGAAATCAACTGGAGGCCGTTCGTGGTGAGTAGGCCGAAGGCCATATCGAACCATCCGGCGCTAAAGCGCCGGCTCCCTCGATACGGCACGATGTGCCTACTCGGGACGAGCGGTCTCTAGTTTTTGAGCTTTTTACCCGAAGAATTCCTTCACCTTGCCCATCCAGGACTTCGCACGTGGACTGTGGCGTGCGGAATCTTGAGAGCTGATCTCTTCAAATTCACGCAAGAGTTCTTTTTGGCGTTCGGTCAGTTTGGCCGGAGTTTCCACCACCACATGGCAATGCAAATCACCGTATGTGTGGGTGCGCATGCCCTTGATGCCTTTTCCGCGCAGACGGAATATCTTGCCGCTTTGCGTCTCGGCGGGAATCTTGATACTGGCCTTGCTATCCAGCGTCGGTATCTCGATCTCGCCACCCAGCGCCGCAGTGGCGAAACTGATCGGCATCTCGCAATGCAAATCGTCGCCGTCACGCTGGAACACACTGTGTGCTTTGATGTGGATCTCCACATACAAATCGCCGTGAGGCGCGCCGTGGCTGCCGGCTTCGCCGTGACCGCTGTGACGCAGCCGCATGCCGCTGTCGATTCCGGCGGGAATTTTGATCTCCAGCGTTTTTTGTTTCTTCACCCGACCGGAACCCTGGCAGTCCTTGCAGGGTGATGTGATCTGCTTGCCGCTGCCGTGACAACGCGGACAAGTTTGCTGAACCGAGAAGAAACCCTGCTGCATACGTACCTGGCCATGACCCGCGCAGGTTTGGCAGGTGGTGGCAGAGGTGCCGGGTTTGGCGCCCGAGCCGCTACAGGTTTCACACTCTTCCATGACGGGGATACGGATCTGTTTCTCCGCACCGCGTGCCGCTTCTTCCAGTGTGATTTCCATGTTGTAACGCAAGTCGGCACCGCGATGCGCCTGGCTTTGACCGCCGCGTCCACCACCGAAGATGTCGCCGAAGATATCGCCGAAATCGAAACCCTGCGCACCGGCACGTCCGGCGCCGAACGGATTGCCGCCACCCATGCCGCCCGCCTCGAAAGCGGCGTGACCATATTGGTCATAAGCCGCGCGTTTCTGCCCGTCGGACAAAGTCTCGTAGGCTTCTTTGGCTTCCTTGAAATGTTCTTCCGCTTTCGGATTGTCCGGATTGCGGTCGGGATGGTGCTTCATCGCCAGTTTGCGATAAGCCTTCTTGATCTCTTCCTCCGATGCGTCGCGGTTGACGCCGAGGACTTCGTAGTAGTCTTTTTTACTCATTCAATGTGGGAAGGGAGAAGAGGGAAGGGGGAAGGGTTAGGTGGTGGCGCGGCGTCTGATCGATGCCGATAACCCCATTAACAATCCCGACACTTCATCCACTTTTCCGTTCAACTCCTCTGCGTTATTCAAATAGCCCAACCTTGCGGCAAGTTCAATCAAGGTATCCAACTCGGATAATGAACCAGCCGAGATGCTCAAAAAATGTAAAAGCTCCTTGGTTCCGTTGCGGGCAAAGCCTTCAGCTATGTTTGCTGGAACAGAAACAGCTGCACGTTGCAGCTGACTGGAAAATCCAAATTTCTCTTGGGCGGGGAAGGTGGAAGTAGCAGTGTAAACCGCAGTAACCAACTCAATTGCTTGCTGCCAAGCTTTCAGGTCACGATGCGCGCGCTTCACACCCTTCTCCTTCCCCCCTTAACCCTTCTCGCCTTTACTTCTTGTCCTTAACCTCTGTGAACTCCGCATCCACTACATCGCCTTCGTCTTTCTTGGCTTCAGGCTGAGCACCACCTTGCGAGGGTTGCGCCTTGGCCGCTTCTGCGGCATACATCTTCTCGCCCAGTTTTTGCGCGGCAGTCGCCAATGCCTCGGCTTTGGCTTCGATGGCTTCTTTGTCGTCGGTCTTGACCACGGCTTCGGCATCCTTCAAAGCGGCTTCGATGGCGGATTTTTCTTCGGCACTCAGTTGCTCGCCGTATTCCTTCAGCGACTTGTGCGTGGAGTGGATCAGCGCGTCCAACTGGTTGCGCGAAGTCACCAGTTCCACGGCCTTCTTGTCTTCGTCGGCGTGGGCTTCGGCATCCGCCACCATGCGGTTGATCTCATCTTCGCTCAAACCGGAACTGGCCTTGATGGTGATGTTGGCTTCCTTGTTGGTGGCCTTGTCCTTGGCGGCTACGTGCAGGATGCCGTTGGCGTCGATGTTGAAGGTCACTTCGATTTGCGGCATGCCGCGCGGTGCGGGCGGAATATCCGCCAGATTGAATTGGCCCAGGCTCTTGTTGCCTGAAGTCATCTCGCGTTCGCCCTGCAGCACATGGATGGTCACCGCGCTTTGGTTGTCGTCGGCGGTGGAAAACACTTGCGAGGCCTTGGTCGGGATGGTGGTGTTCTTCTTGATGAGCTTGGTCATCACGCTGCCCAAGGTTTCTATCCCTAAGGTCAGGGGTGTGACATCCAGGAGGAGCATGTCGCGGACCTCGCCGGAAAGGACGCCGGCCTGTACGGCGGCCCCCAATGCCACGGCTTCGTCCGGGTTCACGTCCTTGCGCGCTTCCTTGCCGAAGAATTCTTTCACCTTCTCTTGTACCAAAGGCATACGGGTTTGACCACCGACCAGAATTACGTCGGCGATGTCGGCGTTAGAGACACCGGCATCCTTCATGGCGATCTTGCATGGCTCGATGGTGCGTGCGATCAGGTCTTCCACCAGACTTTCCAGCTTGGCGCGGGTGATCTTCACGGCCAGGTGTTTCGGGCCGGTGGCATCTGCGGTGATGTAGGGCAGATTCACTTCGGTCTGTTGTGCGGAAGACAACTCGATCTTGGCTTTTTCAGCCGCGTCTTTCAGGCGTTGCAATGCCAGCATGTCTTTCTTCAGGTCCACGCCGCTTTCTTTCTTGAACTCCTCCACCAGGAACTCGATCACGCGCATGTCAAAGTCTTCACCGCCGAGGAAGGTGTCGCCATTGGTGGACAACACTTCGAACTGGTGCTCGCCGTCAATCTCGGCGATGTCGATAATGGAAATATCAAAGGTGCCGCCGCCCAGGTCATACACCGCAATCTTGCGGTCGCCTTCCTGCTTGTCCATACCGAATGCCAGCGCGGCTGCGGTCGGTTCGTTGATGATGCGCTTCACATCCAGACCGGCGATGCGTCCTGCGTCCTTGGTGGCCTGGCGTTGGCTGTCGTTGAAGTACGCCGGAACGGTGATGACCGCCTCGGTCACCGGCTCGCCCAGATAGTCTTCGGCGGTTTTTTTCATCTTGGCTAGTACTTGCGCGGAAATTTCCGGAGCTGAGATTTCTTTGTCGCGCACCTTTACCCATGCGTCGCCGTTCTTGGCTTTGACGATGGAATAAGGAACCATGCCGATGTCCTTTTGCACCATGGGTTCCTCAAAACGCCGGCCGATCAGGCGTTTAACGCCATACAACGTGTTCTTCGGATTGGTCACCGCCTGGCGCTTGGCGGGTGCGCCCACCAGAATTTCACCATCTTCCATGTAGGCGATGATGGAAGGCGTCGTGCGGGTGCCTTCCGCGTTCTCGATCACCTTGGTCTTGCCGTTTTCCATGATGGCCACACAAGAGTTCGTCGTGCCCAAGTCGATACCGATGATTTTTCCCATGATGCTTTCCTTTCAGTTGAATGCTTAAAGTTTGGATTCTGTGTGACTGCCTTGCCGCCGAACATAGGGGCAGCGTTTTGTATTTCAAGTGCTCCCCCATCCCAACCCTTCCCCGGCGGGAGAAGGGCTTTGCTTCCCTCTCCCAACGGGGGAGGGACTGAGGGAGGGGGAAGCTTTGTTATTCCTTGCCTTTCGCCACCATCACCAGCGCCGGGCGCAACACACGGTCATTCAGTGCATAGCCTTTTTGCATCACACTTACCACGGTATTGGCCGGCAGTTCACTGTCTACCATCGTTATGGCCTGATGTCTGTGTGGGTCCAGTTTTTCCCCGACCGGATTGATCTCGCTGATGTTGAACTTCTCGAACACGCTGGAAATCTGTTTCAAAGTCAGTTCCATACCGCTCTTGAAGCTTTCGATGTTCTCGGTCTGCACGGCAAGTCCGGCTTCCAGACTGTCCTTCACTGCCAGCATCTCGTTGGAGAAACGTTCCACCGCAAATTTCTGCGCTTTGCTCACGTCTTCTGCGGCACGGCGGCGGATGTTCTCGCTCTCGGCTTTGGCGTACATCCAGGCGTCGTAGTGTTCCTGAGCCTTGAGTTCGGCTTCTTTCAGCATTTCCTCCAAGCCGGGAACCTTCTCGGGAGCCTGTTCATTGGGCTGCGCAGTATCGGGTGACGCGGTTTGTTGCTCTAGTTGTTGGGTATTTTCTTTCTGTTCCATGAGGCTCTCCTTTTTCGACCGGAAGCTAATTGGGGCGAGGTTTTGGATTTCAAGAGCTATGGACAATAATATTTTCTGGGTCAAGCAATTCAACAGTGAGCTTGCCGGTAGAATGAACGGCAGAACAAAACAGTGATGGAAATATGTTCGAAACTCTGCATTTCCTGCTTGTGCCCCCGGAGAGCAGCCTTATCTATGCTGTCTCGTATAGTTCCTTGTGGGTCACCGTCTCGGTGTTGCTTGCCATCCTCGCTTCTTTTGCCGCGCTGAAGGCGTCGGCGCGTATTTTGCATTCGCAAGATACTTTTTCCAGGCTGACTTGGATTTTGATCAGCTCGTTCACGTTGGGCGCCGGTGTGTGGGCGATGCATTTTGTCGGCATGCTGGCATTGAGTCTGCCCTGTGGCATCCACTACGACCCCCTGCTCACGCTGGTATCGATGATTCCCGGCATCCTTGCCGGCGGTGTCGCACTGGGCGTGGTGTGGCAACATGGCAAGAAGCATTTATCCCCACTTCTGGCCAGTTTCCTGCTTGGAGCCGGGATTGGCACCATGCATTACACCGGCATGGCAGCCATGCATCTCGATGGTTTCATCCGCTACAACCCCACGCTCTTTACATTGTCCATCGTGGTGGCTGTGGCACTTTCCTATTTGGCGTTAATCGTCAAAGACAAGCGCGGGCAACTTGCAGGCGGGAGCATCTTGTTGGTGGCGGTGATCTTGGGCGGGGCAGTGTCTGCCATGCATTACACCGCCATGTCAGCCACCTATTTCATGCGCGGCAATCCGGATACCGAAGTCTCCATGTTCACCGCAAACACGTTGGCTATCCTCGTTGCGGTGACGACTGTCATTCTGGCACTGGCGGCAATGGCGTTGGCGGCAACCTCACGTAACCGCGAAATTACCGAGCAGTTGCGCGACAGTGAGCAGCGTTTGACTTTCGCGCTGGAAGGTGCGGAAGACGGTGTGTGGGACTGGAACCCGCAAACTGATCTGGCGATATATTCCAAACGCTGGAAAGACATGATCGGTTATGACGAACATGAGTTTCCGAATACGGGCACGGCGTTAATCGAACATTTGCACCCGGTGGACAAGGAGCGGGTGGTATCCGCTGTACAAAACTATTTTGCGAGCATCACGCCGCTCTTTGTGGTCGAGTTCCGCGTGCGTTGCAAGGATGGTTCGTGGAAATGGTTATTGTCCAGAGGCAAAGTGATCCGTCGCGATGAAGCGGGTAAACCATTACGCATGATCGGTACCCACGCCGATATTTCCGCGCGTAAAGGTGTGGAGGCGGCGCTGCTGGAATCCCACCAGCAAATGTATTCCCTGCTCAATTCCATGGCGGAAGGGGCGTATGGCGTTGATATCAACGGCAACTGTACCTTCGTAAACCGGTCGTTCCTGCACATACTCGGCTTCGAGAATGCGGACGAGATCATCGGCAAACATATCCATGAACTTATCCATCACTCCCATGTCGATGGTCGTCTCTATCCGGCGACGGAATGCAGAATGTACAACGCCTATCGTTTGAATCAGGGCATCCATGTGGCGGATGAAGTGTTCTGGAGAAAAGACGGCACTGCCATCCCGGTGGAATATTGGTCGCAACCCATCTTGGTGGAAGAGGTGATGCAGGGTGCGATCGCCACCTTCGTGGACATCACCGAACGCAAACAGGTCATGGCGAAATTGCGCGAAAGCGAAGAGCGTTTCCGCCAGATGTTCGAGCGGCATAGTGCCGTGATGTTGTTGATCGAACCGTCCTCCGGCTACATCGTGGATGCCAATCCCGCTGCAGCTGATTTTTATGGCTATGCCTTGAGTAATCTGCGCGGCATGCAAATAGACCACATCCGCACTGACAATATCGCACGTGAAAGACAGGCAGAGATAGCGCAAGAGCGAAACTACTCCGTGTTCGAACATTGTCTGGCGAATGGCGAAAGGCGCACTGTCGAAGTGTATTCATCACCGGTAAGTTTCAAAAACAAGTCGCTGCTGTTCTCTATTGTCCACGACATCACCGAACGCAAGCTGGCCGAAGCGCAGATACGCAACCTGGCTTTTTATGATGCGCTGACACAACTACCCAACCGGCGTTTGTTGAACGACCGGCTGGATCAGGCTATTGCCGCTAACAAGCGCAGCGGGCAGACAGCTGCACTGATGTTCCTTGATCTGGATAACTTCAAGCCGCTGAACGATACCTACGGGCACGAGGTGGGCGACCTGCTGCTGGTGGAGGCAGCCCGGCGCATCAACACTTGTATACGCGAAACCGACACCGCAGCCCGGTTTGGTGGAGATGAATTCGTGGTGATGCTCAACGAACTGGATGCGGATATAGCGGAATCTGCCTTGCATGCCGTCAACGTGGCCGAGAAGATACGTGCCGTGTTATTCGAACCCTATTTGTTGACAGTTGCTGATGTTAAAGTTGAGCATCATTGCAGCGCCAGCATCGGCGTGGTGGTGTTCAACCATCCCGCCATCCGCGAAGAAGTGCTCAAGTGGGCTGACACGGCGATGTATGCAGCCAAGAGTGGCGGGCGCAACCGCATCGTGGTCGAACAGCATTGCGCGGCAGGTGCAAGCATTGCACAGCCGGATGTTCCGGTGCTGCGCCTGACCTGGCGTGCCGCCTATGCTTGTGGCGAAACCACCATCGACCAGGAACATCGCAAGTTATTCGAACTGGCCAATGCCCTGATTGAATCGGCATTTACCCGTGCTCAACATCCCGAGAAATTTGATGCGAACCTGGGAAAACTGCTCGCGCATGTGGTGCAACATTTCGCCGACGAGGAAGCCATACTCGCGCGCAATCACTACAGCGAACTGGCAGACCACGCCCGTGCCCATAAAATGCTGGTGGAACGCGCCCTGCATTTGCGCGATGCCATAGCGGCAGGTGGGGTGAGCATCGGCGAGCTGGTGGATTTTCTGGCCAACGAAGTCGTCGCCGAGCACATGCTCAAGACTGACCGCAGGTTCTATTCGTTGTTCGACAAACAAGAGCCTGCGCAAACGCCGTGATTGAGCGCGCAGTGTAAAATGCGCGCCGTTTAGTTGTTTGTCTGCCATGTCCAATTCCAAGAACTACCACTGGCGCATCGCCGGTTTCTATTTTTTCTACTACGCTTTCGTGGGGATGTTCGCGCCCTATTGGAGCCTGTACCTGCAGTCCATCCATTTTAGTGCCATCGAAATTTCGGTGTTGTTGTCCATGCAACCGGTGATGCGCATGATCGCGCCCAATATCTGGGGGTGGTTGGCCGACCATACGGGCCAGCGCTTGTTGGTGGTGCAAATCGCGGCGACCTTGAGCGCGGTGTTCTATCTGGGTGTATTCGCCACCACCAGCTTTTGGGGCTTGTTCCTGGTGTTGGCGTTAATGAGTTTCTTCTGGAGCGCTTCGATGCCTTTGGTCGAAGCGACCACACTCAGTTACCTCGGCAAAAACACCGCGCATTACGGGCGTATCCGTTCCTGGGGTTCCATCGGTTTCATCGTATCGGTGGTTGGGTTGGGATACGCCTTTGACTACATCGCCATCGCGTGGTTGTTGTGGGCGGGGCTGGTGTGCGAGATCGGCATCCTCATCTTCTCGCGCCAGATTCCCAAGACGGAGGTGTTGGCGCACCACACTGACAGCCAGTCGGTTAAGCAGATCGTGATGCAACCGAAAGTGTTGGCACTGCTCGGGGCGTGTTTCCTTATGTCGGTGGCGCACGGCCCTTACTACACTTTCTTCTCCATTTATCTGGTCGAGCACGGCTATGCCAAGAGCGCGGTGGGGGGCTTGTGGGCGCTGGGTGTGGTCTGCGAGATCGGCGTGTTCTTCCTGATGCCGGCACTGGTTAAACGCTTCGGATTGAAGCGTATCTTGCTCATCAGCTTTGGTGCGGCGGTAATACGTTTTTTGCTAATTGGTTGGATGGTCGATGTCATCGTGCTGTTGTTGTTGGCGCAGGTACTGCATGCGCTGACCTTTGGTGCGTATCACGCCGCCTCGGTCGGGTTGGTGCATGAGTACTTCAAGGGGCGGCACCAGTCCAAAGGGCAAGCCTTGTTTGGCAGTTTTACCTACGGCGCGGGTGGCGTATTGGGCGGCTTGGCCAGCGGACCGATCTGGCAACATTGGGGGGCTTCGGCGTTGTATACCTTCAGTACGATTATGGCTTTGACGGGTCTGTTTTTGATGGCATGGCAAAGCCGTGCCCGGAAACATTAACGCCTCTTTTGCGAGTTTCCTGCCTTGCTATCCAGTCATGCCAATACTTGGTACTCCTGCAAAATGATAAAATCCGCGCCCTCCCAATTTATGATAACGCCATGAATCAAGTCTTTTTGTATGACACCACTTTGCGGGATGGGACGCAGCGTGAAGATATTTCCTTGTCGGTCGATGACAAGCTGGCCATCGCCAAACGCTTGGCGGACTTCGGTTTCCACTATATCGAGGGCGGCTGGCCGGGTTCGAATCCGAAAGATGCCGAGTTTTTCTCGCGTGCGACCAAGCTGAACCTTGGTGCGGCGAAGTTGGCCGCGTTTGGACGTACCCGGCAGAAGAATTTGCAGTGCGTACAAGACACCAATCTGCAGGCGCTGCTGGATGCGGCAACGCCCGTGGTCACCATGGTGGGAAAGAGCTCGGATTACCATGTGAAGGTGGTGCTCTCCGCCACGCTGGATGAGAACCTCGCCATGATCCGTGACAGTGTGGCTTACATGAAATCCAAGGGGCGCGAGGTGATGTTCGATGCGGAGCATTTCTTCGATGGCTTCATCGCCAACAAAGACTATGCGCTGGCGACTTTAAAAGCCGCTGCGGATGCGGGCGCGGACTGGTTGGTGTTGTGCGAGACCAACGGCGGCAAGTTGCCGTGGGAAGTGGAAGAGATCGTGCGTGAAGTAAAAAAACACATCAACACGCCGTTGGGTGCGCACTGCCATAACGACAGCGGTTGCGGCGTAGCCAATTCGCTGGCGGCGGTGCGCGGGGGTTGTGACCAGGTGCAAGGCACCATCAACGGTTACGGCGAGCGTGTCGGCAATGCCAATCTGACCACCATCATCCCCAATCTGCAACTCAAGATGAACAGGCAAGCGGTGACTCCGGAACAATTGCGCGAATTGACATCGCTGGCGCATTACGTGGCCGAAGTGGTCAATCTCAAGCATTACAGCCATGCGCCCTACATTGGCCACAGCGCCTTTGCGCACAAGGGCGGCATCCATGTGGCGGCGATGCTGAAAGCTGCCGACACTTACCAGCATATCGACCCCGCTTTGGTTGGCAACGCGATGCGCTCGGTGGTGTCCGAACTGTCCGGGCGCGGCAACATCCAGTTCCATGCTAAATCTTTGGGCATCGAACTCGACAATGAAAAAGCGCAAAAGGTGCTCAACCACATCAAGCATCTGGAGCATGACGGTTTCACTTTCGAAGCGGCAGAAGCCAGTATGGAGCTGATGCTGCATCGCCTGCGTCCCGAGTACCTGAAACCGTTTGAGCTGATCGATTATTTTGTCATTACCGAGCGGCGCCAAAGTCGCGGCTTGTTGTCGGAAGCGACTGCCAAGGTGAAGGTGGGGGAGGAGGTGAAATTCATGGCGGCAGAGGGCAATGGGCCTGTGAATGCGCTGTCCACCGCCCTGCGCAGCGCGCTCTCATCCGCCTATCCGGTGCTGAAGACGGTGCGTTTGATCGACTATAAAGTGCGCATTCTGGATAGCGGCAACGGCACATCTGCCCAAGTGCGTGTGCTCATCACCTTCCAGGGCGGAGGCTACGTCTGGACCACGGTCGGCGCGAGTACCAATATCATCGACGCGAGCTGGCATGCGTTGTCGGATAGTTTGGAGTACGCCCTGGTGAAATTGGTCGACGTGCCTGCCGTTACCGGCTGACCTTGGCGTAGATACGGCCTGCTGTGGCATAATCCCCAGCCCCGAAAAGGAACAAAATGAACGCTCAAACTCTATACGACAAACTTTGGAACAGTCATCTGGTTCGCACAGAACCCGATGGGACGGCATTGATCTACATCGATCGTCACCTGGTACACGAAGTGACCAGCCCGCAAGCATTCGAGGGTATGCGCATGGCGAAACGCAAACCTTGGCGCGTCAATTCCATCCTTGCTGTGCCGGATCATAATGTTCCGACCACCAATCGTGCGGCCGGTATCACGGATCCGATCTCGCGTCTTCAAGTCGAAACATTGGACGCGAATTGTGACGAACTGGGCATCACCGAATTCAAGATGGGCGACATCCGTCAGGGCGTGGTGCATGTGATGGGGCCTGAACAGGGCGCGACATTGCCGGGCATGACGGTGGTGTGCGGTGATTCGCACACCAGCACGCACGGCGCGTTTGGCGCGTTGGCACACGGCATCGGCACCTCCGAGGTCGAACATGTGATGGCGACACAATGTCTGGTGGCGAAAAAATCCAAGTCGATGTTGGTGAAGGTTGACGGGAAGTTAGGCCACGGCGTGACTTCCAAAGACATCGCACTGGAAGTCATCGGGAAAATCGGCACGGCTGGGGGTACGGGCTACGCCATTGAGTTCGGCGGCGAAACCATTCGCGACTTGAGCATGGAAGGTCGCATGACACTGTGCAATATGGCCATTGAGGCCGGCGCACGTGCCGGTATGGTGGCGGCCGATGAAATCACCTTTTCTTACATCAAAGGTCGCCCCTTCGCACCGCAAGCCTCGCAGTGGGATGCAGCGGTGACTTACTGGCGCAGTTTGCACAGCGATGACGGCGCGAATTTCGATGCCACCATCATCCTGGATGCGGCAAAGATTAAACCGCAAGTGACATGGGGTACCTCGCCGGAGATGGTGTTGCCCGTGGACGGCATTGTGCCCGACCCTGCGAAAATTCCTGATGCAGTGAAACGCAGCGACATCGAGCGTGCCTTGCAATATATGGGTTTGAAGGCCAACACGCCGATCACCGAGATCAAGATCGACAAGGTGTTCATCGGCTCATGCACCAATGGTCGTATTGAGGATATGCGCGCTGCTGCCGCAATTGCCAAAGGCGGCAAGGTCGCCGAGAACGTAAAGTTGGCGATGGTGGTGCCGGGTTCGGGTCTGGTCAAAGCGCAAGCGGAACACGAAGGATTGGACAAGATTTTCATCGCGGCAGGTTTCGAATGGCGTGATCCGGGTTGCTCGATGTGCCTGGCGATGAACGACGATAAATTGGCATCGGGTGAGCGTTGCGCCTCGACTTCCAATCGTAACTTCGAAGGCCGGCAGGGGCAGGGCGGACGTACTCATCTGGTGAGTCCGGCCATGGCAGCGGCGGCCGCGATCGCGGGACATTTTGTGGATGTGAGCAAACTCTGAAACTGTCGCTGCCGAGAAGGGCGATACACTGAACTTACTTTTATACTCTGAGCAAATACGGCTGACCTGTGATGCAAAAATTTGAGAAATTTACCGGCTTGGTTGCTCCTTTGGACAGGGCCAATGTTGATACCGATGCGATCATTCCAAAGCAATTTCTAAAATCCATCAAACGTTCGGGTTTCGGTCCGTATGCGTTCGACGAATGGCGCTATTTGGATCACGGCGAACCGGGTATGGATTGCAGCAAACGTCCGCTCAATAAAGATTTCGTACTCAATCAATCGCGCTACCAAGGCGCGCAAGTGTTGTTGGCGCGTGAGAACTTCGGTTGCGGCTCGTCACGCGAACACGCGCCGTGGGCGTTGGACGATTATGGCTTCCGCGTCATTATCGCGCCCAGCTTTGCCGATATCTTCTTCAACAATTGTTTCAAGAACGGCATGCTGCCCATCAAGTTGGCGTCGGACAAAATCGACGAGTTGTTCAAGGCGGTAGAGGCTCAGAGTGGTTACGCTTTGGGCGTCGACCTGGTGCGGCAGACACTCACCACACCCGCTGGCGCCGTCTACCCATTCGAGGTGGATGAGTTCCGCAAGCATTGCCTGTTGAACGGGCTGGATGACATCGGGCTGACCTTGCAACATCAGGGTGATATCAGTGCGTTCGAAACGAAGCATCGTGCTTCGCAACCGTGGTTATTTGCATAAATCTCAAAAGGGTTAGAAATGAAAATCGCAGTCTTGCCGGGTGACGGCATCGGAACAGAGATCGTTGCCCAGGCGGCGAAAGTATTGGAAGTTTTGCGTAGCGACGGTCTGAAGATTGAGATGGAGTACGCCCATCTCGGTGGTGCGGCATATGATGCGGAAGGTGATCCCTTTCCGCAATCGACCGAGAAATTGGCGAAAGCCTCCGATGCGGTCTTGCTGGGTGCAGTGGGTGGTTATCAGTACGACACCTTGCCACGTGACAAACGTCCAGAGCGCGGTTTGTTGCGCATCCGCAAGGAACTCAATCTGTTCGCCAATCTGCGTCCCGCGTTGCTTTATCCAGAGCTGGCGAATGCTTCCACACTGAAGCCGGAAGTCGTCTCTGGTCTGGACATCATGATCGTGCGCGAGCTTACCGGTGACGTGTATTTCGGTCAACCGCGCGGCATCACGACATTGCCGAATGGCGAGCGCGAAGGCGTGAACACTATGCGTTACACCGAGTCGGAGATCATTCGTATCGGTCACGTCGCTTTCGGTATTGCGATGAAGCGCAACAAAAAGCTCTGTTCAGTTGATAAAGCCAATGTGCTGGAGACGACTGAGCTATGGCGTATGGTGATGACCGAACTCTCCAAAGAATATCCTGAGGTTGCATTGACCCACATGTTGGTGGACAACACGGCGATGCAACTGGTGCGCGCACCCAAGCAATTCGACGTGGTGGTCACCGGTAATATTTTCGGTGACATCTTGTCGGATGAAGCATCGATGCTGACGGGTTCTATTGGCATGCTCCCATCAGCCTCGCTGGACCAGAACAACAAAGGTCTGTATGAGCCTAGCCACGGTTCCGCTCCAGACATCGCAGGCAAGGACATTGCCAATCCATTGGCGACCATCCTGTCGGTGGCGATGATGTTGCGTTACACCTTCAACGACGAAGCCAATGCGCAACGTATCGAAGGTGCTGTGCGCAAGGTGTTGCAGCAAGGCCTGCGCACGGCTGACATCTTCGAGGCGGGTATGCAGAAGGTGGGTTGTTCCAAGATGGGTGATGCGGTCGTCGCCGCCCTGTGAGCTAAAGGATAGTCATGAAAGTCGGTTTGATCGGTTGGCGCGGTATGGTGGGCTCGGTGCTCATGCAACGCATGCGCGAAGAAAAGGATTTCGACCTTATCGAGGCGGTGTTCTTCACCACCTCGAACGTGGGCGGTGAAGCTCCCTCCGAGGC
>CAYROQ010000030.1:0-28661 GCA_964425955.1 uncultured Sideroxydans sp.
TAGTTACTAATCATCAGGAGAAAGTCATGCAACCCTACGTCATTCCATTCCAGTCCCTCGGTATCGCGGACATTCCCGAGGTGGGCGGAAAGAACGCTTCGCTCGGCGAGATGATCTCAAACCTGAGTTCTTCGGGCGTTCATGTCCCCGGCGGCTTTGCCACCACGGCGCAGGCTTACCGCGACTTTTTGGCGAATGACGGACTGGATAAACGCATTGAAGAAAAACTTTCCAAACTGAATGTCGATGATGTATCGGCACTGGCTGAAGCGGGCCGGATGATCCGCAGCTGGATCGTTGAAGCACCGCTGCCAGACCGTTTGAATGCTGAGATACGCACCCACTACGACAAGCTGGTCGCCGAAGGAGAAGGCAGCTTCGCCGTGCGCTCCTCTGCCACCGCAGAAGACTTGCCGGACGCTTCCTTCGCGGGTCAGCAAGAGACTTTCCTCAACATCCACGGCATCGACAACATCCTGCACGCTATCCGTGAAGTATTCGCTTCGCTCTACAACGACCGCGCGATCTCCTATCGCGTACACAAAGATTTCACCCATGCTGACGTGGCTTTGTCGGCGGGTATCCAGCGTATGGTGCGTTCCGACCTGGGCGCATCGGGCGTGATGTTCACCATGGATACCGAATCCGGTTTCCGTGATGCGGTGTTCATCACGTCGTCTTACGGCTTGGGCGAGATGGTGGTGCAAGGCGCGGTGAATCCCGACGAGTTCTACGTGCACAAGCAACAATTGGCGGCAGGCTTCCCTGCGGTCGTGCGCCGTGGTCTGGGTTCCAAACAACAACGCATGGTGTTCGACGAACAACGTTCCGCTGGCCGTTCATGCCGCATCGAACCCGTCCCTGTCGCTGACCAGCGCCGCTTCTCGCTTACTGACGAAGACGTGTTGCAACTGGCGCGTTACGCCATGTCCATCGAGAAACACTACGGTCGCCCGATGGACATCGAGTGGGGCAAAGACGGACTGGACGGCAAGCTGTACATCCTGCAAGCACGTCCCGAGACGGTGAAGTCGAATGCGGCTGCCGGAGGCTCTGAGAAATATCGTCTGCAACAGCGCGGCGACGTGCTGGTAGAAGGTCGCGCCATTGGTCAAAAAATCGGCGCGGGGCGTGTGCGTATCGTTCACGACATCTCCGAGATGAGCAAGGTACAAGCGGGTGATGTGCTGGTCACCGACATGACCGACCCCAACTGGGAACCGGTGATGAAGAAAGCCGCCGCCATCGTCACCAACCGGGGCGGTCGTACCTGCCACGCCGCCATCATCGCGCGTGAGTTGGGCATCCCCGCCATCGTCGGTTGCGGCCATGCGACCACGGCTTTGCAAGAAGGCGAATCGGTCACCGTGTCCTGCGCCGAAGGCGATACCGGTTTCGTGTATCACGGCAAGCTGCCGTTCGAAGTGGTGGTGCACAGCGAAGAAGCACTGCCGCAAATTCCGGTGAAGCTGATGCTCAACGTGGGCAACCCCACGCTGGCGTTCGAGTTCGCACAGATGCCATCGGCGGGTGTGGGCTTGGCGCGTTTGGAATTCATCATCAACAACCTCATCGGAATCCACCCCAAAGCCGTTTTGGAACACAACCGCCTGCCTTCCAAGATCCACGAGGCGGTTATGCAGCGTTGTGCGGGTTATGCCGACCCGGTCGAGTTCTATGTAGAAAAGATCACCGAAGGCGTCGCCACCTTGGCAGCGGCGTTCTGGCCGAAGAAGGTCATCGTGCGTATGTCCGACTTCAAGTCGAACGAATACCGCAAACTCATCGGCGGCGAGATCTACGAACCGATGGAAGAGAATCCGATGATCGGCTTCCGTGGAGCAGGTCGTTACGTGGCCGCCAACTTCAGCGATTGTTTCGAACTCGAATGCCGCGCCATGAAGCGTGTACGCGAGAAAATGGGTTACACCAACGTCGAGTTGATGATCCCCTTCGTGCGTACCGTGGGTGAGGCACGCGAAGTCGTCGCCACCTTGGAGAAGAACGGATTGAAGCGCGGCGTGAATGGCCTGCGTTTGATCATGATGTGCGAGATCCCGTCCAACGCTCTGTTGGCGGAGCAGTTCCTCGAATACTTCGACGGCTTCTCCATCGGCTCCAACGACCTCACGCAACTCACGCTGGGTCTGGATAGGGACTCCAGCTTGGTCGCTGATCGTTTCGACGAACGCGACGATGCCGTGAAAGCCTTGCTCAAGATGGCCATCGAGACCTGCAACCGCAAAGGCAAATATGTCGGCATCTGCGGCCAAGGTCCTTCGGATCACTTCGACTTCGCGCAGTGGTTGATGGAAATCGGTATCCAGACCATGTCGCTCAATCCGGATACTTTGCTGGAGACTTGGCGCAAGCTGGGGCAGGTCGGGAAGAAGTAATCACGACCAAGCGACACGTTGATGTCCGCTTACCATTCATTTGGTGGCGGGCATTTTTGTGTTTGCGCCATTCATAGCCGAATAAACATATACGCACATCGCGTACAGATCCATACCGCCCATGAAGTAAGGCGAATGTCGCGTGATTTTGAACGGTATAGAGATGGAGTAGATATAGGCCTAGATATAGGCCTAGATATAGGCAATTTGGCATATTGCCCATCCTGAATGTAAGTGATAGCGTCCCTATCCAGCTTATCCCTAAAGATTTCGTTTGTCTGTCTACAGGGTGTCAGTCAAATTTAATGTGCGCCAACTCAACTGTGCACAAACTTTGCGATTATTGCCAACTTCATTATTAAAGGGATTTCAATGAGACGCACCATGGGGTTGAAAACGGAGTTTCTGTTAGGTGCCATCGCAATAGTTTTGCTTGGGTGCGGCGGCGGCGGGGACAATCCAAGAAACAACAGCACTACACTTTCTGGTACGGCTGCCACTGGATTGCCTATCGCAAATGCCACCATCTCAGTAAAAGACAAGCACGGCAATAAAGCCTCAGAAACCACTTCGCAAGACGGAAGATATTCTGTGGATGTCACGAGCATGACCGCGCCATACCTGATTAAAGTTGGTAATCTCTATAGCATCGCGACAACCTCTGGAAATGCGAACGTTCACCCGTTCACCGACATGATCATCAGGAACTGGTTTAATGTTCAGGGACTTGATGTGGATTCCGTCTTTGCTGGCACAGGTGCGATGCCGAGCCCGCCGACTGAGATCGAAATCGCAACGATTGAACTTGTCGTTCGCCAAATACTGACCCCCTACATGAGTGTTGCCAATGTTGACTCATCCAACTTCAACCTTATCACCACACCCTTCAATGCAGACCATACAGGCTTCGATGCTGTTCTGGATACCTTGATAGTGACGCAGCCAGTAACACCGGGGGGGGCAGTAACGATTGCCAATTCCACATCGACAGGGAATATTTTGTCAGTGCACGAAGCAACTTCATTGACCGCCGCACCTACTGTGACAGGATTCAGCCAGCCCACAGGTAGCGTAGGCACATTGGTTTCCATTTCAGGAACCAACTTCAGCGGCTCCATAGTGAATAACTCCGTTTCGTTTGGCGGGGGGGTCAACGCAACAATAACGGCCTCTACAACCAACTCACTGACTGTTTCGATACCAAGCGGTGCCATTACAGGGCAGGTCACAGTTACAACTTTGGATGGAGCTGCCACATCGGCTGAAACCTTCATCGTAAGCGCGGGATACACCCCACCTAATGCGCCAACTATTATCAGCGTCAACCCTACAGTCGGCTCGGCGAGCACGCCAGTCACTATTTCAGGAGCGAATTTCAGCAACTTTCTTGCCGACAATACCGTATTGTTTAGCGGGGGTATCAGTGCCACAGTAACGGCTGCAACAACTAGCTCGTTAACCGTTACGGTGCCAAGCGGTGTAGCAACCGGTGCAATCACTATTGCAACACTAGGCGGAACAGCCACATCGACTGACATCTTCACCCCCACCGACAATCCGTGGTCAGCAGCTGGTACCATGAAGGCAACGCGATCCTTTCACTCTGCCACGATTCTCTCCAGTGGCAAGGTGCTGGTAACAGGTGGTGAAGGGTCTACTTATAACTCGCTTCCCTCTGCCGACCTTTACGATCCTGCCACCAACACATGGTCGGGAGCAAACACCATGGCAACGGTACGTTCCCACCACACCTCTACTCTGCTACCCAATGGCAAAGCGCTGATTTCTGGAGGATGGAATGACTTTAATCCGCTTTCCTCAGCTGAACTATACGATCCGGCTACCAATACTTGGTCGATAGCAAACACCATGGCTGGTGCGCGCTTTAATCACACTGCTACGTTGCTACCAAATGGCAAGGTATTGGTGGCGGGAGGGGCCAATGCAGGGGGAGCTGGCGCGCTCGCCTCTGCTGAAATATATGACCCCGCAAGTAATACTTGGTCTGCGGCAGGCTCGATGACAACTGCGCGGCATCGTCACACCGCCACGTTGCTATCAAATGGCAAGGTATTGGTGGCGGGCGGAGCAAATGGTGGCGATCCATTTACCTCGGCCGAACTGTACGACCCGGCGAACAACACTTGGTCGGTAGCTGCCAGCATGACTAAAGCACGAGGTTGGCACACAGCCACTCTTCTATCCAATGGCAAAGTGCTGATGGCGGCGGGATATTATGATGTTCTACAGACCCCTCAAGTTTTTGTCGAATTGTACGATCCCGCCACCAATACTTGGTCGGCAGGTGCCGCCATGGCTCACGCTCGGTATAACCACACCGCTACGCTGCTATCCAATGGCAAAGTGCTTGTAGTGGCGGGACGCGGCGATGGCGGTGCCTCGGTCGAACTCTACGATTCTTTGGCTGACGCTTGGTCTACCGTGGCCAGCATGGCAGTGGCGCGGATTCAGCATACCGCCACGCTGTTATCCAGTGGTGAGGTACTGGTTGCAGGTGGAGCGAATCCGAATGGCACGCCCGCGCTTTCTTCAGCCGAACATACTTGGATCTGGTAGCGATTACAGGCACAGGGCAGACGTAGTGTATTGAATGTGGGAGGCTCACAATTGATCGAGTAACACTCACATCGCTAACATTCACGCTCATCCCTTTTCAGCCATGGCCCTCACCCAAGGGGGCTGAGCTTGTCTTTTCCCGCCCTTTCCAGTACCTTGCGACCCTCGCTAGGGGTCTGCCATTCAGGCAGTGAGACACACCCTTTGAACCTGTACGGGTCATGCCGTCGTAGGGAAGCATTCAACCGATGCTCCCCCGCAGGGCATCTCGCAAAACCCAAGTTTCGTTGCGATGCTGTGTTGCTCGCAAAAAATTACGCCTTACATATTGAAACAATCAGGGACAGACCACAGTTCCCGCTCTATCGCTATCGCTGTATCGCAATGGATTGAGTAGTGCTTCCCCGATTACCGAAGGGGGCTGCTTCACCTAAAATGTTTTGTGCCAGGTGACTGAGGCAGAATCGGATTGCACTGCAACTTTCAGATGCTCTGTCTCCATCACAGCGGAGCCGGGACGGAAGGAAAGTTTCATTTGTTCGTTTTGCAGGCTCATCCGCTTCAAATGTAGCGCGCTCAAAACATTGACAAGATTTTGTTGACTTTGAGTCAGCTCGGCGAACGAAAGATCGGAAGTGGCCAACTGTGGCGCGGAAAAGTCCGGGTCGACGGGCTTGAAGTCGGAATGCACTGCACTCTTGAGCTCATGATCTTCCGGCACGTAAAGCGTGTAATGCATCGCAACAGGCGCATGTTTGGCAGTATGAAAATGTTTGTTCGCCTCAGCCGCGTGTGAACCAAAGGATGCCCAAAAGAACAACAGACCAGTATAAATACGGCGCATCATGACCTCCGTTTGTTTGAAGGAAACTGCCTGTGAGTATTATGCGCCTCCAACATCACGATACAACTGCCTGACCAATTATGTTCAGCATCCGCTGAAGCAGTTTGAGTTATACCCGATCGACGGAATATCCTTCTTCCTCTGCAATGCCTCCATCGAACCCGCCCAATGAGGGGGTGGATTTCCTATCCATTATTCATTTGTTGTCGGCTTATCATCGTCGCCAGCTTTCGTTTGATTTTCAATCGCTGTGGTCAAGACATTGAATCGGATCGGCATCTGATAACGCGAAGTCGTCGCCACCTTGGAGAAGAACGGACTGAAGCGCGGGGTGAATGGCCTGCGTCTCATCATGATGTGCGAGATCCCGTCCAACGCCTTGCTGGCGGAACAGTTCCTCGAATACTTCGACGGCTTCTCCATCGGCTCCAACGACCTCACGCAACTCACGCTGGGTCTGGATAGGGACTCCAGCTTGGTCGCTGATCGTTTCGACGAACGCGACGATGCCGTGAAAGCCTTGCTCAAGATGGCCATCGAGACCTGCAACCGCAAAGGCAAATATGTCGGCATCTGCGGCCAAGGCCCATCGGATCACTTCGACTTCGCGCAATGGTTGATGGAAATCGGCATTCAGACCATGTCGCTCAATCCGGATACTTTGTTGGAGACTTGGCGCAAGCTGGGGCAGGTCGACAAAAAATAATCGCAACTTAGCAATACACACGATGCCCGCTTCCTACTTGAGTAGGGGCGGGCATTTTTAATTTGCGATTGGAAAAAGTTACAGGCCGCGAAAACTACTGACAAGGATTATCGAGGCGGATCCGGATAAAGCGGGAAGCGATTTATCGCGTGGCGGCCCGCAATTTCAATTCTAAACCTGCTGGATTCCAGACAGTAGCCAGACTGCCTTGTCGTCCTTCAAATCTTTTTGCACGTGCCAGATTTCGTCGAAATTCTCCGGCGCACCGTTGTCCTCACGGATCTGGCCGCTCATACGCACGCTGGCCGTAGCGGTGTCGTTCTCGGTCACCACTTCAAGCAGGCTCGCATTGACGAAGATTACATCGGTCTTTTGTTCCGCATTGCCGCGCTCTTGCATCTGCATCGAGATCTCGGCGTACATCTCAGGGGTGGTGTATTCGCGGATGTCGTTCAAATCTTTGCGGTCGTTGGCTGCCTGCAGGCGGATGAACGTCGTCTTGGCGCCGCGCAAGAAACTATCCACCGGAAAATCAGCCGGGATGTTAGCGGCTGCGACTGGTTCAACTGCTGGAGCAGCACTGCCTCCGCTCAAAGGTTGCTGTGTGGGCGGTTGAGAGCCTGTGTAAGGTGCGCCAGAACCCGCGTATTGCATCGCCGGTTGCTGCTTCTTGCGCAACATCGAGATGACGAAGAACACGGCGATCGCGCCCGCAATAATCATCAGCAACATGCCCATGCCTTCACCCAGTCCAAAATGGGAGAACAGCGCGGCCAAACCCAAACCGGCGGCAATGCCTGCCAAGGGGCCCAGCCATTTGTTTGGCTGTTTGGCAGCGGTCGCACCGGCTGCGGGAGCTGCTTGTTGAGCAGGCACGGCATCCGCTTTTTGCGGCGGTGCGCTCATGCTGCGCTGTTTGCCGATGCTACCGCCGCCGCCGAAGCGTTTGGCTTCCGCGTTGACCGCGAGCAGTGAAAGACTGGTCAGAACGATGGTCAAGAAAATGGCGAAACGTTTCATCTGAATCCTCTATTTTGAAAAAAATCGATCAAGGTTGAACTGCTTTTACATCTTCGACGAAATAAGGAGTATCACCGAAGCAACTGCTGGGGATGCCCTTGTGCTCCGCATAGACCAATGACACGCGCTGGCCAACAAGCTTGTTGATTTTGTCGGCTACCGCATCGTCACGCACGGTGAACAAAAACTTTTCGGGGGCTGCGCCGGGTAGCGCTACCAAAGAAAGTTCACCTTCCCAAGTTTTGCACAGCCAGCCCTTCTTGGAAAGCTTCTGCATGAAACCCGCACGCTCGCCTTCAGAATAATTCCACGTCAAAGCCAGCCAAGTGTAAGCAGCGAACAAAGCCGCGAAAACTGCAATAACGAGAAGTGGAATTGCGACAAAAGGTTTAGGCAACGGCATGCAAAATCCTTAAAAGGTGGGACAACAATCGGCGCGGATTATAACGGACACGCGGCTCAATATGGGGCGTCACTCTCGAAGTACAAGGGCCTAGCGTTGGCGGGATGCGTAAACTGCAAATACGTCGCGTGCAACATCAATCGTGGCGCGGGACGTCCCCCGTATAAAGTATCCCCGATAATGGGATGACCAATGCTGGCAAGGTGAAGACGTAGCTGATGTGTGCGTCCAGTAATGGGTTCTAACTCAAGACGCGAAACAACTAAACCCCGTTCGTCCCGAGTGCCGCGCTCGCGCGGTATATCGGGGGATGCGCCGAATTCGCCGCGCGAACCTATTGAGTCCACGCCCAGCAAACGATAACGCGTAAGTGAAGGCTTACCAAACTCGAAGTCTATCTTGCGTTTTGGCCGGTTGGGCCAGTCGGCTCCGATGGGTAGATCGATTTCGTCCCACATCTCATCAACAACGCGGGACCGTTCCCTCTCCTTCCGGGGGAGGGCTAGGGAGGGGGAGTTTTTGATCTGGTAGTTGCCTTTGTCTTCGCACTTGCCCTCCCACAAATCCCCCTCTACCAATGCCACATAACGCTTACTCACCTCACGCTCCCGAAACATCCGCGACAACTCACGCTGCATGACCTCACCCCGCGCGAACACCATCAAACCGGAAGTCGCCATATCAAGGCGATGAACCACCAAGGCATCGGGGAATAGCAGTTGAATGCGGGTAGACAGACAATCCTGTTTGTCCTCGCCTCGTCCCGGCACGGAGAGCAGGCAGGCGGGTTTATTGACGATGAGAAGGTGCTCGTCTTGGAAAAGGATGTCGGGCATTGAAGTTACGTAGGGTGGGCAAGTATTGCCCACGCGTGATTAGGGGAAACAGATTGCTCGTGGACACAATCAACCGTGCCCACCCTTGGGCTGAGACAGGGGTGGAGAAGGATTCATTGCAGTTTAGTATGGCGACTGCCTGCTTTTGTAGACTCTTGGGCTAGGGATAACTTATTAAGAGACATAGATATCGGAAGACAGAACGTCTAAAGCAAGAACAATTAGCAATGCGACCAAAAATGCCAACCACCCACTAAAGGTAAGGAATTTCACAAAAAGGTATTTCAGTAAAAAATATAAAGTCAACATTCCTAGTGAAAAGTATGGGCTGAATTTTCTTTTCAGTTGTGCTCCGCAATGAGAGCAAAGTTGTGCCCTGCCTGTGGCAATAGTTTTGATTGGAAGTATTAAACCTCTGCAGGATGGACACTGGATTCCCATTGTTTATTCCTAACGTAATTTGGGTACTAAACTCGTTGTACATACTTCAAAATCCGCATCAATTCACCTCCGCAACCACCGGCGTGTGATCCGAAGGCCGTTCCAACTTACGCGGTGCTTTGTCTATGACACAGCCGCTGCACTGCAAGTCTGCGCTGATGAGGATGTGGTCGATACGCATGCCGAAGTTGCGACGAAAACCCATCATGCGGTAATCCCACCACGAGTAGCTTTTCTCGGCTTGCTCGAACAGGCGGAAGGAGTCGCGCAGTCCTAATGCCACCAAACCTTTGAAAGCATCGCGCTCCGGCTCACTCACCAGCACATTACCTTGCCATGCCACAGGGTCGTGGCAGTCACGGTCTTCTGGGGCGATGTTGTAATCGCCGAGCAGCGCCAGTTTGGGATACTTCGCCAACTCGTCTTTTAGCCACGACTTCAACGCGGCCAGCCATTTGAGTTTGTATTGGTATTTGTCCGAATCAAGGCTCTGCCCGTTGGGGATATACACACACACGAAACGCACGCCGTTGATGGTGGCGGCGATGACACGCTTCTGTTCATCTTCAAAATCGGGGATGCCGAACTGCACATCGCTGATGGCATCGCGGCTCAGGATGGCAACGCCGTTGTAGGTCTTCTGTCCGTTGAACGCGACCTGATAACCCGCCGCTTCAATCTCTGCCAGGGGGAAGTTCTTATCCTCGGTCTTGGTCTCTTGCAGGCAAATTACGTCGACGGGATTCGCTGCCAGCCAATCCAGCAGATGCGGCAGGCGCACCTTGAGCGAGTTCACATTCCAGGTAGCTATCTTCATTTTGCAGTAGCGGGTTTAGCGCGATAGAGAGCGGTCTTGGGGTAACCCGCAAAATCGAGTTCCTTGTTCCACTGCTCGGCGAGGAAACCCTTAACCCAAGTCTTTCCTACCAGCATCGTTGGAACTTGAGAGTTGCCGGATGTTTTGCGAAATTCTTCGTAGGATTCTTTCGTGGCCAGCGTATCTTCAGTGAAAGGGATGCCGCGATCAACCAGCAAATTGCGTGCATGGGTGCAAGGTGCGCCGCATTCATTGAAAGTGTAGAGCGTCACAGGAAAAAACTGCATCGCTTTCCGTGTCTCGTAGGGCAGGCTTTTTTCAGGCACGGGTTCATAACCCAGCTTCAATCGTTCAGCATCCGGTTTGGGTTTATCGCCGTATTGCACCCGGCCGTTGTTGTCTATGTAACGATAAAGCTCGCCCGCGTAAGCGGTAGAAAGAAACACCATTGCACACAGTACAAACAGCGGTCTCATTGCAAACTCCTTAGCCTTCGATGAGTCCATTATGCCGCAACAGCGCGTCGATGGAAGGGGCGCGGCCACGGAAGGCGGTGAACGATTCCATCGCGGGGCGCGCACCGCCCATCGCCAATATCTCGGCGCGGAAGCGGGCGCCGATATCCGGATTCAGTACTCCGTTTTCCTCGAACAAACTATAGGCATCGGCAGAAAGCACTTCCGCCCACTTGTAGCTGTAGTAACCGGCAGAATAACCGCCCGCAAAAATGTGCGAGAAGCTCTGCGGGAAACGGTTGAACTCGGGCGGGATAAGCACCGCCACTTCGGCACGCACCTCATCCAGTAATTGCAGGATGCTCTTGCCTTGGCCCACGTTGAAATTGCTGTGCATCAGCATGTCGAACAACGCGAACTCAATCTGGCGCAAGGTCGCCAAGCCGCTCTGGAAGTTCTTTGCGGCAAGCATTTTGTCAAACAGCGCACGTGGCAATTTCGCGTTGGAATCTGCGTGCCGTGTCATGCCTTGCAGCACGTCCCACTCCCAGCAAAAGTTCTCCATGAACTGGCTGGGCAACTCGACCGCGTCCCATTCCACACCGTTGATGCCAGACACGCCGAGATCTTCCACTTCTGTGAGCAGATGATGCAAGCCGTGACCAAACTCGTGGAACAGGGTCTGTACTTCGTCGTGCGTGAATACTGCGGGTTTGCCGCCCACTGGCGCGGAGAAGTTGCAATTGAGATACGCGACAGGTGTTTGAATCTTCGCATCAAGACGACGGCGCGTGATGACATCGTCCATCCACGCACCTCCGCGTTTACTGTTGCGGGCATACAGGTCGAGGTAGAACTGGCCGACCAAGTTATCCTTCGCATCGCGGATGTCGAAGAAGCGCACGGTCTCGTGCCAAACGGGGGCTTTGCTTGGATAGATACGCAGGGCGTACAGCGTCTCCACCAATTTGAACAAGCCTGCCAGCACCGCATCTTCGGGGAAGTACTGCTTCACCTCCTGTTCGGAGAAGGCGTAGCGTTGTTCGCGCAGTTTTTCGCTGGCATACGCCACGTCCCACGAGCGCAAGTCATGGATGCCAAATTTCGACCTGGCGAATTCGCGCAATTCGACCAGGTCTTTTTCGGCGAAAGGCCGGGCACGCTGCGCCAGCTCGCGCATGAAATTCGCCACCTGTTGCGGAGTCTCCGCCATCTTGGCGGCAAGAGAAAGTTCGCCGAAATTTTTGAAGCCGAGCAACTGCGCTTCCTCTGCACGCAGGGCGACGATCTCATCCATCAGTGGGGTGTTGTCCCATTCCGGCTTGCCGAATTCGGAAGCGCGCGTGGCATAGGCGCGGTACATTTTCTCGCGCAGAGCGCGGTTGTCGGCGAACTGCATCACAGGAAGATAAGACGGGGCTTTTAACGTGAACAACCAGCCTGTTTTATCGGCAGACTGGGCGACCTCGCGCGCGGTCTGCAATACGTCCTCGGGCAGACCATCCAACTCGCCACGATTCTCGATGACCAGGGTGAAATCGTTGGTCGCATCGAGAATGTTGTCGGAGAAACGCGAGGACAGTTCGGACTGGCGTTCCTGCACCGCGAGATAACGCGATTTCTTGTCATCGGGCAGTTCTGCACCGCCCAGACGGAAATCACGCAATTCATTTTCGATAACCTTCTTGCGTGCCACGCTCAATCCGGCGAACCCGGCACTATTACGCAATGCTTTGAACTTCCGGAACAGCGCCAGGTTCTGTCCCAGCTCGGCGTAGTAAGCGGTGATCTTGGGCAAGGTCGAGTTGTAGGCATCGCGCAATTCAGGTGAGTTCATCACCGCGTTCAAATGTCCGACAGGCCCCCACGCGCGCGACAGACGTTCATTCGCATCTTCCATCGGGCGCACGAAACCTTCCCATGTGGGCAGTGATTCATCCGCCAGCAAGCGCGTAATGAGTGCGCGATTCTCCGCGAGCAATTGCTCGATGGCGGGTGAAACGTGTTCGGGTTTGATTTCGGCGAAGCGGGGTAGACCTGAGAAATCTAGAAGTGGATTCATTGCTAACTATTCCTTAAGACCGTCATTCCCGCGCAGGCGGGAATCCAGTTAAAACAACAATGCCCATGCGCGATACGCAGAACCGTTGGTATTGCCGGATTCCCGCCGCCTGCGCGGTAGGACGGGTTGTTTATTGTTGAAAAACAAGTTGGCCATCGAGCAAGGTGTAACGCACGCGACCTTGCATCTCGTAACCGTTGAATGGCGTGTTCTTGCCCTGGCTCTTGAGCGCGGCGGGTTCAACCTTCCAAGCAGCTTTTGGATCGAACACGCAGAGGTCGGCGTGCGCGCCGATGCTCAGGTGTCCCATCTTTACACCCAGCAATTGTGCGGGACTGATGGTGATGCGCGAGAGTGCATCCAGCAACGGTATCTTGTCTTGCTCTGCCCATTTCAATACCAGCGGCAGTAACAGTTCCAAGCCTGTCGCACCGTCTTCCGCCTCGGCGAAAGGCATCTGCTTGGCATCTTCATCCACCGGCGAATGGTTGGAGCAGATGGCGTCGATGGTGCCATCCTTGAGTCCGGCACGTAACGCGTCGCGGTCACGCAGGCTGCGCAGGGGTGGCACGAGGTGGCAGTTGGAATCGAAGTAGCCGATGTCCATCTCGGTGAGGTGCACGTGATTCATCGAAACGTCGCAGGTCACTTTCAACCCTTCGCGTTTGGCGGCGCGTAACATCTCGACACCTGCACCGCTGGAGACGCGGCAGATGTGCAGCCGGACACCTGTCTCGCGCGCAAGCTGTAGCGCGGTGGACAAGGCAACCGTCTCCGCTAGGACAGGGATGGGAGGCAAGCCGAGACGCGTGGCAACTTCACCGTCATGGGCCACGCCGTTCTTGGCGAGGAAGCTGTCCTGCGGGCGCAGCCACACGCGGTAGTCGAAAGTGGCGGCGTACTGCATCGCGCGCATCAACACGCGGGTATCGGTGAGTGGCACATCGGCCTGGCTGAAGGCTTTGCATCCGGCTTCGGTCAACTCGATCATCTCGGTGAGTTCCGTTCCTTTCAATCCATAGGTCAACGCACCTTGCGGGAATACGCGGCACTGGTTCAGATTGCGCGCGCGATGCTTGAGCATCTCTACCAGCCCCGGCTCATCCAGAGGCGGATCGGTATCGGGCGGGCAGGATAGCGATGTCACACCCCCTGCGACAGCAGCGGACATCTCCGATTCCAAGGTGGCGCGATATTCGTAACCGGGTTCGCGCAGACGCGCGGCGACATCCGTCAGACCGGGCATCACGATGAGATCTTTGGCATCGATTACCTGATCGGCGACGAAACCATCAGGTGCTTTGCCGATGGCGGCGATACGACGCGCCGAGATGAATACGTCCAGTTGTGCGTCGAGTTTGTTCTTGGGGTCGATGACGCGGCCGTTCTTGATGTGGATATTCATGATTTGGCTCCTGCCAGTGTGCTCATCACTGCCATGCGCACTGCGATACCGAAGGTGACCTGCGGCAAGATGACCGATTGGACGCCATCCGCCACGCTGGAGTCGATCTCCACACCGCGATTCATCGGGCCCGGGTGCATCACGATGGCATCGCTTTTTGCCACGGTGAGGCGCTCTTGGGTGAGCCCGTAGTATTTGAAATATTCCTGCGCCGAAGGCAGCAGTGCGCCCTGCATGCGTTCGTTCTGCAGCCGCAGCATCATCACCACATCCACATCTTTCAAGCCTTGCCCCATATCGTGATAGACCTGTACGCCCAGCTTTTCGACTTGGGTCGGCAGCAAGGTCTTGGGGGCGACGACGCGCACTTCGGGTACGCCCAGAGTCGTCAGCGCGTGGATCTGCGAACGCGCGACACGCGAATGCAACACATCTCCCACGATGGCGACTTTCAGGTTGTGAAATTCTTTTTTGTAGTGGCGGATGGTGAACATGTCCAGCAGCGCCTGGGTGGGGTGTGCGTGGCGTCCATCACCGGCGTTGATGACGTGAATAGTCGGGGCGACATGCTGCGCGATGAGGTGTGCCGCACCGCTGGAAGAGTGGCGCACCACGAACATGTCGGCATGCATGGCGCACAAATTGTCCACCGTATCCAGCAAGGTCTCACCTTTGCTGGTGCTGGATGAACCGATGTTGAGGTTGACCACGTCGGCCGAGAGTTTCTTTGCCGCGATCTCGAAGGTGGTGCGGGTGCGCGTGCTGTTCTCGAAGAAGATGTTGAAGACGGACTTGCCGTGAAGTAGCGGCACCTTTTTGATCTCGCCACCTCCGGCGATATTCACGAAACCGGCGGCCTTGTCCAGGATGTCGCGCAGGATGCGCGCGGGAAGCCCTTCGGTGCTCAACAGATGTTGTAGCTCACCGTTCTTGTTCAGTTGTGGGTTGTTCATGCGTAGATTCCTGCGCTGGGTTCATCGAAATACGCTTGCAGTATCTGTTGCGCAGCATACTGATCAATCAGGGACTTTTGCTTGCGGCCGTGAATGCCTTCGTCGTCCAGGACTGTACTCGCGGCGGCGGAAGTATACCGCTCATCAACCAGAATCGTCGGCAAATTGAACCGGCCTTTGAGGCGGTTTGCGAAGCGGCGACACAGTGCCGTCATCTCGTGCGGCGTCCCGTCATCGTTGAGCGGCAAGCCGACTACCAGGGCAGCCGGTTGCCATTCCGCGAGCAGCGTCGCGATGATCGCGAAACGAGCGTCGTTTTTCTCGTCGTTGATGGTGGTCAGCGGTTGTGTCGTGCACGATACAGAATTGCCGACGGCGATACCGATACGTTTGGTGCCGAAATCGAATGCGAAAAATGTGCCCGGGTGAAGGCCACTATTCATGCTTGGAAACCCGGGTTTGAAATTTTGCAAGGGGGAAAAGCCGGGTGAAACGCACGAAATAACTGGAACTGAGCGTCGCGTGATCACGCATGACCCGCTTCATCCGATAACGAGGCGTAATCGACACCGAGCAACGCCATCGCAGCCGGAAGGCGTTCTTCCGCTGGCAGGTCGAACAGGATGTGCTCGTTTGCGGGCACGCTCAACCAGGCATTTGCGGCAACTTCCTGTTCGAGTTGTCCTTGTGACCATCCTGCGTAACCCAATGTGACCAGCATGTGCTGCGGGCCATGCCCTTCACCCACCGCCTGCAATATGTCTTTTGAAGTGGTGAGTTCGATTTTGTCGTTGACCTGCATGGTGGATTGCCAGTTGCCCCCGGCTTCGTGCAGGACGAAGCCGCGGTCGGTCTGTACCGGACCTCCGAAATGAATCGGCAGATCGTCAAGTTCGGATTGTTTGAGTGGCAGGTTGATCTGGGCAAAGAGTTCGCTCAGGGTCAGGCTGATCGGCCGGTTCACCACGATTCCCATTGCCCCCTCCTGGTTGTGTTCACACACGTAGGTAAGCGATTTGGCAAAGAAGGGGTCGGTCATCGCGGGCATGGCGATGAGGAAGTGGTGGGTAAGATTCATTTCAGTCATGCCGACATTGTAGCTTTCCGTTCCCGCCTTCACAATTCCGCAAGGTGCCGGGCATTGGATCCGAGTAACTACTCTTTCATTTCCACAAACAACTTGGAGATCAAAGTCTGTACTTCCCGCGAATTCTTGGAGAACTCGCCGTGCAAGATGAGTTCCATGGCAGCATCCTGTTGCGCATTTTGCACAAGTTCGACAACCTGTGAGGCGCTAATATGGAATTGCGCATGTTTGGCTTTCAGCTGGTGGAACAAAGGCAGATGTCCGGTGTGCTTGGCACCCTGCCCGTAGATCCATTTGCCAAGGGCGCATTGGTCATCCCGGCAAATGACCGCATGATCGAGGCTCTCGCTAGAATTCCCCTCGGCGTATGCGGTCAAGCGCTGTTTCCACTTGCGGTGCGCTTCGATGGCCGCTACAAAATCCAATCCCTGAATGACAGCCTCGTCGCGGATACCGCCTTGGGGCTGGGTTGAGGAGACAGTCTGTGCCGCCTTTTCATCACCCCGCGACAAAGCTGAAAACCAGTCAAAAATACCCATTTCCCCTCCTTGGACTCATGCGTTGAACGCAAAAGTAAAACGGTTTAGATCGGTGAATCCGTGCCGGGCGAACACATCAATGTTTGGTCTCATCGATGAAATGCGCAATGTGTTGCAGTAACTCGACTTCCTGGAAGGGTTTGCCCATATATTCGTTTGCGCCCAATTCCAAAGCATAGTTGCGGTGCTTGTCGGCTGTTCGCGAGGTGATGAAAATGATCGGCAGCGCGCGGGTCCTGCTGTCCAGACGCAAACGTCGGACCAGTTCGAATCCGTCCATACGCGGCATCTCGATATCCAGCAGCATGAGACTCGGGGTGATGTCTGCCAGCTGCTCCAGAGCATCGATACCATCCTTGGCCGTGACGACCTGATATCCGGCACGTTCCAGCAGGCGGCTGGTGATCTTGCGCACGGTCAGAGAGTCATCCACCACCATCACTAGCGGTATTCTGCGTACCGCTTCTGCGGAAACTTTTCGGGTCACCTTGCGCGTGACCGCGATGCGCTGGGCGAAAGCGATCGGATTGATGATAAGAATGACCTGGCCATTGCTGGATACCGTCGCACCCGCGATACCGGGCAGGCGGGCGAGCTGGGGTCCGATGTTTTTCACCACCACTTCCTGGTTACCCAACAAGGTATCGACATGCAATGCAATGCGATGCTCGCCGCTGCGCAGCAACAACACCGGATTGTGGGGTTGGCTGACGATCTCGGCTTCATCATCGCCCAGCATTCGGGGCAGGTAGTGCAGCCCGTAACGGCGCCCTTGCCAATCCACAAAGTTCTTGCGATAGATATCCGTAATTTCACCGGGCTTGAGTTGTTGCACGTGTTCCACCATAGTCGAAGGAACGGCATAGGTGTTGTGCCCTGAACGTACCAACAGTGTTTTTGTGACCGCGAGTGTCAGCGGCAAATGGATGCTGAAACGCACACCGACACCGGTCTCGGATGCGACATCAATGCGGCCTCCCAAGGACGAAATCTCACTGCGAACCACATCCAACCCGACGCCCCGTCCCGAAATTTCAGTGACTTCGTTTGCAGTAGACAAGCCGGCAGTGAAGATCAGTTGCATCACTTGTTCGTCGGTGAAGGTCTCGCCGTCATTGATGATGCCGTTTTCGAGTGCTTTCTTGCGGATACCGGAAATATTTAATCCGCAACCGTCATCGCTGAATTCAAATACGACTTCGTTGCTGTCGTGGTGCAGGGATAATCTGATCTCTCCGATGGGTGCCTTGCCCGCCTGGGCGCGTTGTTCGGGTGATTCAAGGCCGTGCGAGATGGCATTGCGTAACAGGTGCTCGAATGGCGCCGTCATCTTCTCCAGCACACTGCGGTCAAGCTCGATCTCGGTTCCCGACAACTCAAGGTTCGCCCTTTTTCCCGTGTCTTTACCCGTTTGGCGCACGACACGATAGAGCCGCTCGCCGATACTGCCGAACGGCACCATGCGAATGGACATCAAACCTTGTTGCAGATCACGATTGAGTTGTGCCTGAGAAGACAGTGCGGCGGTCGTCTCATTCAGATTGTTCAACAACGACTGTTGCACCGTTTGCACGTCATGCACGCTTTCATTCATGAAACGGGTCAATTCTTGCAGGCGGGTGAAGCGGTCAAATTCCAAAGGGTCGAACTGTTGCGCGCTATCACCGCTTGTGGTGACACGCGCCTGCATCTGGCCTTCGGCTTGTATCTCGACCTCGCGCAATTGCTTGCGCAGGCGGTTGATACTGTCTGAAAGCTCAAGCACGCTAACCTTGAATTCGCGCAACTCGGCTTCGACGCGGGAACGTGCCACGCTGATCTCGCCAGCCTCGTTGACCAACCTGTCCACGGTGTCGGAACGCACACGCAACAAGGCGGCTTGCATTGCGCGTTCGGCTCCGACCTCCAGGACCGGGCCGGTTGCGTGAGGGGTAACACGGGATGCGTTTGTAACAGCACCGGGAAGTACCTCGTCTTCAACAATCCCGCCTTCCTGGGGTACATGCAGGTGATCGATGGCACTGGCGATTCGATCAAGATAACTTTCCAACTCAGTCCACAACGCGTCGTCCAGTGTATTGCGGACAATGGATTTGCTTACACGATCTTCAACGCGGTGAGTCAATTCACCCAGCCGCATCGCGCCCGCCATTCGTGCACTGCCTTTGAGTGTGTGCAGGCTTCGCTGCAGGTTGCGCCCCAATTGTGCGTTGTCGGGGTCCTCGCGCCAGGCGCGCAAAATACTGCCGATCTGGGGATAGAGTTCGTTCGCCTCATCCAAAAAGATGGGCAAAAGCTGTGCATCCACCTCATCGTTAACAGCACGCTGTTTTTGGCGGGCAGGAACAATATCCGCCAGCGATTCGTCGGGCGGTGCCGCTACTTCTTGGCGGAAGGTTGGAGTGGTTTCCGGTTCTGCCGGCAACGGAGTAATAGTTGGAACGCTTTCATGTTCAATATTTGGAACACTATCAACTTCAAGTTTGGCGACAACATCCTCGTCGTTATGCAGTCTTGAAATTAATTCGGGTTGCGGGAGGGGTTCTCTGCGGTCGCGGATCGTTTCACACAGTTCATCCAGCGTGCGGATGACTGTTTCGAGCAGTTCAAACCGATTCGAATTCAGGCAGCCATTCTTGTCGACACGGGCAGCAAGCCATTGTTCAAGCGCATAGGCAAGCTCGGCGGTTGACCAGAAACCCATGTTGCGATTGACACCGGCCAAGGTGTGCGCAGTACGCATGAAATCGAAAGTGACTACTGCTGCCTCGGCTTCGCGCAGCCCGGCAAGGTGGTTCTTCAAAGTGCGCACCAGTTGCGCGGCCTCTTCAGAGGCAATACGGAACAGCAGGGGTTCGATGCTGACCGAGCCGATCTGCACCGGTGTTTCATCCTCGGGACTGGCAGTTTCTGCTGGGGTCGCCGGATCCTTCGCAGCGGGCAGCGGAAGCGGAGTGCCGTTTTCTATACAGTCCGCCAAAGTAAGCAGATGGGAGGTGTCGATATGCGCGGTTGTGCTGCCGCTTCTGAGCATATCAACCCAGTGCTGGAACAACACCTCGGCATCTCCCACCATCTCCAGGATCGCGGGCGTGGTTTGTTTGTTCTCCGCCAGCCATTTGTTCATCGCGCGTTCGACCGCCCAGGCGACCTCGCCCAAGTCGGTCAGCCCCACCATGCGCCCGCTGCCTTTAAGCGTATGAAAGCCGCGCCGTATGGTCACCCAGGGTTCGCGGCTATCCAGATGCAGGCGTGAGATATCCAGATTGGCACGCAGCGTCTCCATGACTTCCTGCGCCTCTTCGAGAAAGACTTCCAGTAGCTCCGCGTCCTCGTCGCCGGACCGGATCGAGACGCCCGGCGGAACGATGACTTCTTCCGGAATGCTGGAATCGGTGTGACCCGCGCTGGCGAAGGCATCTTCCAGATCATGCAACACTTTGCTCAATGCCAGCGGATCCGGTTTCTGTCCCAGGGTCAGGCCGTGGACATAATCGCCCAGGATGCTGATGGCATCGGCGACCGTGCGCATCTCCTTGGCCGAAGGTAATTCACCATTGTGATAACGCTCGGTGACTTGGCGCAGGGTCGTGAGCAGATGTTCCGCGACATCCAGCGACAAGATGTGCAACCCCCCCTGTACCTGGCTCAGCAACCGGTTGATCTGGGTCAGCTCGGGGCGCTTGGGCCGGTCGGAGAATATCGCATTCAAATACTGTTCGATGTGTTGCAGGTTGTTCTGCATCTCGATGGCCAAGGGCGATATCACTTCGCGCTGTTCCATCTCGCAATAGAGTGCAACCAGATTTTCCAGCTTGGTCGCATCTTCCGGCAAACGCATCATGCCTTCCTGCAGGCGCAGGCTCAGGATACGCGCCTGATCGTGAAAACCGCTGCCAAGATTTTGATAGTGTTCGATACCGCTGCTGAGCAGCAACAGCGCCATCGCCATATCCATAGCGACGCGCTGCGCCCGTTCCGTGTCATCCGAATTTACGGCGATGTTGTGGATCTGTTTGCACAAGAACTGCAATGTATTGCGGTCGAGCTGATCGGCCATTTGGTACAACTGTTCGCTTTGATCAACGAAACGTTTGCAGGATGCGGTGTCACCGGCGACACAGTGTTCCCAGGATTCATCGGCGGCAGACAATTGGGAACGCATGTTTTCAAGCAGGGCGGCAGTCTCGCTGGGCGGAAGTTGCGGCTCATCCGGCAGATAATCATCCAACTCAAATGTCTTTTTGATACTGTCTACCGTCTCGCTCACGGTGTGGCTGCGGGCAATCAGATACAACATCTCGTTCAGTGCGGTGTCCTCGTCGTAAGGGCTGTTCTCCAGTTGTGCGCGCATCCGCTGGTCAATGCGACTCAGTGACTTTTTGATGTTCAACTCGGGAGGAACACCGTCGTGCATCACACAATTCAACAACCCGCCGCTTACCCACCAAAAAGCGCGTTGCTGATCCTGCGCAACGCAAAGCATCACAGTGCGTACCGCAGCCATCATTCCGCGCAGAGCCGGAACCGTACCGTCATGCCGCAGCCATTTCAGCAGGTTCTGCTGATACTGCATACGGGCACTCTTGATGCGGGTGTGTGCATCGTCCAGTTGTGGCTCGCCCAATACTGTAGAGGGCAACTCAACATGCAGGTCGGGGAAGAACAGATCGACTTCAAAAGCCATGTCCAGACCGCGCGCCTGATGCAGCTCCTGGTACTCGTTGAACAGTCTCAACGTGGCATTGGGTGCTCCGGCCACGATTGCATCGAGATAATGGGTGATACCGAACAGCGCCCGACGGATCGCATCCTGGCTCATCGGCGAAGTATCCTGCGGACGTTTGGCGAACTCATCCAGCAGTTTTCTCAGTTCATCGCAAAATACCACCAGCCCGGGCAAAGGCAGGATCTGCAGGACACCGCGCACCCGGTGCAATTCGGCAATGGCGAACGACAACGACTGCAGGTCACCGCCTGAAACGAAGAAATTCTCCAGCTCGCGGCTAATCGCGGCTATCGAGTTATCAAGCTCGGATTTGACCGACAACAACGGCAAAGAGTTGAACGATGCGGACACACTAGTCCTTACAGTTTGAAGCCTGCGACGGAACCGCTTAATTCCCGGGCCAGATTCTCAAGCTGGGACACGGAGGCGCTGGTGAGTTGTGTGCCTTTCGAGGTTTGTTCGGTAATTTTCAAAATGTCAGCCATAACCGAAGCGACTTCCTGCGCCATATCGGTCTGCACTTGGGTGGAGACCGAGATGCTGTTCACCAGGTCGGTCAGTTCGCGTGTCGAACGTTCAATCTCCAACAGCGATCTGCCCGCTTCATCGGACAGTCGTGCGCCTTCGACCACACCCTGTGTGCTCTTTTCCATCGCGGAAACCGCGTCTTGGGTATCGCCCTGAATGGTCTTGACCAGCAAACCGATCTGCTTGGTCGCCTCGCCGGAACGTTCCGCAAGGCGCTGAACTTCTTCCGCCACCACGGCGAATCCGCGCCCCGCCTCACCCGCTGAAGCCGCTTGGATCGCCGCGTTCAATGCCAGCACGTTGGTTTGTTCCGTGATGTCCGAGATCAGGTCAACGATCTCGCCGATCTCCTGCGAGCTTTCACCCAGACGTTTGATACGCTTGGAGGTCTCCTGAATCTGCTCGCGGATGCCGCCCATGCCGGCCACGGAATTCTGTACCGATCGCGCACCCTGTTCGGTTACTTCCAGGGTGCGGCGCGCCACTTCGGAAGATTGCGCCGCGCTTCGGTCAACTTCCTGAATCGATTTGGCCATCAACTCCACCGCGCCGCCCGCATCCCGAATCTCGGCCGCCTGTTTTTGGGTTGCAGCAAGAAGCCCTTTGGTGATCGTGCCGGCATCGGTGGTCGCTTTCGACACTTGCAGCGAAGTTGCAATGACGCGCGATACCAGTTTGCGCAATTCGTCCGTGGTGTAGTTGATCGAATCGGCAATCGCACCGGTGATATCTTCAGAAACCGTGGCTTTGGCGGTCAGGTCGCCGTCGGCCAAGTCCGACAATTCGTTCATCAAACGCAGAATCGCCTGCTGGTTCTGGCGATTAAGCTTGGCCGACTCACGTTCGCGGCGCTGGGATTCGTCAAGGTAGATCTTGGATAACAACAACAGCAGTAGCAACAACATCCCGCCCGAGAACGCCACGACGAAACTGGAAGCCCGGCCCGAGCTGGCATCTTCATAACTCTTCACCAAATTCTGCGTCAATGCCAGCATCTGGGTGTCTTCTTCCATCAGACCTTGAGCGGCCTTGCGTGAGGTCAGCACGTTATCTTTGTTGGCAGCAATAAAGCCCACCACGTTTTGATAACTGTCGAATTCATCCTTCAATGCGAGCACGTTGGGATCGGTTTGCGGCATCTCGCTCAACAGCAATTGCGCAGTACGCATCTTTTCCGGCAACTCTGAAAGACCTTCGGTTGAGGTCGAGGTTTGTACCGTTTGCACCGCCCCCACCGTTTGCTCGAGCAACAACTGGAAACGGTTGGCCTTCTGAGCGTACGCAGGTGGTGCAGTTGTGGTCACCTGTTCGGCGCGCTTGAGCATACCGCGTTGCAGTGAAGCGCCCCGTTCCAGGGTGACCAATACCGAACGTCCCTGTTCCAATTGATCGAGATATCCGACCAAACGGGGCCATTTGGTTAACAGCGTGTCCAGTCTGATCCGTGCCGAGTCGGCTGTCGGCGCCAGATTGTCATCGCCCATGTCGAGAGTTTTTAAGATCGCAGCAAATTGTGCGCGAGTGTCGTGCAGTTGATCGAAGGCTTCCGAATCCCCTGTGATACTGGCGACCTCGGCATTCTTCGCCAGACGCTGCGAGAGCAATTGCAATTTGGAGGCAAGCGCTACATAACGAGAACCGGAGCTGGCCGCGATCGTGTCAAAATAAGTGAAAACGGAGGCTATCAGCAGGAACACCAACAATAGCGCACCCAATATGCGCAACTGATTGTCGAACGACTGATTGCTAAACCAGGGAATATGAACGGTCTTGATCTCATCCGCCTGACCGGAGGAGGATTTGGCGGGAGGTGTGGATTTTTTGAAGGGTACATTTAATGCCATTTTTTTCTCCATTTGCTGAAGGGACTAATCCCCGATCTGCAAGAACTCCGGTTGTGACAACAATTGCGCGATGTCCAGCTTGCGCCAGAACTGTCCGCTTCCATCCTGATAACCAACTACCCCATCGAGTTCTTTTTCCTGCCAATCAAAAGTATTGCGCAATCCCAGTACTTTTGAAATCAGCAAGCCCGTGTTGAACGCAAAACGATGCCCCAGCAACAGCACCCGATTTCCCGCATCATGCCCGGTCTGTTCGCCGGTCAGATAGGATTTCAGGTCGACAATGCTGTACAGATTCCCGCGCACATTGGCGACCCCGCAATACCACGGTTTGGTCAGGGGCACCGGGGTCAACATCGGCATCGACATCACTTCGCTGATGTCCGTCATATTGACCAGCCAGTGATCCTGCCCGACTTGCACGCCCAGTGTGGAAAGGTGGGCAGTGCCGCTAGACTCCAAATGCAGCCTATCCAGTACCTGCTGTTGGAATTCGCGAAGATTGAAGCGTTTGGACATGGTGCCTAAATATCAACCGAGCGCCGCGATTTTGCCGAGCAACTCGTCCGCGTCGATCGGTTTGGTGACGTAGTCCCTCGCGCCTTGTCGCAGCCCCCAGATCTTGTCTGTCTCCTGCCCTTTGGTCGAGCAGATGATGATGGGGATATGACGTGTCGATTCGTTCTGCGTCAGCACGCGGGTGGCCTGAAACCCGTTCAGGCCGGGCATCACCACATCCATCAGGATCAGATCGGGCAATTCGAGTTTGGCACTGGCAACCCCGGTTTCGCCGCTCTCGGCAAACATCATCTGAAAGCCGGCCTTGCCCAGAATCTCTCCAATCACATGACGTTCTGTTGGCGAGTCGTCCACAACCAATACTTTTTTTATTGCCATGTTCTACCTCATTTGTAGCGTTTAGTGTGTTCCAAGACGGCCTCGATTAAACTTTTCTTGCTGAAAGGCTTGGTCAGATATTGGTCGGAACCGACCAGTTTGCCGCGGGCGCGGTCGAACAAAGTGTCTTTGCTGGTGAGCATCACCACCGGGGTGGATTTGAAATCGCGGTGATTCTTGATCAGGGCGCAGGTCTGATAGCCATCCAGACGCGGCATCATCACATCCACGAAGATAACGTCCGGCTTGTTGTCCATGACCTTGGACAAACCGTCAAAACCGTCTTCCGCCAGCACCACAGCCGCGCCTGCCTGCGATAGGAAAATCTCGCCGCTGCGGCGAATGGTGTTGCTGTCGTCGATGAGAACCACCCGGATCCCAGACAAGCTATCGCTCAATTGTTTCACCCTGAAAAATCATATTTTATTACCCGCGTATATTGCGGAACCCCCACCGAGTGCGGATGCTACAGCACACACCGTTTCCGCTCAATGTGTTTATCGCCGCCAGAATTGCGGAGTGAACAGGATGAGCACGGTAAAGATCTCCAGCCGTCCGATCAACATCGCGGTAGTACAAACCCAAGTCTGAAAATCGGTCAGTCCCTGATAGTTGCCGGCTGGTCCCACCAGGTTCAATCCGGGTCCGGCATTATTGATGCAGGCGATTACTGCCGAGAAAGCCGTAATAAAATCGAGTCCGCTGATGAGTAACACGAAAGTCAGGCATGCGATGCTGATGAAATAAAGGAAAATGAAACCGAGCACAGCGAACACGATGCTGTTGGCGATCACATGACCGCTGATTTTCATCGGGTTGACCGCAGCCGGATGCAACAATTTGAGAAACTCGCGGCCGGCCTGTTTAACCAACACCAGTGTACGAATCATCTTGATGCCACCGCCGGTCGAGCCCGAACTGGCCGCGATGCAGCTCAAAAACAGCATCCACATGGGCGCAAAAATCGGCCACTGGTTGAAGTCCACACTGGCAAAGCCACAGTCCGTTGCCATCGAGACCAGATTGAAACTGCCATGACGCAAAGCCGTCAAAAAATCGGGATAGGTGCCTTGCCACCACAGAAATAAACCAATACCGAAACAACTGCCAACGATCAGCGTAAATGACGCGACGGCTTCTGCATCACGCAAATAGACTTTCATACTCTTGCCGTGCCACGCCAGGAAGTGCGTGGCGAAATTCATTGCAGCCAACAACATGAACACAATGAGCACGAATTCAATGGCGGGTGAATTGAAATAGCCGACGCTGGCATCGTGTGTGGAAAATCCTCCCAAGCCCATCGCGGCAAACGCATGGCAGATCGCATCAAGCCAGTTCATGCCAACCAATTTGAGCAATAAAATGCACACGAGGGTGATACAAAGATAGGCCATCCACAAATTACGGGCGGTCTCGGTGATGCGCGGAGTCAACGCGCTGTCTTTCATCGGACCCGGGGTCTCGGCTTTGAAGAGCTGCCGCCCCCCGATGCCGAGCAGCGGCAAAACAGCGACCGCCAACACGATGATGCCCATGCCACCCAGCCAGTTCAACTCATGACGCCAGAGATTGAGTGCGGGGGGGAGATTGTCCAAACCGACCAGCACGGTTGCTCCGGTTGTTGTCATTCCGGACATCGTCTCAAAATAAGCATCCGTGAATGAAAGGTTGGGGATCATCATCAGCAACGGGATGGTGCTGAAGGCCGGCATCGCGGTCCACATCGCCACCACCAGCAGATAACCGTGTCGAATCGACAGCTCGCCCCGGTGGCGTCGGGTCAACATCCACATCAGCAAACCAGAACATGCCGTCCACAACATCGCCAGCAGGAAATCAAGCAATAGGCCGTAATCACCGTAGATCAGTGTCGTGATTACCGGCATGACATAGGCGATGCTGAACACTACCAGCAGCAACCCCAAGGCGTGGATAACGGTCAGCGTGCGCTGCATCAGAAGAACCCCAAGTTGACCTGGAACAGTTTTTCAACTTTGCGAATGATCTTCTTGTCGATGACAAACACGATGACATGGTCCTCCGCTTCGATCAGCGTGTCGTGATGGGCGATGATGACCTGTTCGCCGCGCACGAGAGCGCCTATCGTCGAGCCGTGCGGCAGGTCGATCTCATCTATCCGTCTGCCAACCACGGTCGAAGATTGCCGCTCGCCGTGTGCCACCAGCTCCAGCGCTTCCGCCGCGCCGCGCCGCAACGAATGCACGGCGGCCACATCACCCTGGCGTACATAAGCCAGGAGCGATCCGATGGTGACATGCGCGGGCGAGAGGGCGATGTCGATCTTGCCGCCCTGCACCAGTCCCACGTAAGCACTGCGGTTGATCAATGCGATCACCTTGCGCGCGCCGATCTGTTTGGCCAACAGGGCGGACATGATGTTGTTTTCGTCATCATTGGTAAGGGCGCAGAAAACGTCGACTTCCTCGACATGTTCCTGTTGCAGCAGATTCTCATCGGTGCAGTCGCCGTGCAGCACCAGCGTGTTGGTCAGTTCCGTGGCAAGGCGTTCGCAGGACTTTTTGTTGAATTCGATCAATTTGACCTGGTAATCGTGTTCCAATGTTTTGGCCAGGCGTTTGCCGATATTGCCCCCCCCCACGATCATCACGCGCTTGGCCGGCTTGTCCATGCGGCGCATCTCGCCCAATACGCGGCGTATATTTTCCGTGGCAGCGATGAAGAAGATCTCATCCCCTTCTTCGATGACGGTGGCGCCCTCGGGCATGATCGGCCGGTCTTTGCGGAAGATCGCCGCGACGCGAGTTTCGACCTGCGGCATATGCGCCCGCAGATAACTCAAAGGCTTACCCACCAGCGGCCCGCCCTCGAATGCACGCACGGCGACCAGCGAGACTTTGCCTTCGGCAAATTCCAGCACTTGCAACGCCTCGGGAAATTCGATCAGTTTGGCGATATATTCCGTCAGAATTTGTTCGGGGCAAATGGAGAAATCAACACAGAAATTATGTGTGCTGAAGACTTCGTCGCGATTGAGGTATTCGGTGGAACGGATGCGCGCGATGCGCGTCGGCGTGTTGTAAAGACTGGCAGCCAGCTTGCACGCGACCAAGTTGACCTCGTCGCTTTGCGTCACCGCCAGCAGCATGTCCGCATCGGCGATGCCGGCCTGTTCCAATACCGAAGGGTGAGAAGCACTGCCGACTACCGTGCGCAAGTCTAGCCTATCCTGCAACAGGTGCAGCTTCTCGGCATCCATATCCACCACTGTGATGTCGTTGGCTTCGCTTACCAGACTTTCCGCCACGGTCGAGCCGACTTGGCCCGCCCCCAAAATAAGAATCTTCATGTTTCATCTTTCCATTTTATCGAGCAGCCCATGCTGGCGATCTGTTCCCTGGGGCCTTGTCCACTGCGGGCCACTTGCAACATGGCATCGAACAGGTCGCGTGACACATTCGGCAGCGCTTCCTTGCGCGAGGCGTCCAGGCGCCCGCGATATTGCAATTCCAGATTGGCATTGAAACCGAAGAAATCCGGCGTGCACACCGCGCCATAATCTTGGGCGATCTGCTGCGTTTCATCCCAGACATAAGGGAACGGGTAATGGTATTGCTGCGAGACGAGTTTCATGTTGTCGAACGCGTCTTCAGCGTATTCGGCCGGATCGTTGGACATGACAGCAATGCTGTTGATGCCGTGCTGCTGTAATTCGAGGGTGTCGCGGATGATGCGCTCGCGGATGGATTTGACATACGGGCAATGGTGATGCACACGCAAGTTTGCCCATAATGGACTGCACACATTCCCTGCAAATTCAATTGGTTGAGTAGTTTCGATGTGTCCATTCGTTTGTGGGTCAAAATGGACGGGATTTGCCCTTCCAGTCCATTTTTCGTTACAAAACATCTGGGATGTTTGCATTGGAGGATAATTCACCATTCACTTGAGATTGAAGTTGACGTATACATGCATCGTTAGGTTACAGAGTGGCCCACTCTGCTATTGTAACGCTGGTGGTTTGCCGCTAGCCTAAGCCGTACAAGTAGCGGAATAATACATCACTTCGTAAAATGGCGAGTGTAAGCGCCCTGCGTGGCAAAGGATAAAGAATGGCTGTTAACACACCTATCTGCGATT
>CAYROQ010000031.1:0-1549 GCA_964425955.1 uncultured Sideroxydans sp.
CTGAGCGCGTGGCGCGAGTTCCGCAGCCGCCTGACCAGTCGAGCAACGCAGGGGACTGCGAAGCAGCGGCGCACCGGGGTCACCTTTTCTTTGGTTACTTTCTTTTTGGCGAAGCAAAAGAAAGTAACTTGCTGCCGGGCAACCCCCGGCGGTTTCTGCTCAAGACTATTGGAACAACTTCCCGCGTGGGCACAGAAGCGTGCCCACCCTACCTGGCTTACGCGAGTTAAGGACTGACATATTTTTTTGCCTTCCAATCGTAGCGGACGTAAATATTATCGTCCGATCCAAATGGGCTTGGACCAATGTCCAACCGTGCTGGCAAGCGACGCGTTCCTTCGACACGCGATTTAAATACAGAGAGAATTTCATGTGATCGTTTTATCCGCCAGTTTTCAAACAGCGCGATGCCCTTGGTCACTTTGCGCTCTGAAAATGGTCCGTGAAAAATAACCAAGGTAAGCATGGGTTCTGCGTCTTTGGCTTTTCGGTTATCCAAAAGCCCAACTGCAAAATCCTCAATCCCATCGTCATTAATATCACCTACTGCGTAGTAAGGTTGAAACTCAGGCACCTGCTTTCTATACCAAGAAAGGTCTTCTTCACAATTGCAAAGTGAGTCAGGCGCAATGTAGTGATAAGGATGCTGAGCAAAATATGCTCGCAATGTTGCTTCATGTTGACTCAGCACATATTCGGGAATATCACTAGCTGATGCACTAGAAATACAGAACAATAGTGCGATGAGTATTTTCAAATACGCTCGCATGCCACCCCCTAACATATTTTCACCGTCTCACAAACCACATCCCCACACTGCCCCCTAAACCTCAACGCATGGTCAATCAACACCAACGCCAACATCGCCTCTGCAATCGGCGTTGCGCGAATCCCCACACAAGGATCATGCCGCCCCTCGGTAGAAACCTTCACCGCTTCCCCCGCTTTGTTGATGGAATTTCGTTCAATGCGAATACTCGAAGTCGGCTTGATCGCATAGCGCGCAACGATGTCCTGCCCCGTGGTGATACCCCCCAAAATGCCGCCCGCATTGTTGGTCAGAAATCCTTGCGGCGTCATTTCATCCCCGTGTTCACTGCCGCGCTGTGTGACGCAATCAAACCCCGCGCCGATCTCCACACCCTTCACCGCGTTGATGCCCATCAGCGCGTGGGCGATGTCGGCGTCGATACGGTCAAACACCGGTTCGCCCCAACCCACGGGCACGTTGTGCGCCACCACGGCGAGTTTCGCGCCGATGGAGTCACCTGATTTGCGCAAGTCGTCCATAAATTCTTCCAACTGTCCGACATAACTCGCATCCGCCACGAAGAAACTATTTCCCTCGGCAGTCACGTCTTCCCAACTCTTGAAAGGTACAACAATCTCTCCGAGCTGCGCGAGGTAGCCGCGCACGATCACGCCGTATCTTTCATACAACCATTTCTTGGCGATGGCCCCTGCCGCAACACGCCCCGCTGTCTCACGTGCTGATGCGCGGCCACCGCCGCGATAATCGCGGATGCCGTATTTCTGCCAATAGGTGTAA
>CAYROQ010000031.1:1559-18979 GCA_964425955.1 uncultured Sideroxydans sp.
GGTGTCGGCGATGTTGCCGTAGTCCTTGCTGCGCTGGTCCTCGTTGCGGATCAGGAGGCCGATCGGCGTGCCCGTGGTACGGCCCTCGTACACACCGGAGAGGATCTCGACCGTGTCCGATTCGCGGCGCTGGGTGACGTGGCGCGAGGTGCCGGGCTTGCGCCGGTCGAGGTCGAGCTGGATATCGGCCTCGCTCAACTCCATGCCGGGCGGGCATCCATCCACGATGCAGCCGATGGCCGCGCCGTGTGATTCACCAAAAGAAGTAACGGTAAAGAGCGTGCCAAATGTGTTTCCAGACATGGTGTTGTCTCGCTTAATAAGTGCGCGGAGTTTAACATGGCGACACTTCCCAAAAACACCGTCATTCCCGCGCAGGCGGGAATCCAGCGGTTTGATCAAAGTGCTTTCCAGATTTTGTCTCCGCGTTGCGGAGAATCCTTTGATTGACTGGATTCCCGCCTGCGCGGGAATGACGAATCAGGAGCGGTATAAATGAAAGCGATCCTCGCCACAGCCGCAGGCAGAGCCGATGTCCTGCAACTTCGTGACATTCCGAAACCGGAGTTAGCCTCGCCGCATCACCTGCGCGTGAAACTGGCTGCTGCCGGTGTGAATCCGGTAGATACCAAACTGCGCGCCAAACCCGCTTATTTTCCCGACAAGCTTCCGGCCATCCTCGGTTGCGACGGTGCGGGTGTGGTGGAAGAAATCGGCAAAGCCGTCACGCGTTTCAAAGTCGGCGACGAAGTATATTTCTGCAACGGCGGCCTTGGAGACGAACCGGGCAACTATGCCGAATACACCACTTTGCACGAAGAATACTGCGCGATGAAACCCGTCAATATTGACTTTGCCGCGTGCGCCGCGTTGCCGCTGGTGTTCATCACCGCATGGGAATCGCTGGTGGAACGTGCCAACTTGCAAGCCGGACAAACCATCCTAATTCATGCGGCAGCGGGTGGTGTGGGACAAGTGGCCGTGCAACTCGCGCGCCACCTCGGCGCACACATCGCGGTGACAGTGAGCGACGATTTCAAAGCCGACATCGCGCTTTGCCTCGGCGCGGAAAAGATCATCCATTACAAAACTCAGGATTTCGTACAGGAGACATTGAACTGGACAGGCGGAAAAGGTGCGGATGTGGTGTTCGACACCGTGGGCGGGGAGACATTTTTGCGTTCGCTGAATGCGGCACGGGTGTACGGCAAGGTAGTGAGCCTGCTCTCCACTCCGCTGTCGTTGGCAGATGCACAACTGGCACGTCTGCGCAATCTGTCGTTATGCTACGACCTGATGCTCACGCCGCAAGTGATGGAGTTGCATGACGAACGCATCCGCCAACGCAAGATACTGGAACAGGGAGCGGCGTGGGTGGAGGCAGGCAAATTGAAGGTGCAAGTTTCGCATCTGTTGCCATTGGAACAGGTTGCCGAAACACATCGCTTGATCGAAGCGGGAGGCATGGTCGGCAAGATCGTGCTGACCATGGAATAACCCCCTCCCTCAATCCCTCCCCCGAGGGGAGAGGGAAGCCTAGCCCTTCTCCTACCGGGGGATGGGTTGGGAAGGGGGAAAGAAATTACAGACATATGCCATTCATCGACACCCACTGCCACCTCGACGCCGCCGAATTCGACGGCACTCAAACGGATATCGTGCGCGATGCCGCAGCGGCTGGCGTAAACCGCATCGTCGTGCCATCGGTGACACGCGGCAACTTCGACATCGTTCGCTCACTGTGCGAACAGTATCCGAGTTGCGCGCCCGCGTACGGCATCCATCCGATGTACACCAACGACGCCACTCCAAATGATCTTGAGGTGTTGCGCGATTTTTTGAACCAACACAAGCCTGTTGCCATCGGTGAGATCGGCCTGGATTTTTTCATCGAGCGGCACGATCAGGACACCCAGGAATTCTTTTTCGTTCGGCAATTAAAAATGGCGCGTGAATTTAACTTGCCGGTGCTGTTACACATCCGCCACGCGCAGGATGTTGTGCTCAAACATCTGCGCCAGCACAAAGTACGCGGAGGTATCGCCCACGCCTTCAACGGCAGCAGACAACAGGCGGACGAGTTCATCAAACTCGGTTTCAAACTCGGCTTCGGCGGGGCGATGACCTACCCGCGCGCCACCCGTTTGCGTGAACTCGCCACGACTTTGCCGCTGGACAGTATCGTGCTGGAGACCGATGCGCCGGACATCCCGCCGGATTTTTTGCCACGCGGAGCACCGAATAAGCCCGAATACCTGCCGCGCATCGCGCAGACCTTGGCAATATTGCGCGGCATGTCGCTGGAAGAAATCGCACAGGCGACCACGGCGAATGCGCTTGCGGTACTGCCAGATATAAAACCGTTCGTCATTCCCGCGTAGGCAGGAATCCAGTCCTCAATGAGAACTCTCCGCAAAGTGGAGACAAAACCTTAAAGGCATTTTAAATAGAAACACTGGATTCCCGCCTGCGCGGGAATGACGGCAGCATTTATAATCCGCGCCATGACTGATTCCACCCCGCCCCAATTCACCCGCACCCACATCCTGTTGGGTGATGAGGGCATCGCCAAACTCAAGAGCAAACACATCTTTATCGCCGGACTGGGTGGTGTGGGTTCGTATTGCGCAGAGGCAATGGCACGTGCGGGCATCGGGCGACTCACTTTGCTCGACCACGACAAAGTGGTGGTGAGTAATATCAACCGCCAATTGCCCGCGTTACTTTCCACGGTAGGTCAATCCAAAGCCGAACTGATGCGCGCGCGCATCGCCGACATCAATCCGGAATGCCAAGTGACGCTGTTGTTTGATTTCCTCACCCTAGCCAACGTGAACGACCTGGTGCCGGCCGATGTCGATTACGTGATGGACTGCATCGATTCGTTGTCGTGCAAGGTGGCGCTGGTGGTGGAGAGTTACAAGCGCGGCCTGAAGGTCGCCTCCAGCATGGGCGCAGGCAACCGCCTTGATCCGACGCGTATCAAGGTGGCGGACATCAGCAAGACAGACAAATGTGCGCTGGCGCGGCAGATGCGTCTCAAGTTGCGCAAACATCACGCCATTGAAAAAGGTGTTTTGACGGTATTTTCGGACGAGCATCCGAGCAAGCCGTTGCCGCCGGAGCCGACGGGTCGCGGCCGTCCGCGCGCGGTGAACGGCACCATCAGCTACATGCCGCCGTTGTTCGGATACATGCTGGCGGGGGCGGTTATAAAACGGCTGCTGGAAGAATGATCACAGCACTTCCCACTCTTCGATCTCTCCGCTGACCATCGTAAACAACGCATGAACGGACGGCTGTCCGAGACGCGCCAGCTTTTCGTAGGCCGCTCTGTCGCGCACTTTCAGTTTTGCCAGAAGATGCGCCAACTCATAAGCGACCTGCCCCTCGGTGACATTTATTCGGGTAGTCGTATCCGTGCGCAGGATCTTGGATGCGTCGAAACGATATCCACGCCGCTCTGCTTCACACTGCACCTCAAACAGATAGGCACCAATGGCAGCCAGCGGATCGGGATGTTTTTTGAAACGTGTTAGCTGCGGGTGATTGCGGTAGCCTTTGGTCGCGCCGAGCAACACTTTTTGCGCCAGCAAGGTTTCGCGCCACAACGCCACCAAACCTTTGGCATCAAGGTGCTGCGGGTGCAAGGACCAGATGCGCATGGTTATTTTAGCCAGCCCTTGTGATAGAAATACCAGAACGGAAGCGTCACCGTGAGCGCCATCAAAAGCAGCGCCAGCGGGTAACCCAGTTGCCAGCTGAGTTCCGGCATGTTCGCAAAGTTCATGCCATAAATGGACGCGATCAGCGTGGGGGGCAGCAAGGCCACCGACACCACCGAGAATAGCCGCACGATACGGTTCTGGTTGATGTTGATGAAGCCGACCGTGGTGTCCATCAGGAAATTGACCTTGTCGAACAGGAACGCGGTATGGCCTTCCAGCGATTCGATGTCCTGCTGGATCTGGTGCACCTCTTCGATCTGCGCGGGACTCAATCGCCTGGAACGGACAAGGAATGACAGCGCGCGTTGTGTATCCATGACGTTGCGGCGGATGCGCCCGTTGACATGCTCGGCCTGCGCGATCTCGGCCAGCGAAGCGCCCGCTTCATGGTCGCTCAACGGGGAGCTCAATACACTCTGGCTGACCCTGCCCAGATCGGCGTAAACCTCCTCCAGTGCATCGGCGGAAAACTCGACATCCATCCCGTAAAGATCGACCAGCACATCGCGGCAATCCTCAATGTCGCCCGACTCGGCTCGCAATCGCATGCGCAACAAGCGAAAGATCGGCAACTCTTCCTCGTGGATACTGATCAGCGTGTCGCCGGACAACACGAAAGCCACCGCCACGCTGTGCGAGTGACTCTCCTTCCCGGAAAGAAAATCCGAACGCAGATGCAGCTTACCTTCATGCTCGAAAAAGCGCGCACTGGCCTCGATATCGCGCAGATGCTCTGGACGTGGCAGATTCAAGAGAAAGTTACGCTCCACCCATTCGATCTCCTCCTCGCTGGCAGAGACCATATCCATCCACACCGGCCGAATGGATTCCAGATCGGTACCGACCCCGACCGGAAGCCGACCCAGTTGTCCGTTGCTTAATGTAAATGCGTGCAGCATTGATCTCACTCCCGAAAGTTTCGCGCCGTCATTCTAGTGCCGAAGCGGCAAAACGCGCCAACACACCGTAGTGTCCGCCGCGTTCGTCACGCAACGATTGCAACAGCACAAATTCATGACATTCCCAACGCGTCACAGGCAGGACTGGCAGATCCGCATCGCTCCACAAGACATTGCGCAACAGGGTGACATGCGGTTTGTAGGGTCGGCGCTCAAAGTGGAATTTGTGTTTGACCAATCCCCGCTCAAGTTCGGTCACCAGTTCCAGCAGGGGCGGTGGCACACTGTCCGGTGCGGCGTAGACGATGTGGTTATGCCCCCAGTAGCGGGCTGTTTCAAAGGTCAATTCGAAAGGATGAAATTCGATTTCCCGCGCGGCCAAGACCAACGCTTCCAGCCTGGCCACGGCGACCTCGCCCAGAAAAACCAGGGTGGTGTGCAACGTGTCGGGCCGCATCACGCGACCACCGCACAGTGGTCTCAATTCATTTTGCCAGATGACCAACTCCTCGCGGCCTTGGCGGTTCGGCCAAAGCGCAAAGAAGACACGGGTGTGTTCGTCGGTTAAATCCATACGGATATTTTATCCGCAACCGTGTCGGGGTCGAGTGTTCGCTTGCGTTGCGGTAGAATGCGCGCCTTGTTGAATGGCAATCAATCATGAGCGCACGTCTTCGCGAAATCCCCTACAACTACACCTCATTCTCCGACCGCGAGATCGTGCTGCGCCTGCTCGGCAACGAAGCGTGGGACATCATCAACACCCTGCGCGAGGAGCGCCGCACCGGCCGCTCGGCGCAGATGTTGTACGAAGTGTTGGGCGACATCTGGGTGCTCACGCGCAACCCGTATCTGGAAGACGATCTGCTCGGCAACCGCAAGCGCCGCAATGCCCTGATCGGTGCGCTTTACCATCGGCTGAACGCCATTGATGCGCGGCGCCAAAACAACGACAAGGTCAAACGACTACTCGACCTGACCACCCAGGCCGTCGAACAATTCGCCGCTGATTTCGAACATACCCTGCAGTTGCGCAAAAAAACCCTGCGCGTTTTAAGCCGCCTCACGCGCCGTGACAATATCCAATTCGACGGCCTGGCGCGTGTCTCTCATGTCACCGATGCCACCGACTGGCGCGTGGAATATCCGTTCGTGGTTTTACATCCGGATACGGAAGAAGAAGTCGCGCCGCTGGTGCGCGCCTGTATCGAACTCGGGCTGACGTTGATCCCGCGCGGCGGCGGCACCGGCTATACCGGCGGCGCCATCCCGCTGGATAAATTCTCGGCGGTCATCAACACCGAAAAACTGGACACGATCTCGGAAATCGAATCGCAGATATTGCCCGGCTTGAGCACCCCCTACGCCACCATCCATTGCGGTGCCGGCGTGGTCACGCGGCGTGTGATGGAAGCGGCCGACAACAACGGGCTGGTGTTCGCCGTCGATCCCACTTCGGCCGATGCTTCGTGTATCGGCGGCAATGTGGCGATGAATGCCGGCGGCAAAAAAGCCGTGTTGTGGGGCACCGCCTTGGACAATCTGGCTTCGTGGCGGATGGTGACACCCGACGGATTGTGGATGGAAGTCGAGCGTCTCGACCACAACCTGGGCAAGATTCACGATGCAGAAAATGCCAGGTTCCGTGTCAGCCGTTTCCACGAGAACGGCAAGACACCGTTTGGGAATCCCGAGATATTGACCATCCCCGGCAGTGCGTTCCGCAAGGCCGGGCTGGGCAAAGATGTGACGGATAAATTCCTCTCCGGACTGCCCGGCATTCAAAAAGAAGGCTGCGACGGCATCATCACCTCGGCACGCTTCATCCTGCATCGCGCGCACAAACACACCCGAACCGTGTGTCTCGAATTTTTCGGTCAGGTGCGCGAGGCGGTTCCCGCCATCGTCGAGATCACCAACCTTTTCGATAAACGCGGCTCACACCCTTCCCCCTTCCCGCTTCACCCTTCACCTGTTTTTCTGGCCGGCTTGGAACATCTGGATGAGCGTTATCTAAAAGCCGTCGGCTACGCCACCAAAGCCAAACGCGGCACGCGTCCCAAGATGGTGCTGATCGCGGACGTGGTGAGCGATGACGAGCGCGCCTGCGGCGAAGCCGCGTCGGAGATCGTGCGTCTGGCCAACCTTCGCCACGGGGAAGGCTTCATCGCTGTCTCGTCCGAGTCGCGCAAGAAATTCTGGCTGGACCGGGCACGCACCGCCGCCATCGCCAAACATACCAACGCCTTCAAGATCAACGAGGACGTGGTGATTCCGCTGCCGCGCATGGGTGACTATTGCGACGGCATCGAGCGCATCAACATCGAGCTGTCACTCGGCAACAAGATCAAATTGCTGGATGCGCTGGACGCGTTCTTCAAGGGTGAATTGCCGCTGCGTTACCAGGATGATGCGCAATTGGGTGCAGCCGAACTGTTGGGGAGTCGCCCGCAGGCCGCGCGGCAATTGCTCTCCGAGGTGCGCGCGCGTTGGACAGGGTTGCTGGAAAATCTGGATGCGCCACTGAACCAAACCCCTCCCAACCTCCCCTTGTCAGGGGAGGCGTCTGGCTTCCCCTCTGACAAGGGGGGACTGGGGGGGGGTACGGTTTTCGACGCCGTACAAAACCATCAATTGCGTGCCTCATGGAAACGCGAGTTACGCGAACCGCTGCGCCACATCTTCAGCGGTAACACGTACGAGCCCATCCTCGAACACTGCACGGCAATTCACCAGGGCGTGCTGAAGAGTCGTGTCTTCGTGGCGTTACACATGCATGCCGGCGATGGCAACGTGCATACCAACTTGCCCGTCAATTCTGACGATTACGGCATGCTGCAGCAGGCTTACGCCGCCGTGGATCGCATCATGCAGCTGGCGAAAGATCTGGGCGGGGTGATCTCGGGCGAACACGGTATCGGCATCACCAAATTCGACTTTCTCGATGCGCACGAAATCGCGCCGTTTATCACCTACAAACAAAAAGTCGATCCGGACGGACACTTCAACAAAGGCAAACTGTTGCCCGGCAGCAATCTGGAACGCGCCTACACCCCCAGCTTCAATTTGATGGAGTTGGAAAGTCTGATCCTGGAAAAAAGCGAATTGGGAAACATCTCCGATTCGATCAAAGACTGCCTGCGTTGCGGCAAATGCAAACCGGTGTGCAACACCCATGTGCCGCGTGCCAATCTGTTGTATTCGCCGCGCAACAAGATCCTCGCCACGTCGCTGCTGATCGAGGCTTTCCTGTACGAGGAACAAACGCGGCGCGGCGTGTCGATCCAGCACTTCGACGAATTCAACGACGTGGCCGACCACTGCACGGTCTGCCACAAGTGCCTCAACCCGTGTCCGGTCGATATCGACTTCGGCGAGGTGTCGATGTCGATGCGCAACTTTCTGCGCAAACAGGGCAAGAAGAAATTCAACCCGGTCACGGCCACTTCGATGCTGTTCCTCAATGCCACCGACCCCACCACCATCAAACTGGTGCGCAAGGTGATGATCGAGTGGGCGTACAAAGCACAGCGCAGCGCCTACCGTGTAGCAAAAAGTTTCGGCCTGCTGAACAACCAGACCAAACATCCGCCCGCGACTGTCGGTAAACCCTCGATCAAATCGCAGGTGATCCACTTCATCAATAAACCCATGCCGGGCGGATTACCCAAAAAAACCGCACGCGCGTTGCTCGACATCGAGGACGACACCGTGGTGCCGGTGATCCGTAATCCGAAAAAGTTAAACGAGGAATCGGAAGCGGTGTTCTACTTTCCCGGTTGCGGTTCGGAGCGCTTGTTCGGACAGGTGGGACTGGCAACGCAGGCAATGTTGTATGAGATCGGCGCCATCACCGTGCTGCCGCCGAGTTATCTGTGCTGCGGCTATCCGCAGAACGCCTCCGGCCACAGTGAAAAAGCGAACCAGATCACCACCGACAACCGAGTGTTGTTCCATCGTGTCGCCAACACGCTGAACTATCTGGACATCAAGACCGTGATCGTATCCTGCGGTACCTGCATGGACCAGTTGTTGAAATACCAGTTCGACAAGATATTCCCCGGCTGCCGGTTGCTCGACATCCACGAATATCTGCTGGAAAAGAAGGTCAAGCTGCAGGGTGTTCAAGGCACGCGTTTCCTCTACCACGATCCCTGCCATTCGCCGATGAAGACCTACTCGCCGCTAAAAGTGGTGAATGAGCTGATGGCGACACCGGTGGTTTTGAGTGACCGTTGCTGCGGCGAAGCGGGAACTTTTGGTTCCAGCCTGCCGCACATCGCCACGCAGGTTCGCTTCCGCAAAGAAGAAGAATTGCGCAAAGGAACGAATGCGCTGCGTGCCGACGGCTTCACCGGCGAGGTGAAGATCCTCACGTCCTGCCCCGCCTGCCAACAGGGCTTGAGTCGTTATTCCGATGATGTCGGCACCACCACCGATTACATCGTGGTGGAGATGGCGAAGCATCTGCTCGGTCCGACCTGGTTGGAGGACTACGTGGCTCTGGCCAATAACGGCGGTATTGAGCGCGTATTGTTGTAGCGAAAGAATACATGTTGTCACTGGAACCAACTGACGATCTGGCCGATCCTGCGTTCAGAGATGCCGCTGCCTGTACACGCTGGTTGAGCCAGTTGCAGCTCACCAATCTGTCCCTGGCACAGGGCACCTTGCGCAAACAACTCGACGAATTGAATCGCTGCCCGTTGCGTGGCAGTGAGCGGCTGCAAATACTGGAGGCCCTGCGTGAAACGGTCGCGCTGGTACAGCGCAACATCGCCCACAAACTGGTCGGCAAGAAACTGCCTTTGGCCGAGGAGGAATACAAACTTCTTCTGGGTCTATCAAATCTGTGGCACAGCATGCAGGTGGGGTATCTGCGTTGCCTGCAAACGGCGGAGCCCGCAGAGACCGCTCTGTTGTGCCAGCGTTGTCTGTTGTATTGCGCTCTGCAACTGGAAGAGTTCGTGCACGCCGGCTATGAACCTGCTCCCGATGTTTGGCAACAATTGCATGCCCTCTATGCACACGTCGAGTCCAAGGGACACCAAGCCGAGGTCGTGCGTGATAGTCGCTACCTTTCCGGGATGCCGGTCAATTGCCGTACGCTGTATGCCACAACGCTGCTGCTGCACCGCGCCCGCTTCGCCGGGTTGACGCGCACCCAATGGCACGTCGCCGAACGTTGGCTCGCCTCATGGGGTGATGCCTTCACCATTGAACCCCGTTGCAGCATGACGGCTGATGACGCTCCGCCGTTGTGGGTGAATCTTGACGGGACGCTGCCCTTGCAAGCCATCCGGCATGCGCGTGACGCGGAGGGTATGCGCTATCTGGTGATGGTTCCGTTGTCCAAAGTGATCCGCGTCAAAACCATCCTGTTGCAACACGGCCAGACCCCGCAACAAATGGAGTTGGGCGACAGCCTGTCCGCCAAGGACTGCATCGAATTGCTCAACCGCCTGCATGCCTGCTGGTGCGAGGCGCATGAGGATGCACTGGCAGACAAACCGCACGCAAGCGAATGTGTGAACCTGTGTTTCGGACTGGAACAAAACTACTCACAGCTTGCACGCAAGCCGTTCAGACCGATCAAAGAAGCCTCCAAAGCTGACAACCTCGCGCAGCGCCAGATCGAGACATTTGGTCGCGTACTGGACGAGAGCGACCAGAACGAATTGCGCGAGCTTGGTTTTGTTGCGGAAGATTGGCAGATCGACACTGACGGGTTGTTGCGCGGAAAGTTATTGCGCTCACACCCGAGCGGGCAACGCCTGGGAAGCAAACAGTTGGTCGGGGTCTTTCCCTCCACTGGCACGGCGCACAAAGTGGGGGAGATCGATTTCGTTCGCGTCACCCAAACCGGCCAACTGTATATCGGCGTGCATTACTTGCCGGGCCAGCCGCGCGCGCTGGTCGTACAAGGGGTGAGTGACAACGAGGCGCTACAGTCCGGTTCGTGCGCGGCACTGCTGTTACCCGCGATAGAGAAACTGAACATTCCCGCCAGCCTCGTGCTTCCCCGCGACTGGTTTGTTGCCGGTCGAATGCTGGAGATCAATCTGCCCGATCACAGCAAACAAAAAGTAACGCTTGGCTTCAGTGTTCTAAAGGGACTGGATTTCGAACGGGTGAGTTTCAAACCGTTGTAGGAGCGGGCCATGCCCGCGAACACACGCTATCGTGGGCATGGCCCGCTCCTACATTCTTCGTTCCTATTGTGAATTGGCGTTTTTCCACAGGATCAACTCAGCGGCAGGCATCGGTGGCGCGATGCCGAATCCCTGCCCCACTTCGCAGCCCATCTGCAACAGCGCCTGGAAATGTTCCTCGTTCTCCACCCCTTCCGCCACGATGCTGCGGTCAAATGCTTTGGCCAGCGCAATGATGCCCTGCACGATGGCGTGATCGCCTTTTTCCAGCAGCATGTCGCGCACGAAGGACTGATCGATCTTCAGCGTGTCCACATCCAGATTGCTCAGGTAGGTGAGCGAAGAATAGCCGGTACCAAAATCATCCAGCGCGAAGCCGACACCGAACTCGCGGCACGCTTTGATAATCGCGCTGACCGTTTCGATGTCGTCCAGCGCGGCGGTTTCCAGCACCTCGATCTTCAAACAGCGTTGACAGGGTTCCAGGCAACATTTTTGTATCAGGTCACGCAACTTCGGCACAAAATCAGACGACTGCAAATGATAAGCGGAGATGTTGATGCTCAACTCGAACTCGAGTCCCGCATCACGCCATTGCCTCATTTGCCTGTAGGCGCGGGTGATGACCCAATCGCCCAACTCGATCTCCAGTTCGGTATTTTCGATGGCGCGCAAAAACTCGGCGGGCAACAACAACCCGCGCTGCGGGTGATGCCAGCGGATCAAGGCTTCCGCGCCCACCATACGCCGGCTTCGCATATCAACCTGGGGCTGAAAATACAACTCGAAATCACCGTGTTCCAAGCCGTGGCGCATCTGTTGCAACAGTTCATGATGGGTACGCGCACGCAAATCGTTGGCTGCATCGTAAAGGTGATAACGGTTTTTGCCGGCTTGCTTGGCGATGTACATTGCCTGGTCGGCGTGGCGCAATAACGTGTCCGCATCCTGCTCGTCTTCGGGATACAGCGAGACACCGATACTGGCGCTGATGTGAATCAGCTTGCCGAGGATGTCGATGGGTTTGTTGATGACTTCCAGCAAACGCACCAGACTGCCCGCGCATTCTTCCGGCGCCTGCAACCCGACCAGCAAGACCACAAATTCATCACCGCCCAATCGTGCCACCGTATCGTCTTCACGAATCGCTTCTTTGATGCGACGGGTGACTTCGACCAGAACCTGGTCACCAGACTCATGCCCGTATTTGTCGTTCACCGGTTTGAAACCATCCAGATCGAGGTAACACACCGCCAACAGGCCTTTGTCACGCTTGGCGCGTGCCAAGGCCTGCAACATGCGATCGGCCAATAACACGCGGTTCGGCACGCCGGTCAGCGCGTCGTAGTGCGCGATATGTTCCAGTTGTTTCTCGTGCTCCTTGCTCTCGGTGACATCCACTGACAAACCGATCAGCCCCCTGATACTGCCGTCCTTGTTGAGCAGCCTGACCTTGGTAATTTCCAGCAGATGTTCACGCCCGTCGACGAAAGGCAACCACTCCGTCGAAAGATGCGGTGCCGCCTGTTCAAAGCACTCCCTGTCCGACAACATGCAATTCGCTGTGACGGAGGGCGGCAACACCTCGGCATAATGGCTGGCGGCAACAAAGCGTGCTTCGGAAACACCGGTGGCGTTGCAAAAAACCTGATTGATGAATTGTATTTTTCCCTTGCGATCCGTCATCCAGATACCCAACGGGGCATTGTCCAGAATGGTTTGGAACAGGCTGCGCTCATCGTCCAGCGCCTGGCGCGAACGCAGGATTTCTTCATGGGCCAGTTTGCGCTCGGTGATGTCCACATGGGTACCTATCATCCGCACGGGGCGGCCGGCATCATCCCTCTGCGTTACCCGGCCCCTGCGCAGAATCCACTTGTAGTTTTCACCTTTGCAATACATACGTTGCTCTGACACGTATTGCCCGTGGCCATCGCTTGCCAGATAAACATGCAGTTGCTGCGTTACCCTGTCTTTATCGTCTGGATGAAGTAACAGCAGTTGCGCTTCCGATGTATGGCCAATTTCATCTTCGGTGCAATTCAGCATCCCGGCATAACTTTTCGAAAAGATGAAGTTGTTGGTCTGAATGTTCCAATCCCAAATCGCATCCCCCGCACTTTCCAGCGCCAGCCGCCAACGTTCGTCGATCAAACTTTGCAATTCGTTTTCATGCTCACGCTTGAGTTGATCTTCGCGTATCGTTTCGTAATTCCAGAAAATCAAAAACAATGCGGTCAGATACAGACAGGTCGTGATGATGTCGATGTTTGAATACCCGGTATTGATTCCGGATAGAAAATGCACGACGACAATCGTGGCCAGAATCACCACTAACCAAGCGAATCCGACCTTGCGCCCTTTTAAATAAAAGGCGGCGGCAGATAACAGAAAAAACAACGACAAACGCATTGTGTTGTAAGGCGCCAACAGGTAGATGGCAAGGAATAGCAGGAATGCCAGCACGATCGCCACGGTGCTGACGAGTTCGACTTTGCCCCGGTGTTGCTTGAGGAAATACAACAATGCAAGGCTGATCGAGGAAAATGCGAAGTCGATCGCGCCCATCAGCGGACTTTGCTGCCAGCGATAGAATCCCATGCCGAACGCCACCAATCCGGCCATCAGGAACACGCTGTTAAGAAAAGTGACTTTGTATCTGAGTTGTTGCTCTTGTTCGGAATAGGTCTTATTGAACCTGAGCAGATCAGGCAGTTTTATATTTATCACTTCATGCTCCTCCAGCTGGCGCATTCTACCCCCAAGCTGCGGGGTCAGCGGGTTTCAGCCGACTCCTCCCATACAGCGTTTTACCGGAAACACCAAGGTGAAGATACTGCCTTTGCCTTCTTCGCTTTGCACTTCCAGTTTGGCTTGGTGGCGCATGGCGATGTGTTTGACGATGGCGAGTCCCAGCCCGGTACCGCCGGTTTCGCGCGAACGACTGCGGTCAACACGATAGAAGCGCTCGGTCAAGCGCGGGATATGCTGCGGCGCGATACCGATCCCGCTGTCCCGTACCGAGAATCTTGCCTGGCCCTCCTGTTCCGTCCAGCTCAGGTTGATCTCGCCGCCTTCCGGTGTATAACGAATGGCGTTGGTGAGCAAGTTGGTAAACGCACTGCGCAACTCCTCCCGGTTTCCGAAAAGTCTTGGGCCGTTCACCGACGCCAGATTGATCCTGTGTTTCCCACTGCTGAGCAATTCTCCCTGGCGGAATATCTCCGCGATCAGGGCAGGCACTTCGACTGTCTCTTCCCGCAGCGGATTCTGGTCATTTTCCAAACGTGACAAGGTGAGCAAATCGTCCACCAGACTTTCCATGCGCTGAGTCTGCTCACCCATCAGTTGCAGCGCGCGCCGCGCCATGTTGTTCTCCAGCTGGGGCATGTCATGCAATGTCTCGACAAAACCGTTCACCACCGTCAGCGGGGTGCGCAATTCGTGCGAAACATTCGCCACAAAATCGCGGCGCATGGTTTCGATGCGCTCCAGTTGGGTGATGTCGCGGCTGATCAGCAGACGTTCGCTTTTGCCGTAAGAAATGAGTTTGATGGACAGGATGAGTTCGCCTTGGCGTGCCCCCCGCAACACCAGCGGTTCGCTGAAATTGCGCATGGCAAGGTACTGTACGAATTCCGGTTGGCGTGCGAGGTAGGTAATCTGTTGGCCGATATCGCGACCCACATCCAGCCCGAAGTGTTTTTCCGCCAAAAGATTGCACCATTCAATCCGATCCGACTGGTCCAGGATCACCACACCTTCGGGCAACGCCGAGACCGCTTGCTCCATTTGCAACAAGGCGGCTGCATGCTGTTCCCGTTTCTTGCGATGGTTACGCATCATCTTGTTGAGGCGCGAAAACGACTCATCCCATAGTCCCGACCCCTCAGGCACCTGAATCGACTCGGGCGCTGCCAGCCAGCGCTGCAAAGCAGCCAGATTCTTCAGGTGAAAGTACAAGCGCAGCAGCATGCCGCCGCCAAAAAAAAGTGCGGCCGGAAGCGCGCCCACCAGCGCCCACGCCAGCAAGGAGAGCAACAACAGAAAGAAAGGGAAAATAAAGGCGCGTTGCCAGAAATCGCTCACAGCGAGTCCTCAAGGGATAACTGGCGGCATTATAAAGGCTGTTGCGTAGCGCGCGTGACGACCCGGTTATTCTCTGGAAAAACGGTAACCACTGCCACGCACGGTCTGCACCAAGGCATCCATCCCGGAAGGCTCCAGAGCCTGACGCAAGCGGCGAATGTGCACATCCACCGTGCGTTCCTCGACGAACACGTGATCGCCCCAGACCTGATCCAGCAACTGGGCGCGGCTATAGACGCGCTCGACGTGGGTCATGAAAAAATGCAGCAGTCGAAATTCGGTCGGCCCCAGCTCGACGCTTTTTCCGTTTGCGCTGACCCGGTGCGTGGAGGGGGACAGCTCCACGCTTTCCACGCGTATCGTCTCGTCGCTCATCTGCGGGGCACGGCGGCGCAACACGGCACGGATGCGCGCCATCAATTCGCGCGGTGAGAAGGGTTTGGTGATGTAGTCGTCGGCACCGGATTCCAGGCCGTGGATCTTGTCGCGTTCATCAGTACGCGCGGTCAACATGATGATGGGGATATCGCGCGTGCGCGAATCGGCACGTAAACGTCGCGCCAACTCGACGCCGGTGATTCCCGGCAACATCCAATCCAGCAAGATGAGGTCGGGAAGTGCGTGGTTGATGTGCGCCAGTGCTTCGGTCGCATCGTACGCCTGGATCGCCCGGAAGCCGCATTGTGAAACGTTGAACGCCAGCAATTCCTGGATCGCGGGCTCGTCTTCAACTAATAATATATTGGCGTTTGCCATCTTGTTCTCCATTGGTCAGTTCCTATTGGGTCAAGATGGTATGAAAGAATTGTGACAGTAAGATGACAGTCAGGCCGTCGTCCCGCCCTGGGTCAAAATATGATGTTTGGTTTGCCGGTGCGGTTCGGCGTGTTCCCCAATGAAGTTGGGCAGCAACGATCCGACCACCATACTCAATATACTCACCAGCAGTCCGACCAGTTGCGGCGGCCAAACAGCAGACGGCTCGAACACTTCGAGCAACGTCCAGGTAGATAAGCCCATGACCATCGCGGCAAGCGCACCCTGCGTGTTGGCGCGTTTCCAGTACAGACCGAATGCCAGCGGTGTGAAAGCCGCAACCAGCGTGATCTTATAGGCACTCTCCACCATCTTGAAGATGCTCTGTTCTGAATTGAGCGCCACCATCAATACCACCGCTCCAAAACCCCACAGGGTGATACGCATCGCGCGCAACAGTTGATGGTCGTTCATGTTCTTGAAAATAAAATGTTTGAGGATGTTCTCGGTGAAGGCGACCGAAGGTGCGAGCAGCGTCGCCGATGAGCAACTCATGATCGCGGAGAGCAACGCACCAAAGAAGATCACTTGGGCGAACACCGGCGTGTGTTCCAGAATGAGGGTGGGCAACACCAACTGCGAGTCCTGTTCCAGCAATTCACTGAAGATTTTTGGGTCGACCAGCGTGGCCGAATAGGCGAGAAACATGGGTACGAAGGCGAACAGGAAATACAGCGAGCCGCCCAGTACCGAACCGCGCACGGCCGTCTTTTGATTCTTGGCCGAGGTGATGCGCTGGAACACATCCTGTTGCGGAATGGAGCCCAGCATCATGGTAAGCCACGCACCGATGAACGGCACCCAGTGGGTGTAGTCACCCTTGGGGAAAAAGTCCAGTTTGCCCGCCGCTTCGGCATGCGCCACCACGGCACCCACTCCACCCGTCATGTCGCTGACCAACCAGGCGATGAATAACATGCCACACATGATCACGGTCATCTGCACAAAATCGAGCAACGCCACCGACCACATCCCGCCGAACGTGGTGTAGGTCAGCACGATCAACGCGCCGATCACCATGCCGGTCTCTTGCGACACGGCCCCGCCACTGATGACATTGAACACCAACCCCAGCGCCATGATCTGGGCGGAAACCCAACCCAGATAAGAAACCACGATACACACCGCCGCGATCAGCTCGACGGCGCGGTTGTAACGCAGACGATAGAAGTCACCGATGGTAAGCAGGTTCAAGCGATACAACTTGTTGGCAAAAAATAATCCCGCGAGGATCAGACACAGGCTGGCACCAAAAGGATCGGCCACCACGCCGCCCAATCCTTCTTTCACAAAAGTCGCCGAGATCCCCAACACGGTCTCCGCACCGAACCAAGTGGCGAACACTGTCGCGGTGACGATTGGCAAAGGCAAGTGACGTCCGGCGACTGCAAAATCGCGGGCGCTATGCACACGTGTCGCCGCGTAAAGACCAATCCCGATGGAAACCAGCAGATAGAGCACAACGAACCAGATCAGCATGAACACATCTCACAAATGCAAGGATGGCGGGTATTTTATCAGCGTTCCCAGAAACGAAAAGGCTGCCGGAACATGTGTAGCCATAACTCTCACGGTATCTGTTATTCAAGCAGCAAGGTACGCGTCCAATTGATCGGTTCCCCCATGGATTCCACTTTTATGTTTCTCGCAAATACCCCATGTGCCTTTCCAGCTCCGCCGCTGCGCTTGACATACCCCCCCCCCCATTCGAGTTCAATGTGCAATCGCACCGCACA
>CAYROQ010000031.1:18989-28454 GCA_964425955.1 uncultured Sideroxydans sp.
ATACCCCCCCCCCCCCCGAATAAACTGCGCATCGCGTTCAAGGTTTGGGGGCCGTTTTTTGTAATCCCTTTAAGCATATATTCACCGCTAACTTCCAAGGTTTAATCACTACCCTATGCGCCAAATCGATCTAACAAACGCCTTGATCGACACGCTTCGCGAGATTGCACGCACCTCTCCCACAAAACGTAAATTCACTCCGAAATTTTTAGCTCAGCTTATCCCGGGCGCTTGTCATACCAGCATTGGTCATGTCGAAAGTGAAGTTCGCCGTGTGCTTCTCGCAGAAGGCATTGCAATCAAATATGTTCGTCTCAACAACAGTCGTTATTTTGAGTTCACAGATTGAAATCGGCCGATGGATTTCAAAAAAATATTTCTTGCTCATTACCTCTCTGCGGGGATCGGTTCGTTTAGCAAAAGGGACGTTGATGCTCTCGTGATGTATTTGCTTGATGAATACGGCGCTGACGACCAAATACCAATCAAAGTTTTGTCCAATCAACAAGCCAGCTTAAAACTCCGCGCTACCGCATCGAAAATTAAAAGTCTCCGTTATGAGGCGGCATTGAAATTTACCAATACTTCGGATGCTGAAGTTCGTGCCAAATGGAAGTTGCTGGAAATATTGGCCCGTGCAACTTTTGAAACAGAAGGTGAAAGAGTTTGTTTCATTATCGAAGATAACTTCACCAAGAACTGGCTTCAGGGTGTACTCAAAGAGAATGGCCTGATCTTTGACCATTCGTTTAACACTGAAATCACCAAAATCAGAATCGAACCCCTTTGCAGCATGCTTTCCAAAATTTATGACCCACAAAGTGCATCAACACTGGAAAGCAGAATGACGGATGCCATTGCAAAAAATCAGCAGATAAATTTTGCTGAACTCAAAAGGAATTTTTTGGAAGGCGCTGTTACCGCTATCGGTGAAGCCATTTCCCCCGCCAAGGTTGCGGCCTTGATTGCCTCAGTAATCTGAGCAATGTATCTCAGTCCCAAAACCGACACGTCCATAACTTCGACAGTTCCAACAGGTGTTCACTATGAATAAATCTTTATTGTTCCTCCCAATGCTTATTGTGACTGTTGCTCTCCTGTTCGGCTGTGGCGGTGGTGGTGAAAACACTAGCAACTCAAACACAAACTTAACCGTGCCGCTTCGAGTTGCTATGAAAAACCTTGTTGAAAAAGGATATGGAAAAACGTTCATCGTTACTCAATGGGCTCGGTCATCACGGTACGATCCAAACCCAATTCCTTACGGCCTCGGGAGCGGAGTTGTGGCTGTTAAACCAGCTATACCAACAATCTGGAACAATACCCCTGCTCTCTCTCAAGAATATCTCTGTAGGGGGGATTGCATATTTTTATCCCCCGCAATGCATGACTACTCTTCGGAATATACATACCCTGACAGGGTAAAGGCTGGTGACAGTGGTGTGGCAGGTAGTGTAGGGCATCTGTATTCAAATTATTCAGTAGCAAGTGATGGCCCCGATAGCCTACTTGTAACCTTTTTTGACCTTCAAATAGGAAGAACCCAGGTCATCTCGTGGGTATATCGTGTTGACACCACAGGAAATATCGAACCAATTTCGGTAGCTTCTGACCAATACTTCGATCTTCCAGTCAAGAGTGGACCAGTCTTGACTGGACTAGTAAATGTGCACACAGTAATGCAATATCAATCAGGCAATGACATAGCCGCACCTGTGAATATGCCACCTCAGGTCACAAACTTTACAACCACAAAGGCAACGCTGACAGTCACCAGCAATGAATATGGTACTGGCTACTATCTTGTTAAGCCAGCTTTTTCCCCGGCCCCCTCCGTGGCAGAAGTTATGACTGGCATAACCACGAATTTAGTTGCCAACACACCTGCTACAACCACCTTAGTTGGCCTTACATATAACACTTCCTATGATATTTATTTCGTTGCTAAAGACTTGATGGACCATGTTCAAACAGCAGCACAGAGAGTGAGTGTAACTACAGCCAATGCTAATTTTGTTGCGCAAGGTGGATTGACTTGGATGCCCATCACATTTCATGACACTTGGGCCAATGCCAACGCTTATTGTGCCAGTTCCGGAAGGCGGATGCCTTCGACCTTGGAGCTAACTGCGCTCTATGCAAGTGGTGCCATGAATGGACAGGGTTGGGATCTGTCTACAGCGTGGGCCTCGGATTACACACTACTACGCCCCGGGGAACGCAACTACGTCTTTCTGACTTACAACTCTTTTTCGCAAATACGGAGTGCTGACGGCACATTGTTTGCAATGGGCGTGTCGTGCGTTCAATAAGGTGCAGGTAATTTGGATTAAGGTGGAAGCATAATCTCGGAATATGGAGCAAGAGTGATTTGTAATTTAATAGATTGGTCACCAACTAGGAACCTGCTCCCAAGTAAGTAAAGCAATTTCTATAGCAGTCACCCGCAGTTCATTAATTCCTGCAAAGTAGAAAAGGCTGCCGGAACACGGCAGCCTTTTCGCTGGATCGCAAAGAATTGCTTACAGTTCTTTGGCGTGTGCTGCCAAATACTTCGCCACACCTTCGGTGGAAGCACCCATGCCCGCCTTGCCCTTGCTCCAACCTGCGGGGCAGACTTCGCCGTGTTCTTCGGTGAATTGCAGCGCGTCGACCATACGCAGCATCTCGTCGATGTTGCGACCCAGTGGCAAGTTGTTCACCACCTGGTGTTGCACCACGCCCGCTTTGTCGATCAGGAAGGAACCGCGGTAAGCCACACCGCCGTCGGCTTCAACGTCGTAGGCCTTGCAAATCTCGTGCTTGATGTCGGCGACCAGGGTGTAACGCACTTGGCCGATACCGCCGTTATTGACCGGGGTGTTTTTCCAGGCAAGGTGGGTGAAGTGCGAGTCGATGGAAACACCGATCACTTCCACGTTGCGCTTCTTGAATTCGTCCAGACGGTGATCAAAAGCGATGATCTCAGACGGACACACGAACGTGAAATCCAGCGGGTAGAAATACACCACCGCGTATTTGCCGGAGATGGCTTTTTTCAAATTAAAAGATTCGTTTATCTCGTTGTTGCCCAATACGGCGACAGCGTTGAAATCGGGTGCTTGCTTGCCTACGAGTACTGCCATGATGACCTCCGGTAGTGTGAAAGAATTACAGATTCTTGAGTGAAAAGCTTGGGTATATAATTTACCATGATTCACCTTGGATTTACCAGGTGAAGATTGGTGATTGAATAATGCCATCTACAGAACTTGTCCTCAAGACGGTCGATCACTCATGCAGCCCCAACCATTTATCGGCTAGTTTGGCCGCTCGTCTGCCGGAGCTACCGTTCGCAATTCTCACTCACACCAGATTAGCGGTGCATGTAATAACCCTATCACAATGTAGACTCATATTGCGTGTCGAACTTTCAAAATTCGAGCACTAGCCTGGATGGTTTCATATTAATGAGGAACGATTTTTATCGTTCAATTTTCAGCTATTTCTTCAAATGACTGGAGTATTTCACTGGCAGAGTTATTTTTTCGGAGGTTCAGATGTCAAACGATGAAGTTTTCTTCAAGTGGTCTCCCGAGTACAGCATCAACATTCAAGCCATCGATGACCAGCACCGAGAGTTGGTCAATATTCTCAACCGCCTGTTCATTTCCGTATCCAAACGTGAAGGCGACAAGGTCACTGCAAGCATTTTGGATGCCCTTATGAGTTACACAAAAACCCACTTCGCGCTGGAAGAACGGCTGATGCGACTGGCAAACTACAAAGACCTGCAAGCGCACATGGAAGAACACAAAAAGCTGATCGAAAAGCTTGATCAAATCTGCAAAAAACATCTTATCGAAGAAAAGTCGATCTATTTCGAAATGTTGATCTTCCTTAAATCCTGGCTCAGGGAACATATCCAGGGCGTGGACATGAAATACAGTGTGGAATTGCAGCAAGCCGGATTTGCTCACACGGCATGGGAACACGAGTCCTCTGACGAGTTTACCAAACTAGAGAACGCTAAACGTCAGTGGTGGGAGATTTGGAAGGCTGCCTGACTGGCGGTCTACTGGATCGGCGAGACGGCGTACTGGGTGCGATGCAACTGGGCATAAACCTTTCCCAAGGCCAATAATTCGGCATGTGTGCCAATTTCGGCGATCTGTCCTTTTTGCAGCACAACAATACGGTCGGCTTTTTCAATCGTGGACAAACGGTGCGCGATCACCAGCGAAGTACGGCCTTGCATCAACGTTTCCAGTGCGGCTTGCACATGGCGCTCGGATTCACTGTCCAGCGCAGAAGTGGCTTCGTCCAGAATCAAAATGGGCGCGTTCTTCAGAATAGCCCGCGCGATGGCGATGCGCTGGCGTTGCCCACCGGAAAGCCGCACCCCCTTTTCCCCCACCAAGGTCTCCAATCCCAGTGGCAAGTCGCGGATGAATTCCATGGCATGGGCCGCCGTAGCTGCGGCTACGATTTCCACCTCGGGCACTTCGCGCATCTGCCCGTAGGCGATGTTGGCCGCGATGGTGTCGTTGAACAAAACCACTTCCTGGCTCACCAGGGCGATGTTGGCGCGCAGGCTGGCCAGTGAGAGATCGGCAAGATCGTGTCCGTCCAGTGTGATACGTCCTTCTGTGGGCAAATAGAATCGCGGCACCATATTCGCCAGCGTACTTTTACCGCTACCCGAAGCGCCTACCAGTGCCACCGCTTGGCCGGCGGGAATATCCAGACAGATATCGTTCAGTGCCAAGCGTTCATCCGACTGGTAGGACAGACTGACGTGGTCGAAACACAGCGCGCCCGTGGCGCGGGCCATTACGGTGGTGCCGCTGTCATTCTCACTCGGTGTATCGATCAATTCGAACACACTTTCTGCCGCAGCCAATCCCCGCTGCAGAAACTCGTTGACCCCGGTGATGCGTTTCAAAGGCGCAGTCAGCATCAACATGGCGGCAACGAATGACAGGAAACCACCGACCGTAGTGGCATCACTCTGCGCCTGTCCGATTGCCAGATAGATGACGAAGGACAATGCGATCGCGGCCACCATCTGCACAATGGGCACGTTAGCGAGTGCCGCCGTTGCCTGTTTCATGGTGTATCGGCGCACCCAGTTAATCTCTTCGTTGAAGCGCTCACGTTCGTAACGCTGGCCGCCAAACAATTTGACCACCTTGTGCGCGGTGACACTTTCCTCGATGACTTGCGTGATGCTACCCATGGCGATTTGTGTGTCGCGGCTGGAAGAACGCAGACGGCGGTTGATGGTGTGGATGATCCAAGCCACAACCGGCGCGATGGTCAAGGTCAACAGCGTCAATTTCCAATCCAGATAGAACAGCCAGCCGAGCAAACCCAGGATGATGATCGAATCGCGAATGGTGATGGTGACCACACTGGTGGCGGCGGCGGTCACATTGGTCACATCGTAGGTGAGCTTGGAAATCAGCGCGCCCGTGGCATGGTCGTCGTAGTAACGCGTGGGCAGCGACAACAATTTGCCGAACATCTCGGTACGCAAATCCATCACCACTTTATTGCCGACCCAATGGATGGCATAGGAACCGAAGAATCCGGCCAGCCCGCGCACGAAGAAAATGACCAGAATGAATACCGGTGCCCAATGCATCACGGCATTGTCTTTTTGAACGAAGGTGCCATCCAGAAAGGGTTTGAGCAGTGCGGGCAATAACGGCTCGGTGGCGGCGGCTACCGCCATACCAAAAATCGAAATGGCGAACACCCGCCAATACGGGCGCACGTATCTCAACAAGCGCAAATAGAGCTGTGAGCTGGTCATGCGATGAGCTGTATGGGGTACACGTTCTTAGACAGTGTCGTGCCCGTTACGCGGTTTTCCGGCCAACAACAACGCAAACATTTGAACACCCGCTGCGGCTGCAACATAGAACACCGTCACAGCAACATATGAACCGAAATACTGCGAAACACTCGCGACATATTCTGCGGCACCCATACGGTCAAAATACCCGGCCAATAGATAGAAGCTCACATTGGCAATAACGAAAGCCGCACTGCCGGCAACGGTGGCAGCGGAAAATAACCCGGCCAAACCTTTTACAGACAGATCATGACGCGGTGCAAACCAACGCCCGACGAACCACAGCGCAGCATAAGCGATGACCAGAAATGAATAAGCGGAAGTCACACACCAGGCGCTGATCCCGTGAAAGTTGATCGCGTAATAATCGACCGACGCCGCCCCAACCAGAAGTAGCGACAGGATAGTGAGTGCTCCGCGCACGCGCCCAAGATACAGACCGGCCAGAAAGAATACGGCATACGAAGCGTCCGGCAAGGTGAAGGCAGAACCGAAATGGTCAAAGCGCGTTCCGGCCATCAACAAAACCAGCGAAATCGCGATCCAGAATGTTTTATTTTGCAGAATGTTCATGATGTACTCCCCTTAAACCCGCCAGCGATAACCGGCGGGAACTTTAACAGAAACGGCAGTGGCAGGCGACCTCCGCTTGTTCCAACATACCCCTCAATGGTAGCTGAGACCCAAAAATATACTGCGTCCCGCCGTGTTGTAACCATGCGCCAACATGTAGTCCTTGTTGAGCAAATTATCCACTCGGAGTGACAGGCCAAACTGTTTGTCCAGCGCATAGATCGCGCTGAAATTCAGCACGTCATAGGCCGGAAGTTGCGTGCGGGAAAAGGTATTGATATCGACATCTGCACGCTCGGAACTGTGTTTCCATTCCACGCCCATTCGCATAACACCGACTTGCTGCATGATGCCCAAGTTGGAGAAGAATTTGGCACGACGCAACAAAGGCTGGCCGGTCGTGGCGTCGCGCGGATTTTGCCGGGTTGCTGCCATCGTCAAACTCATATCACCAAACTGTCCGTTATAGTTGACTTCAACACCATCGCTGCGCGCCTCATCCAGATTGATCATGCTACCCGCAGCCAAATTATTGTTGACGATGAGGTCGCGAATGCGGTTATCGAAATAAACCATATCCAAACGTTGCACGTCCTTCAAGTAATGCACGCCGAACTCTCTGTCGCGCGAGCGTTCCGGTTTCAGGTTCGGGTTGCCCGAATAGGAATATCCAAAGCCGTAATCAATCAACGGGTAGAACAGGTCATTCAGTGTGGGGGCTTTGAAAGCGGTCGCCATACTGGCTGTCACACGCCACGCATCGGCGACATCGAAGCCATAACCAAACAACCAGGTGTTCGCCGCGCCGAAGTCCGAATAGCGATCACGCCGGTAATTGAGCTGAAGTTGTTGCGTGCCGAAATCGACGGTATAGCCGGTGAAAATACTGTCGTCACGCCGATCACTGCGGGTGTACGAGGTACTGCTGGCAACGGATTGCTTCAATTTTTCAAGGCCGACCAGTAGCCGATTGTTGTCGCCATCCTGCAAGATGTTTTGCAAGGAAATCAGGTCGCTGGTTGTCTTGAACTGTGCACCCAGGGAAATATCCGGCACTCCATTCAAATAATTCCGGATATCGTCCACCCCGCGTGAAATCTGCAATTTGCTTGACCAGCGCTCACTGAAACGGTTTTCGGAAATAACGGAGGTTTTGCGCAAATGCGGCTTGCTGCTATTCACATCCGCCGTCAGGCCAAAAGAATTATCGGCCTGATTGGTCGCGTTGCTGTCGAACACTGAAGCCGAAAAGCTATGCGCATCCTGGAATGAGTGGCGCACATTGGCAGACACGCTGGTATTGGCATAACCGTCCTTGTCGGGATTCACCGCCGGAACGGTTGACTGGTTGATCGCTGAAAAACCGCCCGTCATAAATCTCGATACCTGGACATTGAAAGACGTGGCGGATGTTCCTCCGCCGAACCCTGCCGAGGCACTTCGCGTGTGATAGGAGCCCGCTCCCGCACTTCCGTTGATCGCCGGTGTGCCTTTACCGCGCTTGGTGAATATCTGCACCACGCCACCGATGGCATCTGAACCATACAGACTGCTGACATTTCCGCGCACCACTTCGATACGTTCAATTTGGTCGATCATCAGTTGGTCGATCGCGGTCATACCACTGGTCGCCGAGTTGATGCGAACGCCATCCAGCAACACCAAGGTATGGCTTGAGTTGCTGCCGCGCAGAAACAGACTGCTTTGTTTGCCCACCCCGCCACTTTGATAGATCTCCACCCCGGCGAGATTCTTCAACAGGCTGGGCACATCGCTTGCGAGTGAATTCTGTATGTCTTTTTGACTGATAACGGTGGTATGGGACAAGGTTTGAGCGAGTTGCTGATCGACTCTCGTGGCCGTTACCACCACCTCGTCCAAGCTATCGGTTGTTGCGTAAACCAAAGGAGTGACCGCACAGAGCAGTGCGGCAATAAGCTGTTTTTTCATGGTGTTTCCCGAAATAATGTTCCAAACGTCCCCGTTGGAACAATGAACAAAATCAGGAATGTTGCAGAAGAAAGATGACTCTGGAATAACGAGCCTCCATGCGCCTCCCGCAGCATTTCCTGAACCTGCTTCATGGCCGGTATCCGGGCTCGCAAGTCCAGAGTGCCAATAGAATTTCATCAACACTCTGTGAACACATCGCCTTCCCATGATTACTCACAGTGGCATTCGATGCATCCACACTTGCTTACCGTTGCGGGGGCAGCACAGGCCTAGAGTTAGAGTTTCCTCACCTGTTTCCCGTTTAACTGGAAGAGTCGCACTTCCAGCACCTTGAAGCGGGCGGGATTGTAGCAGAGGCATACGCCCCATCTCCTCAATCCTCTCCCGCAAGCTGGCGAGGAAGCAAACGAATCACTGCGTGAACTTCTCGCTACTGCACATGCAAAACCTTGCGTTATCAATTGACTTAACAGGGTTTTCAAAACTATAGTTCGCCCATGCAAAGCGAACTTGATGCCCTCGACCAAAAATTAGCACAACTGGTGCAACTCACCCAGCGCCTGCGTGCCGAGAACCTGCAACTGCGTCAGGACGTGGCATCCGCTCTCAACGGACAGCGCAAAGGGCAAGACAAAATTGACCAGGCTGCGCAGCGCCTGGAAAATATCCTGGCAAAATTGCCACCCAAATCCCAATGAATAGCCCCAAGACCAGCTCTCTGGACGTGAACATCCTTGACCGCGAATTCCGCGTCGCCTGTCCGGACGATGAGCGCGCCGAATTACTCGATGCCGTAGCTTATCTGGACAAAAAAATGCGCGAGATACGCGATGCGGGCAAGATCGCCTCGGTCGAACGCATCGCCATCATGGCCGCCCTCAACATCGCCCATGAACTGCTCACGACAAAAGTCGGCGGAGGATTTGACCTCGCCGAGTTGAAGCGTAGAATGCAGTCCATGCAGGCAACCATCGATGCTTCACTGGTTGACCAGGACGAGTTGTTTTAGTCGTCACAAGTTTGTTCCCTGCGGTGTTCGTCAGATTCATAATTCTTTGAACCAATGAGCTATTGCTTAGGTTGCGCCCCATTTAAATCGC
>CAYROQ010000032.1:0-16688 GCA_964425955.1 uncultured Sideroxydans sp.
ACCATGGCGGGCGTCTATCGCGGCATGGTGGATGATGCGCGGGTGCTGATCGAGAATGCGGGAGCAGATCTGTGGGTGGTGCAACAGGACACCTTGGGGCCTTATGCCGAACCTTCCAGCGTGCATGATGATGTAGCCAATGATCTGTTGGGGATGCCGGGCATACAGGAAGCGGGCAACGTGACTTACCTGACCATGCAGGTCCGCCACAACCGCAAAGACATCCGCGTAATGCTGGTGGGGTATGAAACGGGCAAGCCGGGTGAGCCTGCGTATCTTGTTGCGGGCCGTCCGATCACGCAGCCGCACTACGAAGCGTTGGCCGACATCAAGACGGGCCTAACTTTGGGCGACCGAATCAATATCCGCCGCCATGAATACACCGTGGTGGGTTTGACACGGCGCATGGTGTCTTCCAGCGGCGATCCGATGCTCTTCATTCCGCTCAAGGATGCGCAGGAAGTGCAGTTCCTTAAAGGCAACGCTGCACTCGTCAACGAGCGCGCGCGCACTGCGGCCAATCCCGCTTTCAACCGTCCTGCTGTGCCCGGATTGCTGGAAGCGATACTGGCCAGTCAAACTTCCAGCCACTACGTGAATGCGGTGTTGGTGCGCACCGCGCCGGGCAGTGAAGACGCGGTTTCCGCACAGATCGAACGCTGGAAACATCTACAGGCCTATACCAAGGCGCAGATGGACGAGATATTGGTGGCGCGCCTGATCGCCACTTCATCCAAGCAGATATTCATGTTTCTGGTGATCCTCGCCATCGTCAGCGCCGCCATCGTTGCATTCATCATCTACACCATGACCATGAACAAGGTGCGCGAAATTGCGGTGCTCAAACTGATCGGCGCAACCAACTACACCATCAGCGGCATGATCTTGCAACAGGCACTGGGCTTGGGCTTGATCGGCTTTATGGTGGGCAAGCTGTCGGCAACTTTATGGGCACCGCTGTTTCCAAAATATGTGTTGTTGTTATCGGGGGATGCCCTCAAGGGCTTCGTGCTGGTCATGCTGATGTGTGCCGTCGCCAGCATCTTCGCCATCCGTGCCGCATTGAGCATCGACCCGGCAACGGCGATCGGGGGATGAGTGATGCGTGAACCTGCCATTCATATCGAGAATCTGAAAAAGCGCTACGGCGAAGGCGAGACCGCCGTGGATGCGCTCAAAGGCGTGGACATGACCATCTGGCCGGGCGAAGTGGTGGGGCTGGTCGGCCCCAGCGGCTCCGGCAAAAGCACGTTACTCAAATGCCTGGGCGCGGTGATCGAGCCTAGCGCAGGACGCATGACATTGGGTGGGCAAACCATCTATGACGAGGCGTGGAAGATCGATGATTTGCGCACGCTGCGCCGTGACCGCATCGGCTTTATCTTCCAAGCGCCTTATCTCATTCCGTTCTTGGATGTCACCGATAACGTGGCTTTGTTGCCGATGTTGGCGGGTGTATCGAATGTTGACTCGCGCATCCGTGCGCAGGAATTGCTGGATGCACTGGATGTCGGTCACCGTTCTAAGGCCAGTGTTTCTCAACTATCAGGCGGCGAGCAGCAGCGTGTTTCCATTGCGCGGGCGCTGGCGAATCATCCGCCCGTCATTCTTGCCGACGAACCCACCGCGCCGCTGGATAGCGAACGCGCGCTCAATGTGGTGCGCATCCTTAATCAGATGGCGGAGCAATATCAAACGGCCATCATCGTCGTCACCCATGACGAAAAAATCATTCCCACGTTCAAGCGCATCTATCACATCCGTGATGGGCGCACTTATGAGGAAGCGGGCGAAGGCCGGCATGTTTAACGATTTATTCGAAGGAGAGATGTGGTGAATCAAGAAACGGTAAAAAAACGTTTGAGTTCGGAGGAACGCCAAGGCGAGATCATCCGCGTGGCGGTGGAACTGGCAGCCGATAAGGGGGTGGATAGTGTTACCACACAAGATATGGCCGATGCTATGAACCTCACCCAGGGTGCGATCTTTAGGCATTTCGCGACCAAAGACGACATCTGGTTCGCCGTCGTTGTATGGATACGCGAACGCTTGATGAAGGTGTTGGACAAAGCCGCAGCAGATGCGACCGATCCTTTGAACGCCATCGAGCGCATGTTTTTTGCGCACATCACGTTCATCAGCAAACATCCGGCCATTCCCCGTTTGCTGTTCTCCGAGTTGCTGCATAAGAAGAACAGCAAGTTGCGTCAACTCATTGAGGGAATTATCTCCGGCTACGAGGCCAAGATCACAGGCTTGCTGGAGCAGGCAAAAGCTCAATCACTCGTGTCTGCCGATCTCGATAGCCAAAGTGTGGCGGTGCTCTACATCGGCATGATCCAGGGGTTGGTCATGCAGTCGTCGATATTCGGTGGAAAACACGCCCTGAAGCAACAAGCAGAAAAAACCTTCCCGATCTTTTTACACGGCGTCAAAACACGCAGTTGATTATCAACCCACACAAGGAGTCACCATGAAGCAGCAATCAATCTTAGTCGCATCTCTTATCACCTTCGCCTTGACCGTAACTCATGTCCAAGCCGCAGAGCCCCTAGAGTTGCAGAAGGTGATGAAGGAGCTTGGCAAAAATATGCAGGTCATCACCGATGGTATCGCGCGCGAAGATTGGGCGTTGGTGGCCATGACGGCTCCGCACATTGCCGAACATCCGCAACCGCCTGTTTCTGAAAAGCTGCGCATCATGAAATTCATGGGGCCGGAAATGTCCAATTTCAAAGCGTTTGATATGAAAACACACGAAGCCGCTCACGATTTGATGCACGCCGCTCACGCCAAAGACGGGCAAAAAGTGATTGCGGCTTTTCAGCAGGTGCAAACCACTTGCTTGAATTGTCACCAGACCTTTCGCGGCAAGTTTGTTGAACATTTCTATGGCACTGCAAGCAAGTAAAGCGGCCATGGATATGCCATCACATAGGGAGAAAACATTATGAAGAACTGTAAATTGAGTTGGATTTTGGTTGCCGTGCTGGCGGTTGTCGTTGCTGCGTTGGGATACAAATTCACAGTCGGAAATGTGCAACCCTCTGACGATGGGCGGCAGGCAGTCATGTTGAGCAAAGATGAACGTAATGCGCTGCTATTGGAGATGCGTGTGTGGCTACAAAGTTCGCAAGGCATCTTGGCGGCCGCATCCGAGAAGGACTTTGAGGCGGTCATCAAGTCTGCCAAAGCCTCCGGCATGCAAGCCGAGGCAGATACACCGGGTTCATTGTTCAGGAAACTCCCTGTCGAAATGAAGGCGCTGGGATTTGATACGCGTAGCAAATTCGACGACATCGCTGCCGAGGCCGCAATGTCGAAGGATGGTAGTCGCGTCGTCAAGAAATTGAGTGTGGCCATGAATAACTGCATCGCCTGCCACGAGATGTATCGCTTCGTAGAGGAAACCAAATAATCCAAGTCGAACCGTTCGGGTTCGACATTCATTCAAAAGCAAGGTGGAATAAACATGACTACACTCAAACAACCCCGAGGCTGGCTGATAAGTTCACTCTCAATTGTGGCAATCCTATTTGGCTTGATGACAATCAAGGAGGGTGGCGCAGTGGTGGTGGGAAATGAAGCGGCAGTTACTGCGGCGGGAAACTATGTGCCATTCGTACTCTGGTTCAATTTCTTGTCGGGCTTTGCCTACATCGCTGCCGGTGTTGGATTGTGGCTACAGCAGCGTTGGGCGGTTTGGCTGGCGGTGGCAATTGCCGTAGCGATCGCACTTATATTTGCCGCTTTTGGCCTACACATCAATTTCGGTGGCGTTTACGAGCAGCGCACGCTGATCGCGATGAGTATGCGTACTGCGGTGTGGTTTGTGATTGCGGGGGTTACGACTCAGCTGTTGTTGCGTAAACGTATTTGAAGTGCGGACACAAAGGGAGTCGATTTTCTCGTGAGTACATCGACTTTCCTCTCAAAAAGTTGTGGCAATCGACAGGCCGAATCCGTTATCGGCACTGCCTGCCGCAAACCCTTTCAATATATAACCGCGTAGATAGACATCGGGCGTTAATTCTTGGCTTGCGTACAGCGACGCGTCTTGTTGCTCTGAGCCTGTAACAGAGGATTTCTGTGCGTACCTGTAATCGATGCCGATGCGAGTGCTGTCAGTTAGACGGTAGTTAGCACCGATTGAGCCGAAGAATACGTTGTTCATCGGTACGCTGGTCGGGCTACCTACCACTTCGTAACCGAGGGAAAAGTCAGGGGAGAAATCGCCGACGCTCGTGTAGGTATACAACTGCGCAGAATAATCATTCACGCCGGATCCGAACGCGGTGCTTGCCGTGCCGAATTTGATCCGGCCAGTGAGGTCGATGCCTGAATCCGATTCACCACTTGAATACAGGTTGTAGGTCGCCATCGTGACCACATCGCCCAAGCCGGATTGGGTTGTTCGTGTCTTCGTGGTAGTCGTGGTAATGACACGCCGACCACCTGTCCTGCCGCTGACAACCACATCGCCTTCGCCGGTAACGATCAGATAGGGCACTGTTAATTTCAACGTCCACGCGCCAGTTTCGTAGAGCGCACTTACTGGAACCGAAACAGTATTGGTCACTGAGGTAGTGCCATATTTTCCCGAACTGTAATCAAAGCCACTGCTCAACGTGAAAAAAGTGTCTTCATCTGCGTGTGCATTGAGTGAAGCAAGTATGGCAACTCCCAGCAATGCAGTGGTTATCCAATTATTTTGTCGTTTCATGTTTGTTTTATCCTTGATCAACGGTTGCGTCCGCCACCGCGTTGCATCGTGCCGCCCCGGTAGCCCCCCATGCGCGCGGCTCTATCGCTTCGTTCTGCCCGTGCGCGATAACCTTGTCCATAACCTATACCCGGTTTGTCAGGTTGAGCTTGCGTCACTTCTGCCGCATTCGATTCACCCATTTTGTTTTGTGGAACTGGTACAACTTGTTCGATTTGATGCTGAAGTCGAACGCGGTAAGCCGCGTATTCTTGCGGCGTCATCGTGTGGTGTTGATCAATCCTGGATGGAGTTGCTCCCTCGGCCCATGCCATGTTGATGCCTAAGCATGGCCAGATTAGGACGGCAATGAACACGGTGTGCGCGGTTTTCATGATTTGTGGTTTCTCGAAAAAGAGTTGCGAACAACAAGCCATTGGAAATGATCAGCAGTCGTTCGCAACTTTCAGGGAGACTGCATTAACGGCCTTTTTGTCCCGCGCCGGCACCTTGCCCACCTGCCGTGCCGCGCTGCGAACCGGCACCGGAGCCATCACGCGCTTTCGTTCCTTTGCCTTTGTTGGCGTTGCCCCCCGATGCGCGCATCGCAGCACGTTGTTCTGGTGTCATGGCAGCTTGTTTCTCCGCGCGATAGGCCTCGCGTTGCTCTTGTGTCATGGTGGCAGTTTCAGCTCGATGTTGCTCGCGCACTGCGGCGGGGTCTTGCACGGGGACAACGGCAGGCGCATCGGCTGCAAAAGAAGCACCCGCAGCAGTTAAGCCAATAGCTAAAAGTGTATTGAGAAACATTGTTTTCGTTTTCATGATGATCTCCTGTTGATTTGGTGGTTTTTTCAAATCAGGTTTCTTGCCTGACGAGTGCAGGTTGCGCTTGCGGCGTTACCGAGTGATTTCCGATTCGCATCAATTTGTAACGATGTGTTACCGAGCCTATTTCGGCTGAGACAGATGCAGGTGCCGTCGGTATAGTGAGACGTATGGACAGCAAACAAATATTGGTGGTAGATGACGATGCGGGCTTGCGCGAGTTGTTGCAGGATTATCTTGCTGCGCAAGGCTATCAAGTCATCGCCGTGGCCGATGGTATCGGGATGCAAGCGCATCTCGACGGTAATGTGGTTGATCTTGTGATTCTCGATCTCATGTTGCCGGGTGAAGATGGTTTGTCGTTAGCGCGCAAGTTACGCGCTCAAAGTGACCTCCCCATCATCATGCTGTCCGCACGTGGCGAAGATGTAGATCGCATCGTTGGATTGGAGGTGGGGGCTGACGATTATTTGGCCAAACCCTTCAATCCACGTGAACTGTTGGCACGTATTCGCGCCCTGTTGCGACGCAACGAAAAGACGCAGGCCAAGGTTGGTATAGCCAAATCGGAAGAACATCGTTTTGGCACTTTCCTGTTGAATATGGAATCGCGCGACCTGCATAAAAATGGAATTGCGGTTACGTTGACGGCAGGTGAATTCAATTTGTTGCGCATCTTTGTAGAACATCCGAATCGTGTCTTGAGCAGGGACAGCATCATGGACTTGCTCAAGGGATACGAGCGTTCTCCCTTTGATCGCAGCATCGATGTTCGGGTGACGCGTTTGCGTCGCAAGATCGAAGATGATCCAAACTCGCCTTTGTATATCCGCACCGTATGGGGCGAAGGCTATATGTTCGTACCCGGCAACTAGCGATGCGTGCCGTTAAGACCACCCGCTCACTTTTTCGCAGCACTGCTACCACGGTCGCAGTCGCGCTCGTGATATTCCAGTTCATCTTGATCGCGGCAACAGTGAACTACGTCATGCTTCCGATGGCGAAACGTTCTGCGGACGACCTTTCGGCTTTGTTGGTACTGTCTGCGCAAACCTGGGTGGAGCTGCCACCCGAGACGCGCAGAGATTTTGAATTGGAGTTAGTTCAGAAACACCAGTTCATGTTGTTCGAAGACATGCCGCCCTTGCCGCCAAGGAGCGACTTCCTTCCTTATTTGAATCTGTTGGATAACGCGCTCTCTACCCGAACGGGTGAGTCTGTTTCTGTCAAAGTCACTAAATTAGATACGACTTGGTTCTGGGCAGAAGTGCATACAGGGGGAAAACTGATTCGAATCGGCTTCCCCAAAGATCGCCTCGATATGAATCCGCCGATGATGTTGGTGTTGGCGCTGTCCGCGATGATCGTGTTGACGTTGCTCACCGCGCTGATCTTGGCGCGGCGGATCACCAAGCCGCTGTCACAATTCTCACTGGCGGCACAACGTATCGGGGAAGGCAGCTTTCCTGAATCCCTTCCCGAGACGCACATCAAAGAACTTGCCGGTCTGGCGCAAACATTCAATCAAATGGCGTTCCAAGTGCGAGAGCACCTCGCTAACCGTACCGTCATGTTGGCGGGCATCTCTCATGATCTCCGCACGCCGCTGGCGAGGATGCGCCTGGTGATCGAGATGTTGCCGCAAGCAACCGACCCCAAGCTGATCGTCCGGCTTCAACATGACATCGAGTATATGAACCAACTCATCGGCGAGTTCCTTGTATTGAGCCGAGATATGCAAAAAGAAGAGACGGAGCAGGTCGATATCTCAGGGGTGCTACAAGAGCTGGCAGATGAGGTGAGAGAAGAGGGTGCACAGGTGGAATGGCAACCCCGAGAGCATGTCTTGCGTTCGGTCGGGCCAAATTCGCTGCGTCGTGTGTTGACCAATCTGCTGGGTAATGCACAGCGCTACGGGAAGGGGAGTCCTATTGAGATAAGGGTGAAGTCGAACGACACCTCCACCGTCATTTGCATTTTGGATAGAGGGCCGGGCATTCCTGTGACTGAGTTGGAGAATGTATTTCGTCCGTTCTATCGATTGGAATCTTCGCGAAGCGATGTAACGGGGGGCAGCGGCCTTGGCTTAGCCATTGCGCGTCAATTGTCCGATGCTAACGGCTGGAAGATCGAGCTACTTCCGCGTCTTGGCGGCGGGATGGAAGCATGCTTGTCCATTCCCAATGAAGTGATTCCTTGATTCGCGGTGGGAAGCGAAGGGGCGGGTATAATGCGCCCACTCAAACCGCCATCCTAACCAAGAGAACGCCATTTTGAACCCAGTCAGTTTTGCCGATCTGAAACTCGCCCCTGAAATCCTCAGGGCGCTCACCGAATCCGGTTACACCACCCCCACCCCTGTCCAGGCACAAGCCATCCCCTTGGTGCTGGAAGGGAACGACCTGATGGCGGGTGCGCAGACCGGAACCGGCAAGACAGCCGCGTTCGCGTTGCCCATGCTGCAAAAATTATTGCCGCTCGCCAGTTCCAGCACCTCGCCGGCCAAACATCCGGTGCGTGCGCTGATCCTGGTGCCGACACGTGAACTGGCGATCCAGGTGGAAGAAAGTGTCAAGGCTTACGCCAAACATACGCACCTGCGTTCGCTGGTGGTGTTCGGCGGTGTGGACATCAAGACGCAGACACCGCACCTGAAAACCGGCGTGGAGATTCTGGTGGCGACGCCGGGCCGTTTGCTCGATCACATCGAGCAGAAGACGGTGCAGTTGAATCTGGTGCAGATGCTGGTGCTGGATGAGGCGGATCGCATGCTGGACATGGGCTTCATGCCGGCGTTGAAGCGCATTCTGGCATTGCTGCCCAGACAACGGCAGAGCCTGATGTTCTCCGCCACGTTCTCGGACGAGATCAAGAAGCTTTCGGAAGATTTCATGAACTATCCGACGCTGATCGAAGTGGCGCGCAGCAATGCTTCCGCCGACAACATCACGCAAAAAGTATTTCTGGTGGAGCAGACAAACAAGCATCAACTGCTGGCGCAAATTTTGCGCGGGGACGATGCCAAACAAGTCATCGTGTTCACCAAGACCAAACTCACCGCCAGCCGTCTGGCGCACCAGTTGCAGCGCGAAGGTGTGTCTGCTGATGCCATCCACGGCGACAAAAGTCAGCTGGAGCGGATGCAGGCGCTGGATGCCTTCAAGCAGGGCAAAGTCGCCGTATTGATCGCCACCGATGTGGCGGCACGCGGGCTGGATATCGACCACCTGCCGATGGTCATCAATTACGAGATTCCGCATGCGGCGGAAGATTACGTGCACCGTATCGGACGCACCGGACGTGCCGGCGCATCGGGCATCGCGATCTCGCTGGTGTCGCCGGAAGAAGAAAAGTATCTGGCCGAGATCGAAAAGCTGATCAAGACCGAGATCAAAAAAGAACGCGCTGAGTTGCCTGCGCAAGCTGCAAAAGCGCAACGTTCACCGCGTGAAGCGCGTGTCGAGCGTCCCGAACGTACTCAAGCTGTGCAGGGTTACCACACGCCCGCACCCAGAAAACCCAATCATGATCCGTGGTTCGACCAGCCTTACGTGCCCAACATCAGCGCGCCGGCCGCCCCCATCAAAAAACCGGAAGTGCCGGCCTTGAGCAAACCCAAAGCGCAGATTCCGGCTTTGTTCCAGCGCCGGACCAGCTAGCGCGATTCCAATTTTCGGGGGAGCAAAATGAGAGTGGTTGGAAAGCGCAAAGAGCAAGCGATCTCATTTCATGCCGATGGCGCGTTGCTGCGCGCGGGCGCTCTGTTCAACACCGAAATTCAAAAATTGCAATCCACGTTCCGTTTTCCGCGTGGCGTGTATCGCTACAAATCCCATGAAGATGCAGATCGCCACATGATGGAGTGTGTCGTGAATTCAATGGTTGCAATCCAAAGAAACAGGCATGGCTGAACAATACGCACGCCCTGCCACGATTGACGACCTGAAGGCTGTCATCAGATCGCTCAATGAAAATCAAGTGGATTACTTTCTGATCGGCGGCTACGCATTGTTTGCGCACGGCTACTATCGAGCCACAACCGATATCGACATTCTGGTGTCAGCCAACCGCGAGCAGGGGATACGAGTCAAAAAGGCATTATTGGTATTGCCCGAAAAAGTCAGCGACGAAATCGATGTGGCGTGGTTCACCGAAGGCGAAAACATTCGTGTGGCCGACGAGATCATTGTGGATGTGATGTTCAATGCCTGTGGCGAAACCATCACAACGCTTGCGCCATATGCCGAAACAGTTGATCTGGATGGCATCCTGGTGCGCACACTGTCTCTGGAAGGTTTGATGCGTACTAAGCAAACTGTTCGAGATAAAGATGTGATCGATAGAGCGGTGTTGCAACAAGCGATCAAAGAATTGGCTGAAAATCGCAAGACGTGATGTTTTTGCTCAATGGATTGCACTGCGTGGAGTTGTGCAAATGTACCCGTCAATCACACCAATTGCTGTGCTCAGGTTGTTAATCAATCCATGTCCGTCGCACAAATCATCATCCCGATTTTCCTGCTGATCCTGCTCGGCGCTGGCATGCGCCGCTGGTTCGGATTGCGTGAGGACTTCTGGCCGCAGCTGGATCGCCTGATCTACTACGTATTTTTCCCCGCGCTGCTGTTCCATTCCCTCTCGCATTTCAAGATCGACCTCGGTGCCGCGACGCCGATGCTGATGGTTGCCACGTTGTATATGTGCGCCGGGATGGGGCTGGGTTACCTCGCAAAATTCCTGTTTCGAGCGCCTGCAAAAGTATTTGCCGCGACATTCCAATCCGCCTTCCGTTTCAACAGTTACGTCGGACTCGCCATCGCCGGTGGTTTGCACGGACAAGACGGACTCGCCGCGATCGGTCTGCTGATGGGCTTCATGGTGCCCATCGCCAACGTGGCATCGGTGCTGATGCTGGCGCGCCATAGTGAAAGCCACTGGCTCAAAGAGATTCTGCTCAACCCGCTCATCATCGCCACCGCAGGCGGCATCGCCTTCAGTCTTGCCGGAGTGCAACTGCCCGCAGTGATCAACACCACCTTGGGATTGTTATCGCAAGCCTCGTTGCCGATGGGTTTGATCGCTGTGGGAGCCGGGCTGCGCTTGCAGGGATTGCACACCGAACGCGGCACCTTGTGGTACGGCGTGACGATCAAATTGCTAATACTGCCCGCGATTGCATGGGGCTTGACCATTTTATTGGGCTTGAGCGGTGTGTACTTCAACATCGCCGTGCTGATGGCCGCGTTGCCCGTCTCCACCGTTGCTTATGTGCTGGCGAAACGCATGGGCGGCGACGGCGACACGATCGCCGCGCAGGTGATGTTGACCACCTTGCTGGCGGCGTTGACCTTGCCGGTTTGGCTGTTGTTAATGGGGTTTTAAATCAGAGTTATGAGGCTACAGCTTTGGAATCTGTGTGGTGTCTTGGATTACTAGAACAGATGCAAAAAAAAGTGCCGGATAGATTCGGCCCGGTTTATTTCCGCACCGGCGGTTCCAGATCGCCCGTATGTAATTTGAAATCGCCGGTCTTGCGCTCGGCGAAATAATGTTCCAGTGCAAAACGCACCGGCCGGAACGCCAGCGTGTCCCAGGGTATTTCTTCTTCAGCGAACAGTTGCACTTCCAGGCTCTCGATACCGGGTGAAAAATCCAGATCGAGCAGGGTGGCGCGGAACAGTAACTGTACTTGGTTGATGTAGGCGAGGTTGTACATCGCATACAAGTCGTGGATCTTCACGCGTGCGTTGGCTTCTTCCAATGTCTCCCGCTCGGCGCCTTGCCAGGTCGTTTCGCCGTTCTCCATGAATCCCGCAGGCAGTGTCCACAGACCGCGACGCGGTTCAATGGCGCGCAAACACAGCAGGATGCGACCGTCTTCCCATTCGGGGATGGCGCCCACGATGATCTTCGGATTTTGGTAATGGATGGTGTCGCAGGTGGAGCAGATATGGCGCTCGCGGTGATCGTCCTGCGGCATGCGCAGGACGACCGGTGCACCGCATTCCGCGCAGTATTTCATTCCCAGAACTTCCACCAGGGTGTTTCGTGTTCTTTGAAATAGGATTGCGAGGGTTTGATGCCATCCTTGGCGATGTTCGTGTCCAGCACACGTTGCGCGTCACGGCTCAAGTCATTCAACCCCAGCAGCTTGTAGGATTGCACCATGATCTGCAATGCATCGCGTGTTTGCGGGGTGTTCGGATAATTGACCAACACGCTTTGTGCGCGGTTGATGGCAGCCACATTCGCGCCGCGCCGCAAGTAATAACTGGCCACGTGAATGTCGGAATTGGCCAGTGTGATCAGCAGGTATTGCATGCGCAATTTTGCATCCGGGGTGTATTGGCTATCCGGGAAACGCGAGACCAGTTCCTTGAATGCCTCGAAAGAATCGCGCAACGCGACCGGATCGCGCTCCGAGGGATCCTGATTGAACAAGGTGCCGACCAGAGTGTCCAGGTTCTCGTTGAAGTTGATCAAGCCTTTCAGGTAATAGACATAGTCCAGACGATCGCTGTTGGGGTATTGTTTGACGAAGCGCTCCAATCCTGCCAGCGCCGGTGCAGGCTCGCCCTTCTTGTAATACGCGTAGGCGACTTCGATTTGAGCCTGCTGTGCATAGCGGCCATAGGGATAACGCGATTGCAGCGTCTCCAGTTGTTTGATGGCGCGTTCGTAATTGTTATCAACGAGCAACTCTTTGGCTTGCGCATAAAGTTCGTCTGCGGAGACACTTTTTTCGTCTTTGTTCGGGGTGGAACTGCAAGCGGCTAACGTGATGAGCAGGAAAACGGCTAAACTATGACGCATGATAGAACCCAAAAATGATTTGTCGAATTATAGCAAAGACCGCGCGTCTTCCTCCTCACTTGAGATGCAGGTGCCGATGCAACACGGCGGCCTGCGTTTCGATCACATCCTCGCCAAACTCCTACCCGAATATTCCCGCAGCCGCTTGCAGGACTGGATCGAACAGGGGCTGGTGCTGGTCAACGGCAAGGTCGCCAGCGCCAAACAAAAGGTCTGGGGAGGCGAACGTATCAGCGTGACACCGCAGATCCATCCTTCCGAGCAACCGCATCAGGCGGAAGACATCGATCTCGATATCGTGTACGAGGACGATTCCATTCTGATCCTCAACAAACACGTGGGATTGGTGGTGCATCCGGGCAGCGGCAACTGGGAAGGAACGCTGCTTAACGCGTTGCTGCACCACGCCCCGCAACTTTCCGAAGTGCCGCGCGCGGGCATCGTGCATCGTCTGGACAAGGACACCAGCGGGCTGTTGGTCGTGGCCAAGACACTCGTCGCGCAAACCGCGCTGGTGCGCCAACTACAGGCGCGCACCATGAAACGGGAATACCTCGCGCTGGTTTGGGGTGAATTGAACTACGGCGGTATCGTGGATATGCCTATCGGTCGCCATCCTTCCCAGCGCGTGAAGATGGCCGTGATCGAAGGTGGCAAAGACGCGGTCACGCATTACAGTGTCGAAGCCAATTTCCCCAGCTGTACCCTTGTGCGTTGCCGTCTGGAGACAGGCCGCACCCACCAGATCCGTGTGCATATGACGCACATCGGTCATCCCTTGGTGGGCGACAGTGTCTATACCAAAGGCGTGCAGAAATGCGTGTTGCCGCTGCGCGAATTGTTGAACGGATTTCCAAGGCAGGCGTTACACGCCACCAAACTGGCATTGGAACATCCGGAGTCCAAAGAATGGATGGAGTGGGAAGTGGAGTTGCCTGAAGACATGGAAGAGTTGCTGGACCGGATCGACGAGGCGGGGGATGGGGTTGCTTGAGCATTGCACCGAATGCACAACACCCCCATTTGCAAAAGTGGGGCAGGGGCGATTTGAAGTTCCTGAAGTGCTAAATCCCCCTCAGTCCCCCTTTTGCAAAGGGGGAAGCCAGTCGATTCTTTCGATGGAACCGATGGTTTGAAATGAATTTGCTCATGCATCACATCACCCCCGATTGGCCTGCCCCTGCAAACGTCAAAGCGCTTCAGACCACTCGTAACGGCGGTGTCAGTGCCGCTCCGTATGATTCGTTCAACCTAGGTATGCACGTGGGTGACGCCCCGCTTGCAGTGAACCGTAACCGTCAATCACTCGCACCGCTGATGCCCAGCGAACCGGTTTGGCTGGAACAGGTGCATGGCACGCTTGTGGCGAATGCCGACCACGCTTCCTGTCTTCCCCAAGCCGACTCCTGTATCGCCCGCCATCGCGGATCGGTGTGCGTAGTGATGACGGCTGATTGTCTGCCGCTATTATTGTGCGACGAGGATGGCACGGTGGTCGGCGCGGCACATGCGGGATGGAAAGGATTGGCAGCGGGTGTCATCGAAGCGACGGTGAAGGCAATGGAGGTTGCTCCGCATAAATTGATGGCTTGGCTGGGGCCGGCGATCAGTCAGGATTCTTTCGAGGTCGGCGCAGAGGTGCGCGCAAACTTCATCGCTCATGATGCCAGAGCGGCGGAAGCTTTTATCCGTTTGCCTGAAAACGTACTTGGCGAAAAATTTCACGCCGACCTTTATCTGCTGGCACACCAGCGCCTGAATACATTGGGTGTCAGCCGAATCTACGGCGGTAATTTTTGCACCTACAAACAACGCGAACAATTCTTCTCCTACCGCCGCGATGGCGTGACCGGTCGCATGGGCACATTCATCTGGCTAGCGTGATTTTTTTATAGCCTGTTTTTCCCGCGAAGGAGGGAATGACTGTGCTGAAATATCTTGAGATTATTTATGCACACAACACACACACCCATCACCAAGACCCAGCGCAAAGTCGTTCTTGCCGCCTGCTTCGGCACTTTCCTGGAGTGGTACGACTTCCTCACCTTCGCTTCGTTGGCGACCTATTTCAGTGTGCTGTTTTTCCCGCCGGACAATCCCACTGCGGCCTTGCTGGCGAGTCTCGCCACCTTCGGCGTGGGCATGATCGTGCGACCGCTGGGTTCGGCATTGTTTGGCACGCTGGCGGATAAATACGGCCGTCGTCCGATCTTCATCGCCACCATTTCGCTGATGGGTGTGACGACCTTTCTAGTGGGATTGCTGCCGACGTATGCACAGGTCGGTATGTTGGCTCCCGCCTTACTCTTGCTGTTGCGGCTGTTACAGGGTTTTGCGGTGGGGGGCGAGATCGGCGGTGTGGCGGTGTATCTCACCGAACATGCACCCAACGGGCGGCGCGGCTTATACACCAGCGTGCTGCAATTGATGGGGCCGCTGGGCATTCTGGTTTCCACCTTGCAGATCGTGCTGTTGCTGGCGTTTCTCGAACCGGCCGAATTCAGTTCCTGGGGTTGGCGCGTACCGTTCCTGTTCTCTGTCGTGTTGTTGTTCATTTCGATCAAGACGCGAATGAGTCTGGAAGAGTCGCCGGTATTCCGCGAATTGCAGGTTCAGGGCAGGGTATCCAAAGCGCCGCTGCGTGAATGCCTGACCGATCGCAAGACACTGCGCGGCATGGCACTGTTGTTCTTCTGCATCTCGGCGGGCGGCTCACTGCTGTTCTTTTCATCGCAGGTGTACACCAACGTGTTCCTGAAAAACGTGGTGCGACTGGATGCGCAACTCGCCAGTACGCTGGTGATGACCAGCACGCTGGTGCTATTTCCGCTCACCATCTTCTGCGGCTGGCTGTCGGACAAAGTCGGGCGCAGGCCGATTTTATTGGCGGGATTGTTGTTGGGCGCTGTCGCCATCTTGCCCGTGTTCAACGGCTTGCAGCATTACGGCAATCCGGCGCTGGAGCGTTTCAAGCGTGAAGTTCCCGTCACGCTGTACGGCACCGATTGTGCCTACAGCCCGTTCCGCAAGGCGGCCAACGAATGCGAGCGCATGCAGGAATTCCTGGTCAAAAACGGCGTGTCCTACACTTTAATGCCGCGCGGGGACAAGATCGACGACACGCTGAGCATCGGTCACAGCACCGAGATCTACGGTCTGCATGTCGCGGAAACGCTCTTTGAATTACAGAAGCACGGATGGGTGGAAAAGGCGGATGACTCGCAGGTGAATCGATTCATGTTGTTCCTGTTGCTTCTCGTGCCGGTGGTTGCGGTGGCGCTCATCACCGGGCCGCAGACGGCGGTGTTGGCCGAGTTGTTCACGGCACGCACGCGCTACACCGCCGCCGCACTGCCGCATAACCTGAGCGCGGGTTGGATTGGCGGACTGTCGCCGTTCATGGTCACGCTGCTCTCGGTGCAGGCGGGTGATGCGCTGGCCGGGTTGTGGTATCCGGTCGGCATGTTGATCCTCGCTTCCGTTGTCGGGCTGTTGTTTTTGCCGGAGACGAAGGATGTGGTGTTGGATAAATAGTTTCCCTTACGGATATTCACCGGCCACATTCCAAAACTGATGGACAAATTCAATTTGCGCTTTGTTTTCCCCACACCTAGAATGCGCCCATGAACACTGTCCTATCACCGATAGAATCCGAATTCGCCACCACTGACGAGGCCGACGCTTACGAGGCTTGGTTTCGCGCAAAGGTGGAAAAGTCGCTGCAAATAGCAGATGAACCGAATTCAGTTCGCATCCCTCACGACGAAGTCATGTCCAAAGCACGTGCCAGAATAGAAGCGAAGCTGAAAGAGAATGCAACCCGTCGTCTGGCTTGAAACAGCTAGTCAAGATTTAGACCAAATACTCGGTTACATAGAAGACCGCAATATAATTGCCGCATTAAATTTGCAAGAGTCCATTGAATACGCCGTTTCGCAATTACCCTTTCATCCTTACCTCTACCGGCTTGGCCGGGTTCCCGGCACACGAGAGCTGGTCGTCCACCCCAATTATTTGGTGATCTACCGAGTTGCTGTTTCTTCCATTGAGATCATCAACGTGTTGCATGGCGAGGCAGCAATATCCAATTTAACTATCATTCCGTTAAGAAACAGCATAAGCACTCTAATAACTCGCCATTGAAATTGCAGTTGAAACGCACAAAGGTCATGTGGGCAAGGATGGCTCTCATCACCGAGCCGCACTGCCGCATAACCTGAGCACGGGTTGGATTGGCGGACTGTCACCGTTCATGGTCACGCTGCTCTCGGTGCAGGCGGGTGATGCACTGCCGGGTTGTGGTATCCGGTCGGCATGTTGATCCTCGCTTCCGTTGTCGGGCTGT
>CAYROQ010000032.1:16788-27255 GCA_964425955.1 uncultured Sideroxydans sp.
TTTTTTGCCGGAGACACGTAACGTGTCACTTGACGCATAAGTTACAATGCGCACCCTGAAATTTTGTAGCTCGTTATGACAATTCTGACTTGGATCATTCTCGCCAGTTTCTTGGGCGGCATCCTGAGCGTGATCGCCGCCGCGCTGTTCGCGCTTAATGCGCGTGCGCAATATCTGGGCGGACTGGTGAGTTACGCCATCGGCGCGTTATTGGGTGCGGTGTTTCTCGATATCCTGCCCGAGGCGATCGAGATGTCGCCCAATGTGGCGGCGGTCAGTGGCACGGTTTTGTTGGGCATTCTGCTGTTCTTCACGCTGGAAAAGATTTTGATCTGGCGTCATTGTCACCACGACCATTGCGAAGTGCACGAACCCGACACGCTTGAAGCGCACGACCACGGACGCAGTGGCACCATGGTCATCGTGGGCGACACGTTCCACAATTTTGTCGATGGCATCATCATCGCGGCCGCTTTTCTGGCGGATGTGAACCTGGGCATCGTCACGGCGCTGGCCATTATCGCCCACGAGATTCCGCAAGAAGTCGGTGACTTTGCCATCCTGTTGCATTCCGGCTATACCAAACTGCGCGCTTTCCAGATGAATCTGATCTCCAGTTTCGCCACGCTGGTGGGCGGGGTGCTGGGTTATTTTGCGTTGCAGCATATGCAATCCTGGGTGCCGACATTGTTGGCGCTGGCGGCGGCCAGCATGATCTACGTGGCGGTCGCCGACCTGATTCCGGGGTTGCACAAACGTACCCAGATGCGCGATACCGTGCATCAGGTGTTGCTGATCTGTTCCGGCATCGCCACTATCGCGCTGGTCAGTTTGGTGATGGGGTAGCGGTGATTCGTGTCGCTCCTCATTTGAATGTCCGGATGAATATGAGAATAATCCTCGGTGTCACCTTCGCTCTGTTTTTTACATCCGTGCCGTGTCTTGCGCTGGATGCAAAAGTCACTCCCTATCGCCCGACGGTCAGCAATTCTGCCGCGCTGTCTGAGCCGGGCTGGCTTGAGATAGAAAAAGGCTTCGCGGTGGAAAGTGCCCGGGATGATTCGCGGCAATACTCGCTTCCGTATCTGATCAAATTCGCCCTCACTCCGGATTTCGGTGTGCTGCTGGGCGGTGACGGATATTTATCCCAGGTGGCAGCCAATGGCACACGTTTGTCCGGCCACGGCGACACGTATTTGTTGTTGAAGCACAGAATGGTTTTGGATGAGAACGCGGGAACGGCGGTCGGGTACGAATACGGATTCAAAGCGCCCACCGCGAGCGCGGGGTTGGGGAGCGGGGAATACGACTGGGTGCTGAATGGGATTTACAGTGATGCTTTTTCCGGCCATTCCGTGGACGTTAATTTGAATGTCACGCGAATCGGGGATGCTTTAGCCACTGAGAGTGCCTGCCAATACGGCTGGTCGGGCACCGTGTTCAGACCGCTTGACGAAAAATTGGGTGTGATGGTTGAGCTGTCCGGATCGGTGCGTCGCGGTACCACGCCGCAGAATCAGTGGCTGCTGGCGGCCAGTTATGAATGGAGTTCACGACTGGTTTTTGATGCCGGACTTTCGGCAGGGATCAGCAGTGCCTCGCCACGCTTCACGCTCTTCACGGGCGTGGCCGTGTTGTTGGGGAAGGTGCGTTAGAGCGGGTATGCCTGCGGATAGATTGAAACGTTACGCCTGGCTTTCCATCGCGGCCGCGATCGCCACCATTTTGCTCAAGGGTCTGGCTTGGTGGCTCACCGGTTCGGTGGGGCTGTTATCGGATGCGCTTGAATCGTTCGTCAATCTCGCGGGTGCGCTCATGGCGTTGGCGATGTTGACGCTGGCGGCGACGCCGGCGGACGAGCGACATGCCTACGGTCATGGCAAGGCGGAATATTTTTCCAGTGCATTTGAAGGCTTTCTTATTTTGCTGGCAGCGGTCAGCATCGCTTATGCCGCAATCGACCGTTTCTTTCATCCGCAAGCCATCGAAGCGGTCGGTGTCGGCCTGCTGGTCTCGGTAGTTGCGTCGCTCATCAATCTGTTTGCCGCACGCGAATTGATGAAAGCAGGGCGTGCTTACAACTCCATCACACTGGAAGCGGATGCGAAACATCTGATGACCGATGTGTGGACTTCGGTCGGTGTCATTTTCGGTGTTGGGTTGGTGTGGTTGAGCGGCTGGTTGTGGCTGGATCCGTTGATCGCCTTGCTGGTGGCGGTGAATATCGTGTGGACAGGCTGGCATTTGCTGCAACGCTCCACCTCGGGCCTGATGGATGAAGCACTCCCCGAGGAGCAGATCCAAGCGATCCAGTCTGTCCTGGAAAAATATCGCGCCCAAGGTTTGGATTTCCACGCGTTACGTACCCGCCAAGCGGGAAGGCATGCCTTCATCACGCTGCATGTGCTGGTTCCCGGCGACTGGACGGTTCAGCGGGGGCACGACCAACTGGAATTGATCGAAGCAGATATCCGGGCCACGGTACCGTACAGCCATTTGACCACGCATCTTGAGCCGCTGGATGACCCGCGCTCACTGGCGGATCAGGTGTTGGAGCGGGGTTAGTGTATGAACACAAATAGACCCATTGAAAATTGGTTCTTCAGGTTTTTCTATGGGTAACTTGAATCGGGATACGACGAATTTTCCCTTGTTGGCAGGAGAATTAAAGAGTGTTCCCCCACCCCAGCCCTCCCCCGGTGGGAGAGGGAGCTAGAGCGGAGAGGCTTGAGGGTTAAGTCCCTCTCCCACCGGGGGAGGGATTTAGGGTGGGGGAACACTTGTGGAATAGCCTTAATGGATTTAACCCACGCAAAAGCCGGATGAACCTGAAAATTCCGCACACTCCCCCTTTTTCAAAGTGGGGAAAAAGTTATTTGAAAAAAGTTAAAAGGCATAATCAGTCATGAGTAAAGCAACTCCAAAAATCGGTTTCGTCTCCCTCGGTTGCCCCAAAGCAACGGTCGATTCAGAGCACATCCTCACGCGTATGCGCGCCGAAGGTTACGAGATCACTCCGAGTTATCAGGAGGCCGATCTGGTGGTGGTGAACACCTGCGGGTTCATCGACAGCGCGGTGGCGGAATCGTTGGAAGCCATTGGCGAAGCGTTGCAGGAGAACGGCAAAGTGATTGTTACCGGCTGTCTGGGCGCGAAGGGCGACATCGTGCAGAAGACCCATCCCAAAGTGCTTGCCGTGACCGGCCCGCACGAGACGGATGCCGTGATGAACGCGGTGCATCAACATCTGCCGCGATTGCATGACCCCTACACCGATCTGGTGCCGCCGCAGGGCGTGCGCCTCACCCCTCAGCATTTTGCCTACTTGAAAATCTCCGAAGGCTGCAACCATCGCTGTACGTTCTGCATCATCCCCAGCCTGCGCGGCGATCTGGTGAGTCGTCCGGTGGGCGACGTGATGCTGGAGGCAGAAAAGTTGGTCGAATCCGGTGTTAAAGAATTGCTGGTGATCTCGCAGGACACTTCGGCTTACGGTGTGGACGTGAAATACCGTACCGGCTTCTGGGGCGGCAAGCCGCTCAAGACACGCATGACCGATCTGGCCGGAGCATTGGGGAGTCTGGGGGTATGGACGCGACTGCACTATGTCTATCCCTATCCGAGTGTGGACGAAGTCATTCCGTTGATGGCGGAGGGCAAGATCCTGCCGTATCTGGACATTCCGTTCCAGCATGCCAACGAACGTATCCTCAAACTGATGCGCCGACCCGCCAGCAGCGAGAACGTACTGAAGCGGATACAGGCGTGGCGCAGCGTGTGTCCGGACATCGTCTTGCGCAGTACTTTCATCGTGGGCTTTCCCGGTGAGACAGAAGAAGAGTTTGAAGAGTTGCTCGACTTCATCGAAGTGGCGCAACTGGATCGCGTCGGCGCGTTTAAATATTCTCCGGTGGAGGGTGCAGCCTCTAACGCATTGCCGGATCATATCGATCCGGATGTGCAGGAAGATCGTCTCGCACGTCTGATGTATTTGCAGGAAGAGATCAGCGCCGAAAAATTGGCGAAAAAAGTCGGCAAAACGATGCAGGTGTTGGTGGATGACGTGGACGAAAACGGCAGCGTCGCACGCAGTGCCGCCGATGCGCCGGAGATCGACGGGCTGGTGTATATCGACGGCGCAGAATTGGAAGTCGGCGAATTTGTTACCGTGCGGATCACCGATTCGGACGAACATGATCTGTGGGGTGAAGTTGTATAGGGTGGGATTATTCTTGCACTCGGAAGAAGCAGGAGGTGCCTGTAAAGGGATGAATCCCCGGAAGCGCACGCTAGTTCTGCGTGGGTTGCTATGACAGATTCCGCCAATCCCTGCATGAGTTGTGGCGCCTGTTGCGCCTATTACCGTGTCTCTTTCTATTGGGGCGAATCCAACGAGGCAGCGGGCGGTTTCGTGCCCAAGGAATTCACCGAGGAAGTGCATCAACACTTGCTCTGCATGAAAGGCACCAACAACTATCCGCCGCGTTGTGTCGCCTTGCGCGGCGAGGTGGGCAAAGAAGTCTCCTGTTCTATTTACGAGAACCGCCCCACAACTTGCCGCGAGTTCAATGAATATGAATTGGACGGTTCGCCCAATCTGCGCTGTTTCAAATTGCGCGGCATCGTTCCGCCGTAGGGTGGGCACGTTTGGGGTGCCCACCCTACAAATCAATTCCGCCTGCTAAAATCGACCACATGACTCTTTATGCCTTTATCGCTGTCGGACTCGGTGCAGCCATTGGTGCGTGGCTGCGATGGGGGCTGGGATTGTGGCTCAATCCGGCACTGCCTGAATTGCCGCTGGGTACGCTGACTGCCAATCTGGTCGGCGGATATCTGGTCGGAATGGCAGTCGCCTTCTTCATGCAACATCCGGGTATCGCACCTGAATGGCGCTTGCTCCTCATCACCGGATTCCTCGGTGGACTCACTACTTTTTCCACCTTCTCGGCCGAGACGGTGACGTTGTTGATGCGCGGGCAATATGCATGGGGATCGGTCATTATCGCGGCTCACCTCGGTGGTTCATTGTTGATGACCGTGCTGGGGATACAGACCATCAAATGGATGCAGCAGTAGAGAGGAAAATAATGGGCAACGTTTATTTGAAATTCTATCTGACCGAAAAACAACGGCACAATGGAAAACTGTTATCCGAATGGATACTTGAACAGGCCAAAAAGATGGGTGTTCCCGGTGGTTCGGTATTTCGGGCAATTGCCGGATACGGACGTCACGGACGTTTGCATGAGGAGACGTTCATCGAACTGGGCGGAGAGTTGCCGGTCCAGGTGGAATTCGTTTTGAGTGCTGCGGATGCGGATCAACTTGTTGCAGTGATCGGTGCGGAAAAACTGGCGTTGCCGTTTGTCCGTTACGCGGTCGAGTCCGGGGTGACCGGAAACTGACGAGAGCTTGCGTTCTCGCCAGCGCCGGGTAAGTCACAAATTATTTGCCGGCCAAGAATTCGTCGATCTCGACTTCTGCCGCGATCCAGTAACTCATCGCACCACCCTTGAAGTTATTCCTTTCCGCCAAGAAATACGCGGCATCTTGAATCATGCGGTAGCGTTCTTCGGCAGTAGGTGCGGGCGAGCTTTTTTTGGCGGGAGCTTTACGCGCAGGTGCGGCCACTTTTTTGGGTGTGGCTGTGTCGGTCTCTGGTGTCTTGGTTACGGATACTTTAGGGGTGACTTTTTTGGGTTCGGTTGTTTTTTCGACAGTCTTGGCCGCCGTTTTCGCCGGTGATTTTGCCTCAGCGGTGGCGGTTTTTTTCACCGTGGCGGCTTTGGCTGTTGTCGCACTGCTGGCGGCGGTTTTCTTTTCTACCGCAGTTTTTGGAGTTGCCTTGACGTCTGTCTTGGTACTTGTCGTAGCGGGTTTTTTTGCCGTGGCGGCGGTGGTTTTAGCTGTTGCCATGATGACTACCTTTCAAGATAAAAAAATTGGTGCTCGGGCATGGATTCCGTGGGCCGTAATCGATCACATATTTCCCCTGCTTGCAGCGCGCGATTATAACGGCATTCCTCCGTTTGGCCGTTAAAGAATGGTTACAGAGTGAGTATGTTGCCCGAACACGTTTGTGCTTGTTCAAGCCGGGTGACTGTTGGCAACAGATTGAGTCCGCTGCTTTCCTTTAATTTCAACGCTTGTGCCTTGAGGTCATCCAGCGAGATCGCGATTCTGTCTCCGGCGGTGGCAAAGGCGATGACGTTGCCGCTTTCACACGACGGAAACATCAGCGCGCGGTCGTCGAACGCTTTGCTGATGTGCGCGAAACCGCCCAACACGCCACGACTCAAGCCGATCAGATTGACCGCCATCACCCCCTCATTCGTCAAACGCGTGCGGCAGGCCTGATAGAAGGGCAGGGTGTTCAACTCGCCGGGATGCGCGCGATCATTGAAGCCGTCAACCAAGATCAGATCGAATTTTTTGTTCGTTCCCAATACATAATTCACGCCATCGTCGATCACCATATGGATACGTTTGTCGTCTTCCGGCAATTTGAAAAATTGACGTGCGGCGGCAACCACACGCGGCTCGATCTCCACAATGGTGAGATGCGCACGCGGGAAATTCCGATACAGGAATTTGGTCAGGGATGCGGCTCCAAGGCCGATGAGCAACACTTTGCGCGGGAAGTGTGAATCATCACGCAGCAATAAACTGGCCATCATCTCCTTGGTATATTCGAGTTCCAGATTCCACGGGCGGGCGATGCGCATCGCGCCCTGTATCCAGTTGGAGCCGAAATGCAACGTGCGCACGCCGGCGGCTTCGCGGATGTCGATGGAAAAACTCATAGCGATTTTTTGGGGAAAAGTTGGCGGAATTTTAGCAATAACTTCGGGCTGACATAGCGCACGAAGGCGAAGAACAATTCGACCGATAACAGCAAGAAAAGCGCGAATACCGCGCCGAAGATCAGTGCATCCTGATCGAGCGGAACCGCATAGGAATACTGCGGGATGGCTTCATCCAGAATCTCCCGGTCAGCGTGAAGTGCCACATGTAAAGTACGCATAAAAAGATTGGTATTCAATGCGGCGAGATCGGCCTCGAAGCGCAACTTGCGCTGAACCATTTTCTCGATAGCCGCACCTTCCTCCTGGAACGGCTTCTCGGCACTGTTGCGATGCAGTTCGATGAGTTTGTTGATGTCGCCACCGAAATATTTTGTCGCGACATCCAGGAACGGCTGCAGATTGACTCTCACTTCGCGCAGATGCGCATCCACCCGTTTTTGATATTGATCGACGAAATTGGGAACTTGAAGCCCGATCAACATCGCCACACAGGCGACAAGAATCATCAGATAGCGGTAAAGGATGGTAGTCATTTATTTTTGCGGAGCGATCTGGTTCAACAGCCAGCGCGCCCACTCGGTCACTTCGGTCGCGCTCATGCCGAGGGTCGCCTGTTGTTTCGCCAATTCATCCCCCGCGACACCGTGCAGAAACACTGCCAGTAGCAACGCATCGTCTGCGCTCAAACCTTGAGCGATGAATGCGCCGATCATACCGCTCAACACGTCCCCCATGCCTGCACTGCTCATGCCGGGGTTGCCGGTCTGGTTGATATAGAGCTTGCCCTCGCGGGTGGCGATGAGGCTGCCCGCACCTTTCAGAACCACACTACCATTCAAGCGTCGCACCAGGTTCAGCGCAGATTGGGTACGGTCCTTCTGGATATCTTCCGTGCTACATCCCAACAAGCGAGCTGCTTCGCCGGGGTGTGGGGTGAATACGGTGGCGACCTTGCGCGAATGCAGCATGGCGCGCAGATCGGGGCGGTCGGCGAGGATGTTCAGCGCATCGGCATCCAACACCAGCGGCACATCAAGCAACAGGGCATCGTAGAGCAGTTTCTGCGCAGGCAAACTTGTACCCAAGCCGCAACCGAAGACCACCACGTCCGGCTTGATCGAATGCAGCGCCTCGCTAGCAGGATGCATCATCAACTCTGGCATACGCATATCCACCAGTGGCATCTTGTCCGCCAGCAGGCCGATATGCACGCAACCCGCGCCCATCTTCAGCGCCGCGCGGCCGGCCAAAATCGCAGCGCCTATCATGCCGTTGCTCCCGCCGATGACCAGTACCGTGCCGAACAGGCCTTTGTGGCTGTCCTTGGGACGGGGCTTGAGGAAAGAGCTGACTTGCTTACGGGTGATGGGCGTGGCTTTCATGCTGTTTTCCCTGAGTTTGTGAGGTCGGCTGCATTATAATCCGCACCCGTTCTCAATGCCCTAAAGTGACCGAGTTATGTTCTTGACCTCGATTGGTAAATCTGCCCTTTCCGCCTTCCGTCTCGACAAGTTGCGCAGTGCGCTGAACGCCACGAAATCCGGCGTCACCCTCGAACACACGCGCCACATTTATTTCACCGAACTCGCTTCCGAACTCGCCGCTAAAGAATTGGCGCTGCTCGACCGCTTGTTGAGTTTGGATGCAGATGCAGGCGCACCGGATGCGGCGGACAAAACGCAAAGCATCTTGGTCATCCCGCGTCTCGGTACGATTTCGCCGTGGTCATCCAAAGCCACTGACATCGCCAAACATTGCGCCTTGCCGCAAGTGAAACGCATCGAACGTGGTGTGGTGTTCTATCTTAAATCGAAGAGCGGAAAGCCACTGACTGACGCAGAAAAACAAGCTGTACTGCCCTTGTTGCATGACCGCATGACCGAGTCTGTGATAGCAGATGCAGCAAGTATTGAAGACAAAATTTTCAAACACGGCACACCGCAGCCGCTGTCAAGCGTGGACATCCTCAAGGGCGGCAAACTCGCACTGGAGAACGCAAACAAAGAACTGGGTTTGGCACTTTCAGCAGATGAAATCGAATATCTGGTTGAGAACTTCACCAAGCTGGGGCGTAATCCTACCGACGTCGAGTTAATGATGTTCGCGCAGGCCAACTCCGAACATTGCCGCCACAAGATCTTCAACGCGGATTGGATCATCGACGACGAAGCACAAGCCATCTCGCTCTTCGGCATGATCCGCAACACACATAAACTGCATCCGCAGGGCACGGTGGTGGCGTACTCCGACAACTCCTCGGTGATCGAGGGTGCAGAGATCGAGCGCTTCTATCCGCGTGCGGGGGGTGTTTACGAATTCAGCAAAGAGCTGACCCACATTCTGATGAAGGTGGAGACACACAACCACCCGACCGCGATTGCTCCGTTTGCCGGTGCCGCGACGGGTAGCGGCGGCGAGATTCGTGACGAAGGCGCGACCGGGACTGGCTCCAAGCCCAAAGCAGGGCTGGTCGGGTTCTCGGTTTCTAATTTGAATATTCCAGGATTCATACAGCCGTGGGAAGTTTTTGGGAAGGGGGAAGAGGGAAGGGGGAAGGGTAAAACCGGCGCTCCGCTTTTGAATTCACCCTTGAGCACCGAAGGTGCGAACCCTTCCCCCTTCAACCCTTCTCAGACTTACGGCAAACCCGCCCGTATCGCCACACCGCTTCAAATAATGATTGACGGTCCACTCGGCGGTGCAGCGTTCAACAACGAATTTGGTCGTCCTAACCTGACCGGCTATTTCCGCACCTTTGAAGAAAAGGTCAACGGTGAAGTGCGCGGTTACCACAAGCCCATCATGTTGGCCGGCGGCTTGGGCAGCATCAAAGCGGAACACACCCACAAACACGACCTGCCCGAAGGCGCTGTGCTCATCCAACTGGGCGGCCCCGGCATGCTCATCGGTTTGGGCGGCGGTGCGGCATCCAGCATGGATACCGGCGCCAACGCGGAGAACCTCGATTTCGATTCCGTACAACGCGGCAACCCGGAGATGCAGCGTCGCGCACAGGAAGTCATCGACCGCTGCTGGCAACTGGGCGACAAGAATCCCATCCTGAGCATCCACGATGTGGGTGCGGGCGGCATCTCCAATGCGCTGCCAGAGCTGGTGCATGGCGGCGGCAAGGGCGCACGTTTTGAACTGCGCAACGTGCCGAACGAAGAGCGCGGCATGACGCCGATGCAGATATGGAGCAACGAATCGCAAGAGCGTTATGTGCTGGCGATTCCCGCAGAACGTCTGGATGAATTCGCCGCCATGTGTGAACGCGAGCGTTGCCCGTTCGCTGTGTTGGGCAAGGCCATCAGCGAAGACCAACTCATCGTGCACGATGAAGAATTCGGCAACAATGCAGTCGATATGCCGCTCTCCGTGTTGCTGGGCAAGCCGCCCAAGATGACGCGCAACGTGAAGCGCGAACAAGTGAAATTGCCCGCGTTCGATACCAGCAACATCATGTTGAAGGACGCCATAAACCGCGTGTTGCGTCTGCCTTCTGTGGCCGACAAGACCTTCCTCATCAGCATCGGCGACCGTACCGTGGGCGGTTTCACCGCGCGCGACCAGATGGTCGGCCCGTGGCAAGTTCCGGTGGCGGACGTGGCCGTGACCACGCTGGGTTACAACACCTATCTGGGTGAAGCCTTCGCCA
>CAYROQ010000033.1:0-26530 GCA_964425955.1 uncultured Sideroxydans sp.
GCAAGTCGATCACGTGATCTTCCCCGACGGCAAGAAGATCCTGTTGCTGGCCGAAGGTCGTCTGGTAAATCTGGGGTGCGGAACCGGCCATCCGTCTTATGTGATGTCCTCTTCGTTCGCCAACCAGACCATTGCACAGATCGAATTGTTTACCCGCACCAAGGATTATCCGATCGGTGTTTACACCTTGCCCAAACACTTGGATGAGAAAGTTGCCCGCTTGCAACTGACCACGTTGAACGCACAACTGAGCACGCTGACCGACCAGCAAGCGGCTTACATTAGCGTACCCAAGGAAGGTCCGTACAAGGCCAACCACTACCGTTATTGATCGGGTTATTGCAGGTATCATGACGAGGGGCGGACAACAGTTCGCCCCTCTTAACTTGAATGTGAAAAATGCTATTTCGACTACTTTTCATCTGGACATTGAATTCGCTGGCGCTGATCGCGGTGGCGAACTTCGTACCGGGCATCCATGTCGACGGATTCACGGCAGCATTCATCGCCGCATTTGTTTTAGGCTTGGTCAACACACTTATCCGTCCGATCTTTCTGGTGCTGACACTCCCTGTCACCGTGGTGACGCTGGGATTGTTCATCTTTGTCATCAACGGCTTGTTGTTTTGGTTCGCCGGTTCTATCCTTCGCGGCTTCACGGTGGACAGTTTCTGGCATGGCGTATTCGGCGCTGTCTTGTACAGCATTTTTTCTTGGGCGCTAAGTTCAGCTGCCGCACAAATCGTGAGGAAACATGGGCAATACACCAATTCCAATAAGCTTTGAGTTCTTCCCGCCGCAGACGCCGGAGGGAACGGAAAAGCTGACCGCCGCGCGCCAGCGTCTGGCTACAGTAAATCCTGAATTCTTCTCGGTCACCTTCGGCGCGGGCGGCTCCACGCAAGACCGCACCATGGATGCCATCAAACTTATTCACGCCGAAGGCCATAGCGCCGCGCCCCACTTATCTTGTGTCGGCTCGACCCGTGAAAATGTGCGCGCTTTGCTGTTTGCCTACCGTGACATGGGCATCAAACGCATCGTCGCCTTGCGTGGCGATTTGCCTTCCGGCATGGCCAGCATCGGTGAATTCCATTACGCGAATGAACTGGTTTCTTTCATCCGCGCGCAGACCGGTGAACATTTTCACATCGAAGTGGCCGCCTACCCCGAGTTCCACCCGCAGGCGAATTCGGCACGTGAAGACATGCTCAACTTCAAGCGCAAAGTAAATGCCGGCGCCAACTCGGCCATCACCCAATATTTCTACACGGCGGAGGCGTATTTCCGTTTTGTGGACGAAACAAGAAAGCTCGGCGTCAGCGTGCCCATCGTGCCCGGCATCATGCCCATCGTGCGCTTCTCGCAACTCGCGCGCTTCTCCGACGCCTGTGGTGCCGAGATCCCGCGCTGGTTGCGCAAGACCATGGAAGGTTATGGCGACGACATTGAATCCGTGCAAAATTTCGGCCTCGATGTCGTCACACAACTGTGCGAGAAACTCATTGCGGGCGGTGCACCCGCTTTGCATTTTTACACGCTGAACCAGGCGAACGCTTCGCTCGAAATATTGAAACGGCTGGGCTATCGCACATAACCTGACCACCCGCGCCCTCTCCCATCGGGGGAGGGCTGGGGAGGGGGAACACTCCAAATGAAATCACCCGAACTGTTACTTCCCGCCGGCACTCTCGACAAGATGCGCACCGCCTTCGCCTTCGGTGCAGACGCGGTGTATGCCGGACAACCGCGCTATTCGCTGCGCGCCCGCAACAACGAATTCAAATTGGAAGAGTTGCAGATCGGCATCCGGGAAGCACATGCGCTGGGCAAGAAACTGTTCGTCGCCAGCAACCTGATGCCACACAACGCCAAGGTAAAAACCTACATGGCGGACATGGAGCCGGTCATTGCCATGCAGCCGGACGCGCTCATCATGGCCGATCCTGGACTCATCGCGATGGTGCGCGAACGCTGGCCGCAAGTGGACATCCATTTGTCGGTGCAAGCCAATACTGTCAATTATGCGGCGGTTAAATTCTGGAAATCACTGGGACTCACACGCGTCATCTTGTCGCGCGAACTGTCGCTGGACGAGATCGCCGAGATACGCCAGGAATGCCCCGACATGGAATTGGAAGTGTTCGTGCATGGCGCGTTGTGTATCGCCTACTCCGGCCGCTGCCTGCTCTCGGGTTATTTCAACCACCGCGATGCGAACCAGGGCACCTGCACCAATTCCTGCCGCTGGGATTACAAAGTGGAGAATGCCGCAGAAGACGGCACCGGACACATCGAAAAAATCGACTTCGATTTCGACAAGGCGTTGAGTGAAAGTCCGCTCTCCGATTGCGGCTCGCAACCGCGCCATCCCGAAGCGGACAAGGTGTACGTCATCTCGCGCCAGGACCATCCGGGCGAACTGATGCCGGTGTTGGAAGACGAGCACGGCACCTACATCATGAATTCGAAAGATTTGCGCGCAGTCGAACACGTCGAGAAGTTGGCCAAGATCGGCATCGACTCACTCAAGGTAGAAGGCCGTACCAAATCCATCTATTACGTGGCGCGCACCGCGCAGGTGTATCGCCAAGCCATCGACGATGCCGTCGCGGGTCGAGCGTTCAATCTGGAACTGCTAGGCGCGCTGGATGCTCTGGCGAATCGCGGCTACACCGACGGTTTCTACGAACGCCATCACACCCACGAACAACAAAATTACATGCGCGGCCACTCAGAAAGTTTCCGCCAGCAATACGTCGGCGACATCGTGGCGTGCGCCAACGGCATGGCCGAAATCGACGTGAAAAACAAGTTCTCGGTCGGTGATAAATTGGAGATCATCCATCCGGCTGGCAACAGCATCGTCGAGTTGAAAGAGATGCGCAGCATGGAAGGCAGCCCCATCGTCGTCGCACCGGGCAGTGGGCATCGTGTGCAGATACCGTTGCAGGGCGAATTGGCCACGGGGATGGTGGCGCGTTTTTTATAAGCGGCGTCCTGAACATTGATCGAAGTCTGTCGCCCTGAACAGTCAGCGCCCGCTCAACGATTTGGAGAAGAAAAATGAACTGGAAAAACACTACGACCCGCTACGGCACTGCCACCATCGGCATCCATTGGCTGATGCTGCTGCTATTCATCGCGGTGTATGCCTGTATCGAACTGCGTGTCTTGTACGAAAAAGGCAGTGATCCGCGCGAAGCGTTGAAGACTTGGCACTTCATGTTGGGTATGTTGGTGTTCTTCCTGGTATGGCTACGTATCGCGGCACGCTTGTCTGGCCCCACCCCCGACATCACCCCTGAACCCGCAAAATTTCAGCAGCTGTCCGCCAAGCTGTTACATCTGGCGCTGTATGCACTGATGATAGTCATGCCGCTGACAGGCTGGTTGCTGCTCAGCGCCTCGGGGAAAGTGATCCCCTTCTTCGGTCTCGAACTACCCGCACTGATGAGTGAAAACAAAGACCTCGCCAAACAGATCAAGGAAGTGCATGAGTTCGTTGGCACCACCGGTTATTTCCTGCTTGGATTACATGTGATCGCTTCTTTGTATCACCATTATTTCAAACGCGATGACACACTGATCCGGATGCTGCCAGATCGGAAACAATAACCATGATCTTTTCTGCGCTCTCCCAATCCGACCGCTACGCCGCGCTGCATCCGTTGTTCCAACGCGCCTTCGACCATATCCGCGACACTGATTTTTTCACGCTTGCTCCCGGACGCTACAACATCATGGGCGAAGATCTGATCGCCATCGTAGAGCAAGTGCCAGGCAAAACGAAAGAGATGGCGCGTCTGGAAGCGCATCGGCGCTACATCGACATTCAGTTGGTGTTAGAGGGTGATGAACAGATGGGGTGGAAGCCGCTGGCGGATTGCTTTAATCCGGTGAGCGAGCACAGCATGGAGAAGGACATCCGTTTCTTTCACGATGCGCCTGCATCATGGGTGGCGGTACCACCGGATCATTTCTGCATCTTCTTCCCGGAGGACGCACATGCACCGCTGGTAAGTGGCGGGCAAGTACGCAAGGTGATCTTCAAGGTGGCGGTAAATCCAACGCTTTAATGGCTTTGTCATTCCCGTTTTCGCGGGAAAAACAGGTGCTAGTGGTCGTCGAACGCCACATCCCCTTCATCCAAGACCACACCCAACTGCATGTTTTTGAAATCGAACAATCCGCCATCCAGCAGGTGTGAGGGTTTGACGTTCTGCATCGCGGTGAAGATCGTTTGCGTCCGCCCCGGGTATTGGCGTTCCCAAGCCGTGAGCATTTCCTTGATGTTCTGACGTTGCAGGTTCTCCTGCGAACCGCACAGATTGCACGGGATGATGGGGAATTCCATACCGCGAGCATAACGGGCGATGTCTTTCTCGGCGCAATAAGCCAGCGGACGGATGACGATGTGGTCGCCCTTGTCGGTCACCAGTTTGGGAGGCATGGCTTTGAGTTTGCCGCCGAAGAACATATTCAAAAACAATGTCTCCACCATGTCGTCGCGGTGGTGTCCCAGCGCGATCTTGTTCGCACCCAACTCCCCCGCCACTTTGTAGATGATGCCGCGACGCAGGCGCGAACACAGCGAGCAAGTGGTCTTCCCTTCCGGGATTTTTGCTTTGACGATGGAATAGGTGTCCTGCGCTTCGATGTGGAAATCCACGCCTATGCTCTTCAGGTAATTCGGCAGCACCTCTTCCGGAAAGCCCGGTTGCTTCTGGTCGAGGTTCATCGCCACGATCTTGAAGTCGATGGGCGCGCGTTTGCGCAGCGTCAACAGAATATCCAGCAGGGTGTAGGAGTCCTTGCCTCCGGAGAGGCACACCATCACAGTGTCGCCGTCCTCGATCATGTTGAAATCGCCGATGGCTTTGCCAACCGAACTCTCCAGCCGGCCTTTGAGCCGATTGAAGTTGGTGGAGTGATGTTCGAAATGGATGGGTTGGGTGATGTCGTTCATATTCTAAGTTCCGTTCATCCTGAGCTTGTCGAAGGATCGTTCATGGTTCGACATCGCCTTTAGTCCTGAGCTTGACGAAGGGTCACCACGAACGGCCTGCTCTATTCAGGGATTAAATGTTGATACTGCGCCCGCCATCCACGGAGATGACTTGCCCCGTAATGTAGGGCGCATCGGCGATCAGGAATTTCACTGTCTTGGCGATGTCGTCCGGCTCGCCTTCGCGTTTTAGCAGTGTGTGCGCAACAATCTTGCGGCGCTGCTCTTCATTCTGCCAAACCTCTCCTTCCGGCCACACGATGACACCGGGGGCGACGGCATTCACGCGCACTTGCGGTGCCATTTCCTGCGCCAGAGCCTTGGTCAGCGCGACTAGTCCCGATTTGGCCACGCTATACAACAGATGTCCGTGCATCGGGCGTTCGGCGTGAATGTCGGCGATGTTGATGATGCAACCATGGCGGCGGCGCAGTTCCGGAGCGGCGGCTTGTGCCAGGAACAGCGGCGCTTTGAGATTGGTACCGATCAGATCCAGCCAGTGGCTTTCATCCAAATCAGCCAACGGTGTGGCGTAAAAACTGGACGCATTATTGACCAGCCCATCCAATCGTCCGAAATGTGTTGTCGCGACTTCGACCATTGACTTCAATGCGGAAACATCGAGCAGGTCAGCCTGCACAATGCGCGCAGAGTTTTCACGCAGGCCGTTCAATTCGACACATAAAGCGAGCGCCTCATCCATTGAACTGCGATAGTGAATGACGGTATTTGCCCCTGCCGCATGCAGACGCCTAACGATGGCTGCGCCGACCCGCTTTGCCCCGCCTGTCACCAATATAGTTTTGCCTTGCATCACCCTCTCCACAAACAGTTTGTTAAAAACTACTGCGGAAAGTCATCTGCGGCGTTGCCCGGTACTCGCTCCCACGCCTATCTGCAAGATATGTCTCGTTCGCTGTATTCCGTGCGCCTTGCATCTGGCCTTCCTCGCTATGTTTTTATCCAAACTGATAAACTCCCGTTCCGCGCGAATTATAACCGACCATGTCAGCAAACCTGCCCGCCCCCTCCGCCGAAGCACTCGCCCACAGCGCAACGTTGTGCGAACTCATCCGCCGCGATATCGCAGCCCAAGGCGGTTGGATCCCCTTCTCGCGTTTCATGGAGTTGGCGCTGTACGCACCCGGCTTGGGTTATTACACGGCAGGCGCGCGCAAGTTTGGCGAGGCAGGCGACTTCATCACCGCACCGGAACTCTCTACTTTGTTTGGACGCACGCTCGCCAAACAACTCATCGAAATCATGCAGGCCAGCACACCGCACATCCTCGAACTCGGCGCGGGCAGCGGAAAATTGGCGCTGGACATCCTCACCGAATTGGAAAGACGCAACACGTTGCCCGAAAGTTATTCGATACTCGAAGTCAGCGCCGATTTGTGCGAACGCCAGCAGGCGTTGATACAAACCAAACTCCCGCACCTCGCAGCACGTGTTCATTGGCTGGATACGCTACCGGACCACCTCACCGGCGCAGTCATCGGCAACGAAGTGCTGGATGCGCTACCGGTGCATCTTGTTTATTGGCGCAAGGCCAATGCAGGTGTGGATTCAACCCGACAAGACAAGGCCGGTAGGAATCCCGACCAACACAAACACAGTCCTGAAATTTACGAACGCGGCGTAACACTGGAAGACACACGCTTCATCTGGCAAGACCGATTGCCGCAGAACGAAGCGCTACTTACTACTGCCAGCACCCTCAATACAAGCGACGACTACCTGAGTGAAATCTCACCCGCCGCGCGCGGCCTCATCGCCAGCCTGTGCGAACGTTTGGACAAAGGTGCGTTACTGTTCATCGACTACGGATTCGGCGCGGACGAGTATTACCATGCGCAACGCAACCGGGGTACCTTGATGTGCCACTACCGCCATCATTCACACGACGATCCTTTTTATCTTCCCGGCCTGCAGGACATCACCGCCCATGTCGATTTCACCGCGATTGCGGAAGCCGCCATCGACCACGGCGCGCATTTTTTGGGATACACCTCGCAGGCGCACTTCCTCATCAACAACGGCGTGATGGAATTCATGAGCGAAGTCTCGGCAGAAGATGTGCGCGCCTATTCACCCCTCTCGGCACAACTGCAAAAACTCACCAGCCCCGCCGAGATGGGCGAACTGTTCAAAGTGATCGCGTTGGGTAAAGGGCTGGAAGATCCGCTGGGGGGATTCTTGCGCGGGGATATGTCGCGGCGGTTGTAATACGTTCCTAATCAAGTTTTGTTTGACACGTTGATATCGATTCTGCGCCAGTCAAATACAACCAGCCATACGAGCCATATGCAAAGTCTATCAGCTTTGCGCCAATCAGCAGCTCAACGAGAAATGGTATTGGGCAATGTGATTTGGTCTCAAATCGGCCAAATGCTGCATGTGTGAATTAGATCGCATTGGTGACTGTTCTATCCTCGGCAGTAATCCTCTGAAATAGAATTCGCCTGACAAATTCCGCTTCCACAATCTGAAAGAATATATAGGCCTGGGTATGGGCCGAGATCCCCCCATGGGTACATTGGCAACAGCAGAACGCTTTACCGTCTTTGTCGTCTTTGCCACAAGCCTTATTGAATGTCATGTGTCGTTCCTGACAGTTGAGCTTCCATTCTCGCTCAAAGCATTACAAAACAGATAGTTAGGCTGAATTTCCCGCTAGGCACGCTGTTTGCTGAATATCCAGCAAACCCCTACCGGAGGATTTAACCGTGCAACTACCTGTCATCAATAATTCAGCTCCCTTCCCCCACCCCAACCCTCCCCCGTTGGGAGAGGGAGCGAACGAGGCGCTGCACGCACCTTCTCAATCCAGCGGCTGTTCTGCCGGATCGTGCGGCTCCACCGACGACCAGATGAACCACCTGCCGGAGCATATCCGCCAGAAGGTGTTCAACCATCCCTGTTATTCCGAAGAGGCGCACCACTATTTCGCGCGTATGCACGTGGCGGTGGCTCCCGCCTGCAACATCCAATGCAATTACTGCAACCGCAAATACGACTGCGCCAACGAGTCGCGTCCGGGTGTGGTGTCCGAGTTGCACCATCCGGTGCAGGCGGTGAAGAAAGTATTGGCTGTGGCGGCAAACATTCCGCAGATGACGGTGCTGGGCATCGCCGGCCCCGGTGATCCTTTGGCCAACCCGGAGCGCACGTTCGAGACGTTCCGCATGTTGTCCGAGCAGGCACCGGACATCAAGTTGTGCGTCTCGACCAACGGCCTGTCGTTGCCCGAACAAGTGGAAGAGTTGTCGAAGTACAACATCGACCACGTGACCATCACCATCAATTGTGTCGATGCCGATGTGGGCGCGCAGATCTATCCGTGGATCTTCTGGAAGAACAAGCGCATCAAGGGACGCGAGGCGGCTGCCATCCTCATCGAGCAGCAACAAAAGGGACTGGAGATGCTGGTGGCGAAAGGCATCCTGGTGAAAGTGAACTCGGTGATGATTCCCGGCGTGAACGACAAACATCTGGAAGAAGTTTCCAGGATGGTCAAAGCCAAAGGCGCATTCCTGCACAACGTGATGCCGCTGATCTCGGAAGCGGAGCACGGTACTTACTACGGCCTCACCGGTCAGCGCGGCCCGACACCCGAAGAGTTGCAGGCACTCCAGGATGCCTGCGAGGGCGACATGAACATGATGCGGCACTGCCGCCAGTGCCGCGCGGATGCCGTCGGTCTGTTGGGCGAAGATCGCGGTGCCGAGTTCACCATGGACAAGGTTGAAGAGATGGAGATCAACTACCCCGAAGCGATGAAGATGCGCGCCGAGGTGCATGCCGCCATCAACGAAGAGTTGGAAAACAGGCGCCTCGCCAAGGAAGCCAAGGTACAACTGGTCAGCATCCAGGGTTTAAAACCGAAGGAAGAAACACGCGCAGTGTTAATGGCGGTTGCAACCAAAGGCAGCGGCGTCATCAACGAACACTTCGGCCATGCCAGCGAATTCCTCATCTACGAAGCGTCGTCCTCCGGTGTGCGCTTCATCGGCCATCGCAAGACCACGCCTTATTGTGAAGGAGGCGATACCTGCGGCGACGGCGAGAGCGCGTTGGACGTGACGTTGCGCGTGTTGGCCGGATGTGAAGTGGTGTTGTGCAGCAAGGTCGGTTACGAACCCTGGGGACCGCTGGAATCCGCCGGTATTCAACCCAACGGCGAACACGCGATGGAGCCCATCGAGGACGCGGTGCTCAAGGTTTATGAAGAGATGCGCGTGGCGGGCAAGTTGGCGGTTAAAGCTGAAGTACAACAGAAGGTGGCTTAACCATCATCACTTCCCCCTTTGAAAAAGGGGGACTGAGGGGGATTTAGGAAGTGTGCGAAATACCGCCTGCCTCAAATCCCCCCCTAGCACCCCTTTTGCAAAGTGGGGAATCTGAAGTGGCAATTTGACTGAACGAATTGGCAGAGATTTTAAAGGGAACAAATCATGGCACTCGAAATCATCGAATCCTGTACCAGCTGTTGGGCTTGCGAACCGTTGTGCCCGAGCAAGGCGATCTACGAAGCGAAGCCGCATTTTCTGATCGAACCGGACAAGTGCAATGAATGCGCGGGAGACTTCGAGGATTCGCAATGTTCGAGCATCTGCCCCATCGAAGGCGCGATCTTGAATGCAGACGGTCTGCCGATGAATCCGCCGGGTTCGCTCACCGGCATCCCGATACAAAAATTGGCGGCCTGAAATGTCCACTGTCGTCTTCTACGAGAAACCCGGCTGCGGCAACAACACCAAACAAAAGGCGTGGTTGGCCGCGTCGGGTCATACCGTATTGGCGAAAAATCTACTCACCGAAAAATGGACGGCCGAACGACTGCGTCCGTTCTTCGGCGACCTGCCTGTCGCAAAGTGGTTCAACCCTGCCGCTCCAAAAGTGAAAACCGGCGAGGTCAATCCTGAAGCATTCGATGCACCGAGCGCCCTCGCGCTGATGCTGGAAGAACCCCTGCTCATCCGTCGTCCGTTGATGGAGGTGGAAGGTATGTTGCGCGTAGGCTTCGATGCCAAGGTCGTGGATGCGTGGATCGGGCTGAACGACAGTCAGCCGAAGGAAGAACCCTGCCCCATCTGTCATCGCTCCGAACCCTGCCCGACTCCGGGAGCGGCTCCATGATCCACACGCCCGATGCGGTCGAGATCGCACCCGGCACGCACTGGATAGGCGCGCTCGATCCCGGCTTGCGCGAATTCGACATCATCCTCAAGACGGCCAACGGCACGACTTACAACTCGTATTGTGTGCGCGGCACAAACGGTGTCGCCATCATCGACACCGTCAAAGAATCGCACGCGGATGATTTCTTCAAGCGCTTGGAGCAAGTCGCGCGCTACGACGAGATCACCACCATCGTGCTGAACCATCTGGAGCCGGACCACAGTGGCGCGTTGCCCGAGCTGATGCGGCGCGCACCGCAAGCCAAGCTCTACATTTCCACCAAGGGGCAGTTGATGCTGAAGGCCCTGGTCAAAAACCCGGAACTCAAATTCAACGTCGTGCAAACGGGCGACCGCGTCGATCTGGGCGGGCGCACTTTGCGCTTTTTCACGACACCGTTCCTGCATTGGCCGGATACACAGTGCACATTAGTTGAAGAGCAGGGCATCCTGTTCAGCGGGGATGTATTCGGCTGCCACTTCTGCGATTCGCGCTTGTTCAACGATCAGGTCGGCGACTTTCGCTTCTCTTTTGAATACTACTACCAGCACATCATGCGGCCGTTCCGCGAGCATGTGCTGGATGCACTTGAATTGCTCGAACCGCTGGAGCTTAAACTCATCGCACCGGCGCACGGCCCTATCCTGCGTGAAGCGCCGCGCAGCTATATGCAGCGCTACCGCCAACTCGCATCGCCCCTGTTGCACAACGAGGTGGGGGCGAACAACAAATCGCTGTTGGTGTTTTACATTTCTTCGTATGGCAACACGGCGCGCATGGCGCAAGCGGTGACGGAAGGTGCCGAGACGATTCCCGGCGTGCGTGTCTCGATGTATGACTTGCAGGCGGGCGGCAACCTGCCTTTTGTCGATCTGATCGAGGAGGCGGATGGAATCGCTATCGGCTCGCCCACCATCAACGGTGATGCGGTGAAACCGGTGTGGGATTTGTTGTCCTCGCTGGCGGCCATCAGGGTGCGCGACAAATTTGGCGCAGCGTTCGGCTCTTACGGCTGGAGCGGCGAGGCCATCAATATGATCGAAGACCGTTTGCGCGGACTCAAATTGCGCGTGCCGATCAAAGGCGTGCGCGCGCGTCTCATCCCCACCGAAGAAGAACTCGAACGTTGCCGCGACCTGGGAGTGCAACTCGCACAACACCTCACCGGCACGGTTCAAAACCGCATCATCTCAATGTCTGAACTAATCGCCCGGGAGCAATCGCATGCCTAAGTCCAATGTCACGTTTGAAAAACTCGGTATCACTGTTTCCGTTCCGGCCGGCACGCGCCTGATCGAGATATCGGAAAAAGTCGGTGCCAGCATCACTTACGGCTGCCGTGAAGGCGAGTGCGGAACCTGCATCATGAAAATCGTCTCGGGCATGGAGCATATGAGCCAACGCTCGGTGCTTGAAGACACCGTGTTGCAGGAGAACATGGCCGGACGAAATGACCGCCTTGCCTGTCAGGCCCAAGTATTGGGCGGCGACATCACCGTGAAGGCTTAAGGATTTTTTTTATAACCCAAGTAGGAGTAACTGCAATGCCGAATATCACTTTTTCCAGCCCGCTGCACAAAGACAAAACGGTGTATGCCGTCGCGGGTAGTCTGACCAAAACCATTTTGTCATTAGCCAAAGAAAATCACATTCCCATCGACTTCGGATGTGAGAACGGCGAGTGCTCGACCTGCCTGGTCAAGATCACCAACCTTTCCAACAAAGGACCGATGGCCGGCCCACTGACCGACCGCGAGATTTCTGTATTGAAGCTGGAAGGCAAGATCACACAGGCACAGATCGAAGCGATGAAAGTGAACGACCTCGTCACTACCGAATGGCGCCTGGCCTGCCAGATGGTGTTGCGTGACGAAGATTTGCTGATCGAGTATCCAAGCAAATAAACGACTGTCATGCGAACCGACAGCATGCTCAGGCATCAGGAAAACCCTCTCTCTAACTCTGGTGGGACGACTAGCCATTCGACTAAGCCAGCAAGCTGGCAAGTCGCTGGTTATCTCCCGCAAACGGGAGAAAGGACAAACGTGAATGGCGATCTGAATTTTTCCGGCCTGTATGCGGAACTGATGTCGCATGCGGCCGGCTTGCCTAACGATGCGCTGTTCGCCCAGATGATCACCAACCAGATGGCCGGCGTGGGCGCGTTACCTCCCGCACTCGGATTGAACGCGGGGGACTTTGCCGCCTTGCTCTCCCTGCACTATCCCGGTGTTGAGCTGGTGGTGCGTCATTCTCGGCATAGCGTTGATCCGCGCGCGCTGGAACGGGATGACGTACTGGCTTTACTCCTTGAACATCGCGCCTTCCTAAGCCGGTCTGAAGAATGGATGGCCGAAGTGGTGACCAATGCCTGCATGGCAAACGACCACCTGTGGCAGGATCTGGGGCTATGGTCGCGCGAGTATCTGAGCTTGTTGATGAAGCAGAACTTCCCTTCACTCGCCGCAAAAAATGTACACGATATGAAGTGGAAGAAGTTCCTCTACAAGCAATTGTGCGACAAGGAAGGCATCAACGTTTGCCGTTCCCCAAGCTGTGAATATTGCGCGGATTATCTGAACTGCTTCGGGCCGGAAGATTGATTCTTCATGGTCGCGACTGACCACGCCATCGCTGCCTACCTCGGTCTTGCCATCGGGGATGCGTTGGGCGCGACGGTGGAATTCATGACACCGCGCGAGATCGCTTTGCAATACGGGGTACACGACACGATCCGGGGCGGTGGCTGGCTGCATCTCAAAGCGGGACAAGTCACCGACGACACGACGATGTCGCTTGCGCTGGGCGAATCTATCCTCGCGGCGGGAAAGGTCGACGCACTGGCAGCCGCGCAGGCATTCGATGCCTGGATGCGCGCCAAACCGGTGGACATCGGCAATACGGTGCGGCGCAACCTGCTGCAATTCCGCAAGACCGGAAACCCCGAGGCCCCCTATTCCGACCACGATGCAGGCAACGGCGCGGCGATGCGTTTATTGCCGGTTGCGCTGGCCACCTTTGGCCAGCCGACCGAAAACGTGCGCGCCGCCAGTCGTGCCCAAGCGCATGTCACCCACAATTGCCTACTCTCCGATGCCGCTTGCGAGACCCTGATTCGGATGGTGCACGATTCTTTACTGGGCGCAGACAAGAACCATCTGCTGCACCAACATGCGCACCGCTTGACCGAGCAGTTCCCGCAATTCAAATTCCGCGCGGTACGCCAAAGTCAGAATCCGGGCGGCTATATCGCCGACACGATACAAGCCGTGTTCCAGAGCTTCTTTGACACGGATGATTTTCGCACCTGCCTCATCGACGTGGTGAATCGCGGGGGAGATGCCGACACGACCGGCGCAATTGCGGGGATGCTGGCCGGTGCGTTGTATGGTTTGGAGTCGATTCCGGATGCTTGGATAAAAACGCTGGATACGCGGGTTCGTCGTGCCTGCGAAGCACAGGCCGGATCCTTGCTGCAACTTTCCCTACCCCAGCCCCACGCTTCACTTGATACGCATTGACATGCCGGCATCAGACGAAGGATTCATTTGGATTTGCGCAAGCGAACAATTGCCGGAGCACAACCTCCTGCATTTGAATGTCATTTATGCGGGTGAGTTGATTCCCATCTTTATATTCAGACACAAGGGGCGCTGTATCGCGTATCGCAATCTGTGTGTTCACATGCCGCGCAGATTGGACTGCGAGAGCAAAGTCATTTTTGATGAGACGGGAAATCTGTTGCGCTGCTCCATGCACGGCATCGTGTATGACCCGGCGACTGGCGCATCGGTCAGTTCAATCTGCAATGGGGAAAGACTGACGCCGATCGAGATCGGGGAGAATCACGAAGGTATATGGATCACTGATCGGCGTGTCCGCATGCGGCCCCTGTTATTTGACGTTTGATGTATTCCCAAGCAATTGCTTCACCCAAATTTGCTGGCAGGCGCGCTTGCGTTTTTGTTCCATCAGTTTGCGGATGTGTTGTTTGGCTTGCGCAAAGCCCAGCACACTGGCTTCGCTGATGGTGTCGCAACGCAACACATGAAAGCCGAGTTCGGATTCCAGCATTCCGCTCACCTCGCCCGCTTGTAATTCGAACAGGGCGGCATCCAATGCAGGGAAAAGTTTCCCCCGTGGCAAATCACCCAACTTGCCGCCGTCCAACGCCGTTGGGCATTCGGAATGTTTAAGTGCCTGCTCTTCGAAACGCTGTGGTTCTTTCGCCAACCGCAGCGCGATTTCCGTGATGCGTTTGTGCGCGGCTTCTCTGGTGTTCTCGGCGATGGTCTCATTGATGGTGATGAGAATATGGCGCGCCAGCCGCGTCTCGGGGCGGCGGAACTGCTCGGGATGGTATTGGTAATACAGCTCGACATCCGTGTCGCTGACTTTCTCGGCACGCGCGCCGACCTTCTCAAGGATGGCTTCCACTTTCATCTCGCGCTCCAACGCGGCAGCAAAGCCGGCCTCGTCCAGGCCGTTGCGCGCCATATCCCCGATGAATTCTTCTTCGCTTTGATAGCGCCCGCGTATCTCTTGCATGGCGAGTTCCAAAGTGGAAGTCGGCACCATCGCTCCGCGTGCCTCGGACGAGGCAAGAACGCGCGTCTCCAGCTGGTGTTGTTTCTGCGCCAGGGTTTGCACCCGTGCGGATTCTTCGGGCTGCAATGTCGCGAGTGCTTTGCCGTAGATCTTCTGTGCGGCTTTAAGGGCGAGATAGGCCACGCCCGCTTCAATGGCTTGTGGCATCACATTTCTCCTCGTCGTCATAGACACGTGTCGCTTCCAAAGAAGCTTCGGGCACTTGTAAAACCTGGTCGTGAAATATCACGTGGTACAACACGCCGTTTTTTTCATCGCGGAACACTTTGAGAATCTCCCCCTCCATTCCGGGAGAGACACGCACTTCACCGCGCACCGTTAGCGTGATCTTGCTGCGCACCTTTTCGCGACTCTCGAATTTGCTCGGCACCCATACCTCGCCGATGCCGATGAGTTCTTCTTCGCGAAAGCCGACGATCTTGTTCTGTTCCAGGATGTTGACGGTGTAGATAAGCTGGTCCTGCAAAAAAGTACCAACGTTCATGACAAAGCCGGTGCTGCCGCGCCGGATAAGCAGAGTGCCGATCGGCACACCCGGATACGTGCCGTCATTTCGCACGTTGCGAATGATGCGGACTTCATCGCCGAATTCGAATTTAGGCAGCATCGAGCAAGCCCAAGTTTATTGTTACGTTTGAGATTGCACCCCCATCCCAACCTTCCCCCTGCAAGGGGGAGGAAATCAAGCTCCTTCCCCCTTGCAGGGGGAAGGTTAGGGTGGGGGTAGAAACTGGTGCGTTCATCACGATCCCGCTTTGTTCACAGTAATTGAAGTCAGCGGCACGAACTGGGTCTGCGGTTCGTGCATGTGGAATACCTTAAACACTTTTTCGGTGAGTGCATCGGATTTCACAAAATCCTGATAGGCCTGATTCAAGGCAGAGACATATTGCGTGCGGCGGGCATCCTCATGCTCCGCCAACGGCGTCTTTGCAAGATAGTTGTGGAAACGCTGCAGGATATGCAGGCGATTCACCTGCACCACGGACGCGTCATACTCGATGCCGAAATAATCCAGAAAATCTTCGGCAGAAACCAGTTCCTCCATCGCCTCGTCCAGTGTCAGTGTGTCCATTTCGAATTCCTTTCCGCGTTCTTGTCGTTGATCATCGATTGTTGCAATACATCCAATAGGGCCTTGCCACCCATGCGGTCATGGCTGTCCAACTCGACCAATTTTTCCAGCATCGCTTTGCCCGCGTTGTAATTTCCCAGGCGCAGATTGATGTATCCCGTCGCTTTCAGCACCATGAAATAGAAGCGCACCAAACCCATCGAGCGCATCACGCCTGCCCCGACATTTGCCTCGCGCAGGAAACGCCAGGTATCCGGAAAATCCAATCGTCTGCCGACGATGGCCAAAGTGCTCTCCGCCACCAGAAGCGCATCCTCAAGACGGTGTTGATAGAAGTAGTAACGGTACAACGCGACCAGCACCATGAGATGTTGCGGTGCCATCAGATTGGCCCGCAGCAACAATCCCTCTGCTTCTTCGCTGCCGTACTTGTCCGCCGCCTCCACCAGTAACCGCGCGACGTCCTGCGCCAGCGGTTCGTCGAAATACAACTCGGCTTGATCGAATTCGAGCAGGTCCATTTCAGGCCTTCCTCAAAACGCGCGCCACTTCGGTGCCGCACAGGTCATCGGCCTCGCAGGTACGGCATTGACCATCGACGGGCTCGCCCTGTTTGCGCAACTGGCCTTCCAGCACTTCGATGCGCTCCATCAAACAGGCGATGGCGCGACCAACCGGGTCGGGAATGAGGTGATGATCGAGGTTGATGCCGTAGATGTTGTCGACCCCCGCTTCTTCCGTGCGCAGCACGATCTTGGCGGGAATCCCCACTACCGTGCGCTCCGCCGGCACGTCTTTAACCACGACCGAGTTGGCACCCACGCGCACATTTTTGCCGAGGGTAATCGCGCCCAAAATCTTTGCGCCGGCACCCACCACCACGCCGTCACCCAAGGTCGGGTGGCGCTTGCCTTTGTTCCACGTCGTCCCACCCAGGGTCACACCGTGATACAGCGTCACATCGTCGCCGATGACCGCTGTCTCGCCGATCACCACACCCGCACCGTGATCGATGAAGAAGCGCCGGCCGATGGTGGCACCGGGATGGATGTCGATATTGGTGAGAAAACGTGCGAACCAGGAAAGTAACCGCGCCAGATAACGCAAGCCAAATTTCCACAGACTATGCGCGATACGTTGCAGCAGGATGGCATGCACGCCGGGGTAGGTGGTGAGCACTTCGAAACGCGAGCGGGCGGCCGGGTCGCGCTGGAACACGCAGCTCACGTCTTCGCCCAGCAAACGCAACAACGAAGGCTGTGACGGGTTTGTGTTTGCGGTGTTGGCAGTCATCACGTCTTCCATGATGATCTCCTAATGCGCCGCACCGGGCTGGGTACGCCCGATGTAGCGTTGGTATAAGAACAGCAATTCCTGATCGGCGGGAGAACGTTTGGCTCGCTCCGAGAAAGTGCGAATGTCCGGCAACAAGGCGCGCGCTTCCGCCTGGCTCAGATTGAGGCCCATGGTGGCGTAGGCGGCGATGATGCCGTGCGCTCCCGAATGTTTACCCACCACTAATTTGAGATGGCGGCCCACTTCTTCCGGCTCGAATCCTTGATAGGTAGTCGGATCCTTGAGCAGTCCATCCACATGGATGCCTGCCTCATGGGTGAACACACCCTCGCCGACCACACTCTTTTGCCAGGGTATGGGACGGCCCGATGCGGCAGCGACCAGCTTCGACAATTCAGTGAAGTGCGTCAGGTCGATGCCGGTGTTCATGCTGTAGAGTTTCTTCAAGCCGAGGGCCACTTCTTCCAGTGGCGCATTGCCCGCACGTTCGCCCAGTCCGTTCACCGTGGTGTTGATGTGCGTCGCCCCCGCGACCGCAGCAGCAAGACTGTTGGCGGTGGCAAGACCGAGGTCGTCATGCGCGTGCATCTCGATTTCAATGTCACAGGCCGCGCGTAATGCGGTGATCGCTTTGTGAACGCCGAAGGGCTCCATCACGCCGAGGGTGTCGGCAAAACGAATACGTTGCGCACCGGCTGCCTGCGCAGCTTCGGCCACTTGCAACATGAACCCGGGATCCGCACGCGAGGCATCTTCGCAACCCACGATGATCTCCATCCCTGTGTGATAGGCGCGGGGCACCACCTCGTAGATCGTGTCGATCACCCACTGGCGATCACGCTTGAGTTTCTTCTTGAGATGGATGTCCGACACGGGAATGGACAGGTCGAGCATCTGCACATCGACCTGCTCGCAAGCCCTCACGTCTTCCATACACATACGGTTCCATGCGATCAACTTCGCTTTGAGGCCGAGCGAGGCGATGGCATTGATCCCGTCACGCTCCGCCTCGCCCATCGCGGGAATGCCGACTTCAAGTTCCGGTACGCCGAGTGCATCCAACTGACGCGCGATGGCCAGTTTTTCATCCAGCGTGAACGCCACCCCGGCGGTCTGTTCGCCGTCGCGCAGGGTGGTGTCGTCAATGATGATGGTGCGGGACATGATGGTTAGTTCATTCAAAGATGATCATTACGGCACACAGTGCCCATATCGAAGCAAAGGCGACGGCGACTTGTGTCGTCTCCAAAGCCGCCGCAATCTCGTTGGCTGCGGCTCTCATGCGTACGTCGGCGCGAACGCCTTTTCCGGTTCGGCTTTAGGACCATCCCCTTCCCAATACGGCGACAGCTTGCGCAATTGCGCGATGATCTCCGGCACCACGGCGATCACGCGATCCACTTCGGCCTCGGTGCTGTAGCGCGACAACGAGAAACGCACCGTGCCGTGTGCGGCGGTATAAGGAATACCCATCGCGCGCATCACGTGTGAAGGTTCGAGCGAGCCGGAAGTGCAGGCAGAACCCGAACTCGCGGCGATGCCGAACTTGTTAAGCAACAGCAATATCGCTTCGCCTTCGATGAACTCGAACGCGATGTTGCTGGTGTTGGGCAAACGATTATCAGGGTTGCCCGTGACAAACGAGCGCGGCACTTTCGCCAGGATGGCGGCTTCTAATTTGTCGCGCAGACGCGCGACTTCGGTGTTCTCGTAACTCATCGCTTCCAACGCCATCTCGGCCGCTTTGCCCAGACCCACGATGGAGGTGGTGTTCTCGGTACCCGCACGACGACCGCGTTCCTGATGACCACCGCGCAGCAGAGGACGGAAGCGCACACCGCGTTTCAGATACAACACGCCGATGCCTTTGGGCGCATGCAATTTGTGACCGGACACGGACAACATGTCGATCTTGGTGTCTTTCAGATTCAACGGCACTTTGCCCACAGCCTGCACCGCATCGGTATGGAACATCGCACCTGCGGCATGCGCCATCTCGGCCATCTCCACCACGGGAAAAAAAGTGCCCGTCTCGTTGTTCGCCCACATCACCGACACCACCGCCACTTTGTCGGTGAGTAGTTTTTTGTACTCGTCCAGATCAAGACGACCCTTGCCATCCACTTTAAGCAGATGCACTTTGTAGCCGTCTTTTTCCAGCCAGGTACACAAGGTCAGAATGGCCGGATGCTCGACGGTAGTGGTGATGATCTCTTTGCGTTCCGGCTGTGCCTTCAGGGCGGAGATGAGCGCGGTGGAATCCGACTCGGTGCCGCAGGAAGTAAAGATGATCTCGGAGTCGTGTTCCGCCCCAAGCAACTCCTGTACTTGCATGCGCGCCTTCTTGATTGCGAGGCCCACCTTGTTGCCAAAACTGTGCATCGACGAGGGGTTGCCGAACTGCTCGGTGAAATACGGCAACATGGCTTCCACCACGGCGGGATCGACCCGTGTCGTTGCGTTGTTGTCGAAATAGATGCCTTCCATTTTTTGCTCCTTGTCTTTTGTATCCCCTCTCCCGCAAGCGGGAAAGGGTTAGGGGGAGGGTCTGTGGGCACAACCACTTTCGCTACTACTCACAGCCCATCATCCCGAGCGTGTGTTGTTGTGGCTTTAGCCCCGTACAACCACGGCCTACCCCTTGCGGGTGCAGCCCTTCCCCCGCCTGCGGGGGAAGGGAGTTAATTCATCAGGGATGACAACTCGCCCGGCTCAATGCACCGGCTTTGGTTGGCACAATCTTGATGAACTCTTTAAGTTCTTCCATCAGCTTCTGCTGGATGCCTTGCAGCGTCAGTGCTTCCATCTGGCAACCCGCACAGGCACCGGTCATGCTGACATAAATGGTTTTGCCATCCACATCCAGAAGCTCAATGTCGCCGCCGTCGCGCTTCAATTGCGGGCGCACTGCCTCCAGCACCGCTTCGATCTTCTTGATCCGTTGCAGGTTGGTCATGCCGACGGGTTTGGCCTCTTCTTTGGCTGGAGTGCCCGGTTTGAAGTTCTCGCCGCGCTCCGTCATCACTTTCACCAGGATCTCTTCGATACCTTCGTGGCAAGACGAACAGCCGCCGCCCGCTTTGGTGTAGTTGGTCACATCCTGCACCGACGATAAATTGTTGGAACGGATGGTGTCTTCGATCAACACCGCATCGATGGCGAAACATTTGCACACCAGCGCACCTTCTTCGTGATCGTCACTCCATACTTCACCACGATAGTTTGCGACGGCGGCTTGCAGGGCTTCGCGCCCCATCACCGAGCAGTGCATCTTTTCCGGCGGCAGGCCATCGAGGTAATCGGCGATGTCTTGATTGCTGACCTTGAGTGCCTCGTCCAGCGTCTTGCCCTTGATCATTTCGGTGAGCGCGGAAGACGAGGCGATCGCCGAGCCGCAACCGAAGGTTTGAAAATGCGCATCAAGAATGATATCGGTCTCCGGTTCGACTTTGAGCATCAAGCGCAGTGCGTCACCGCACGAGATCGAGCCCACATCGCCCACGCCGTTCGCGCCTTCCAACACCCCCGCGTTGCGGGGTTCAAAAAAATGTTCTTTTACTTTGTCCGAGTAGTCCCACATGGCGCGCTCCTTAAGCCGAGAAAGATGAACCGCACGCGCAGCTGGAACTGGCGTTCGGGTTTTCGAATTTGAAACCGCTACCGTTCAGGCTGTCGACAAAATCGACCGTCACGCCATCAAGCAAGGGAGCGGAGAGCGGATCGACCAACAAGGTGACCGCGCCGTATTCCAATACGGTGTCATCTTCCTGCTTGGCTTCTTCCAGCGACATGCCGTATTGAAACCCGGAGCAACCACCGCCGGAAATAGCGATGCGTAATCCTGCGACGGGGGTGGCCGAGCCTTTGATGAATTTGTCGACTGCGGAAACTGCGTTGGGTGTCAGGGTAATCATGGTTCGCTCCTATCAGGTGGTGTGTACCTGACTGTTTGCAAGCCACGTGCCAGCCCTGGCCGATCATGCCAACACTCTGTTTAATTGGATGATTACTCAAATCTCACCCTCAACTCGCATGTGTGGAACAAGACGGGGGCGTGGTGTTGTAGGGTTTGTGACAAATGGAATTTGTGGGTTTAACGTGGAGCCTTTAGTAGCGCCCTGGTTGGCACAGATAGTAGGTGTGTTTGTATTCAAACTTATTACACCGATAACTTTTCAGCTCGTTGTGCTGTACTTACTTAGCTTGATCAACTATTCATCGCGTGGAAGCCATATAGCTAAAATGGACCTAGCGATGTCTGCTGATTGTTGTTGATGTTGAATGCTTTGAAATTAGGAAAACTCAGTAAAGTAAATCAAGTGTGGTTATAGAAATATTTGGCATGATTAGGCGCTATTGCCATCAATGCCTAACACTCAAATAGTGCTTATAAGGCAATCTGCTATGCTAGGATTAGCTCGAATACCATAGCTAACAAACAAGGTAATAACAAAGTAACCAAACAGCTGATAACATAGTTGGCACAACAAGCAAAAACATAGTTGATAAGACATGGCCAAGCCTAATGAAAAACTAGCTGATGCACTCAGAGCCCTAAAGAAGCTTCAGGATAAGCACAACGGTGTCGTGCAGACTGAAGATTTGAAAGAGCATCATCGCGTCATACTGCTAGAAGAAGGGTTCATACGCCAAGTCATGAAAGGTTGGTACGTCTGCTCCAATCCGAGAGATAGCGATGGAGACAGCACAGTCTGGTATGCCAGCTTTTGGCCTTTCCTATCTGGATACTTGAGCAAGCGATTTGGCAAACGCTACTGCTTGAATGTGGATGCATCCATCTTGTTGCATACACATTGCACAGTCATTCCAAGGCAGGTCACGGTGATTATCAAAGAAGGTGGAACGTCAACGCTCAAGCTTCCTCATGATACTTCTGTACTGCTTTACCCTGATGAAAAGAACATCCCCAAAAATCGAGTCGAGGTGAATGGATTGCAGGTTCTTCCATTGGCCGATGTGCTGTGCCGTATTGGCCCACAATTTTTCAGGAACAATTCTCGCGAAGCTGAAATCGCATTAGGACTTGTCCGTGACCCGGGAGATTTATTAACGGTGTTACTCGCCGGTGATGGCATGCCTGCCTCCGCAGGTCGGTTGGCTGGCGCTTTACGTTTCATGGGACGAGATACGGATGCCGACCGCATCACCGAGACGATGAGGCGCGCCAAACACAACGTGCGCGAATCAAATCCATTTGAAATATTGCTTCCCACGCTGGGAAATAGTCGTGAAAGATCGCCCTACGCAATGCGCATTCAATCCATGTGGGCCGGTTGGCGAAACGATGTATTGTCGGTATTCCCCACGGCACCGGGATTGCCCAAAACACCCGATGCCTATCTGAGCCAAGTTGATGAGCGCTATGTGGCTGACGCGTACAACTCACTTTCAATCGAGGGTTATCAAGTTAACGATGAATTGATTGAGCGCGTTGCCAAAGGCAATTGGAATCCAGAGGAAGATGCTAAAGATAAAGGCGATCGGGATGCGATGGCGGCACGTGGATATTTCCAGGCCTTCAATGATGTCAAAGTAAGCATCGCCGCAATCCTCTCTGGTGAGAACTCCGGCGAAGTGGCAAGGAAAGCGCATCATCATTGGTATGGCGAATTATTTGCACCCTCAGTGACCGCCGGTATCGTTGAACCGCACCAACTTGCCGGATACCGTAGCGGCCCCATCTTCATTAGAAATTCCATGCATACGCCGCTTCCGCGCGAAGCGCTGGCAGACTCCATGGAAATGTTGTTTAACTTGATTGCACAAGAACCCGAACCTGCAGTGCGCGCAGTATTGGGGCACCACCTCTTTGTATTCATCCATCCCTACTTTGACGGGAATGGTCGTATTGGTCGATTCCTGATGAATACAATGCTGGCGTCAGGCGGCTACCCGTGGACGATCATACGTATGAAAAGCCGCGCCCAGTATATGAGCACACTTGAGAAAGCCAGCGCAGGCGGCGATATCAAACCATTTGCGGAATTTATCGTTCAAGAAATGCGGGCTTGGGAAAACAAATAATAGGCTGGTCGAAATACTTTTCTGCCAACAAGCCGAAATGCAGCAACTCTTTGTCGTGCTGTTGAAACCGGTAAATACTGCGCAAATAAAAATGGGCACTAATAATCTAGTGCCCACATTCATACACGATTGGTGCGCTCGGCGGGAGTCGAACCCACGACCCTTGGCTTCGGAAACCAATACTCTATCCAGCTGAGCTACGAGCGCATTTTGAAATGGTGCGCAGGATAGCGGCTTTTAACCGCCCAGTCCAACAACAATCAGTTGGGGATACAGGCCAAGTTCTGTGCGTGACAGACATAACCCTTGGCGTAGATCAGGGCGATCCACAACCAGAACAGGATGAAGAAACTCGCCAGGCCCATGTGTTGGTCGGCGATGAACTTGGGCGATATGCTGCGCACTGTTTTGGTGATGGGCGAAGTGACCACCTGAAAAAGACGATAGACGAAATTATCTTGTTTAGCCCTGCCGGAGATCAGGCCGATCAATCCTTGGGCAAGCAACGCCAGCGCGGCGACCTCGACCAGTGCCTTTAATGTGCTGACGATAAATAGTTCGAGTGAGAACATGGTTTATTTATTGAATTTTGCGAACCGCGATTTTACCACTTCGGGTTGATTTTACTTGCGGCTAGATGCTGCAATACGGAAAATGCGCCACGCTTTCTACATTGGTACCAGAACTATGAATTTTGAAAAATGGAAACACTATTTGCGAGCTAATTTCTTTCAATTCATCAACAAGGATGATGCGGCTTTGGAAGAATATCGCCTGACGTTACGGGTCGCGCCTGACTACTCGCGTGCCGCCGAACGGATCGCTTTCATCTATTCGGGCCGGGGGGACTTCGTCTCTGCTGCCGCCCAGTTTAGGGATGTGCTGCGCATCGAGCCCAACAATGCGGTGATGTTGTTCAATCTGGGTTTCGCGTGCGACAAACACGGCGACCTGGCTGAAGCGATCCGGGCCTTCCAATCCGCCACCAACCTGAATCCCCAACTTGACCGCGCCTGGTATGGCTTGGGCATCTGCTTTGCGAAGCAAGGCAAACATGCCGAGGCAGCGCACGCGCTGCATGAGGCAGCCACTTTGCAGCCGATGAACCCGCATGCCTGGTACGCGTTGGGCATGGCGCATCATCATCTGCACGCACCGGACAAAGTAACCGAGGTCATCATGCATTTGCACCGCTTCGATCCGATCATGACGCGCCATCTGATACAAGACACTGAGCGTTCCGATTTAAAACATCTGATCGCTGACCTGGTGATCTGAGATATGAAGAACCTCGGCTCGCCAAGGTTCTTCTAAATCAACTTCAGTAGTACCCACCGCAAACAAAAAGGCCTGCTTGCGCAGGCCTTTTTGCTGTTACGTGAACTCAGCTTATGCAGCTTTGGTATCGATGTCGCCTTCCAGGTTCGGATAACGCACATGGTCAACCAGATCCTGCACTTCTTTGTCCGGAGCAGCAGTCAACAAGCTGCCCACGACCACACCGATGATACCGGCTGGCATACCGAAGATACCGGCAGAGATCGGGTTGATGTCCCACCACAACGGCGCATTCACCCCGAAGAACGGATAGGTCATGTACATGTAATACGCGCATGTACCCAAACCAGCCGACATACCGACGATCGCACCCCACTTATTGGCACGCTTCCAGAACACCCCTAGCGCCAAGGCCGGGAAGAACGCGGAAGCTGCCAGTGAGAACGCCGCACCCACCAGGAACAGGATGTCACCCGGTTTGAGCGAGGTCACATAGGCCGCAAATACCGCCACCACCAGCAACAAACCCTTGGAAATCGCCAGACGACGAGTCGTTGCGGCATGCGGGTTGATCATCTTGTAGTAGACGTCATGCGACAAGGCGTTGGCGATGGTCAACAACAGACCGTCGGCAGTGGAAAGCGCAGCCGCCAAACCACCCGCAGCCACCAAGCCCGTAATCACGTATGGCAGACCCGCGATCTCAGGTGTCGCCAACACGATCAAGTCGCCACCGATGGTGATCTCGGCCAATTGCACGATGCCGTCCTTGTTGATGTCGGTGATGCTCATCAGCGTCTTGTCCACTGAAGCCCAGGCTGATACCCAACTTGGCAACTCGGAGAAGTTCGATCCCACCAACAACGTATAGACGTCGAACTTGGCCAATACCGCCAGCGCAGGTGCCGTGAAATACAGCAGGAAGATGAAGAACAGCGACCAGAACACGGACTGACGTGCTTCCTTCACCGATGGAGTGGTGTAGTAACGCATCAGGATATGCGGCAATGCGGCTGTACCCACCATCAGACACAATACCAATGCCAGGAAGTTCTTACGCTTCTTGTCACGAGCTGCCTCGTCTTTGCCGGCAAACGGTTCCGCGTGAGACATGATTGGTGCTGTCTTGGCCTTGGCTCCGGCTGCGGCCTTGGTCCAAGCTGCCTTGGCGGCGGCTGCATCAGCAGGGAAATCAGTCACCGCTTTGTCCGCTGCTGCCACTGCCGCAGGATCGGCATCCGGCTTGGCTTTCAGATCGGCTGCCACTTGCACCAGCTTGCCCTTTTCTTCGGCCAGATAGGCTGCACCACCGGTCTCAAGAGCCTTCAGCTTGCCTTCGGCTGCTTCTTGACGTGTCTTGAAGATGGCACGAACTTCAGCTTCCTTGGCCCCTTCCGGTGTGGTCGGGTCGTTCAGCACTTGCTCACGTGCCGTGACTTTTTCCAACACATAACCGTAAGCGATCTGTGGCACCGGGTTGCCGGTATGTTTAACCGACAACCACACCACGGGGATCATGTAAGCCACGATCAAGATGATGTACTGCGCGACTTGTGTCCAAGTCACCGCACGCATACCACCGAGGAAAGAGCAGACCAGGATACCACCCAGACCGGCGAACACACCGATGCTGAATTCCAGGCCGGTGAAACGGCTGGTGATCAGACCCACACCGTAGATCTGCGCGATCACATAGGTGAACGAACACAGGATCGCGGCGAACACACCGATGGAACGGGGAATGTTGCCACCATAACGTGCACCCAGGAAGTCGGGGATGGTGAACTGGCCGAACTTGCGCAGATACGGTGCCAGCAGCAACGCCACCAGACAGTAACCACCGGTCCAACCCAGCACGAAGGCCAAGCCGTCATAACCGGTCAGATACAAGGTACCCGCCATACCGATGAAGCTCGCGGCAGACATCCAGTCCGCACCGGTTGCCATACCGTTGAACAAGGCTGGTACGCGTCGACCTGCGACATAGTATTCAGATACGTCTGCTGTTCTAGACATGAAACCGATACCCGCATACA
>CAYROQ010000034.1:0-9990 GCA_964425955.1 uncultured Sideroxydans sp.
TTCGGGTCACCCAGGAGCAGCTGCTGGCGGCGATTCAGAGCTACAAGGCGGCTCAACACAACCACAAGGGCAAGAACATACAGACCGACAAGCCCAAGACGAAGACCAGTTGGATTCCGACCAAGGATCTGGTGCAGGGCAAACTGCACCTGCCCTCCAAACGCGGCAAACCGTAAAACTGCCAGAGAGACCACTCAGCAACGCATTAGTATTGGGTTCGATTGAGTTTGCAGAATTGATTGGCATTCGGCGGACTGGGCGAGCTAAAGAAGGCTGAGGACATCGAAGACGACATTCGCCTAAGGAAGGTCTGATTAAGTCAGTTCGTGGTGAGTATTTTCCGTTCACTCCTTCGATACACCGCGCAAGCGCGGCACTCAGGACGAACGGAAAATGCCTCGCAGAGGTTCTCGCACCCTTTGGGTGTATCGAACCATGGCCTTCGGACTTAATCAGACCTTCCCTAACCTACGTCGCCATCACCCTCGCAACGCATGAGGCATTCATCACTTACTCGAATATGTCGGAATTGGTGGGAAGGTTGGTGGTTTAGGTTGCGGTTGGTGCTGGAGTCACTTTCTTTAGCTGCTATTCTTTTAGCCGTCCTTCTTCGGTTTCTCCTCGCCAGTGACAAACCCAATAGTCCGTTTCTTTGCTGGCTCTGGCGGGGTCATCAATTCACGGATGGCATCGAACACCTGCTTGAGCTGAATGCGCGTATTGCGCGCAAATTGATCGTGCTGCAAGGCTCTCGCCTCGGTTGTCCGCTCAAGATCGTCTAGCCGCTTGGACAATTCCTTGCTCGATGCCAGCATCTCGCGCAGGCGTACAAAAGCGCGCACCACATAGACCGAAACCTCGGTTGCCCTCGGACTATTCAAAATCGTTGCTGCCATGATTGCTCCATGCTCGGTAAAGGCGTAGGGAAGATACTTGCGGTGCTTTCCGCGCCCGCTCTTTAAGGTCGCAAATTGCGTCCTTAAAGCCGCCCACTCCTCATCGGTCAACTGGAACATGAAATCCGCCGGGAAGCGTTGCAGATTACGCCTGACCTGCTCATTAAAACGCTTGGTCGGCACGTCGTAGAGCATCGCTAGATCAGTATCCAGCAAAACCTTTTGCCCGCGTAACAGCACAATGGATTGTGCGATAGGCTCAACCGAAATCATCTCTTTACCTGATTAGCCACGAAGTTCAGCATTCCTTCTCCCGCCTGCGGGAGAGGGTTAGGGTGAGGGGCGTTCCGCAATAAAAAGTAATATTCCATTGCTCAGACCCTCATCCCCAGCCCTTCTCCCGCCTGCGGGAGAAGGGAGTAAAACGATGCAGCGCAATCTGCTGAACTTCGTGGCTAATCAGGTCTCTTTATCATTAGTAGTCATGGTGTTCAGCTCTTGCATTACTCCATTTTGCTACAGCTTATTCATGCAGCCTGTCGCAATTCGTAATCCGCGATCAGCACACTCGCTGGTAGTTTGAGTCCTTCCGACAAGCGCCGGATCATCGCCAGTGTCAGCGGGCGGGCGCGGTTAAGCACTTCGGCCACGCGGCCACGGCTTCCTATGTAGGCCTCCAAATCCTTGCGCGTCAGTCCGCGCGTTTCCATCGCGTAGTTTAAAAAGTCGATGGGGTCAGGCGCGGGGATGGGGAAGTGTTGCGCTTCGTATTTTTCTACCAGCATGACCAGCACTTCCAGCCTGTCCGCTTCCGGCGTTTTGTCGGGCGCATCAAACAATGTCTCAATTTCGCGCAAGGCGGCTTTGTATTCTGCTTTGGTTCGAATTGGTTTGAGTTCCATGGCTATACCTTTCCTGCGTTTATCGCATCATATTCGGCATGGGTTCCGACAAAGCGGATGTACAGCATGCCCCGGTTGTAATGCACGGCGACGATCAGGCGATAATCATTGCCTTTGATGTTGAACACGATGCGATTGTTTCCCACAAAACTGGCATTACGATACGTCGCTTTGATGTCTGCCGGCGTTTGCCAGTCCGCGTGGCATGCATCGGCATACCATGAACGCAGTGGCGTTTCCGCCTGCAGGTGCTTCGCCCAAAATTCGTGCAAAGTACTGATGGCTATGACTCCCATGACACCACCGTATCATGCTCCCATTTTGGGTTCAACTTTAAAAACAATCCCTCCAAACCCTCACTGCTCCGCTTGCGGCACGTAGTGTTTAACCGATTTGCGCGAACGGGAATTTCGCTTTTGAATGACCACGCCTTTGAGTGTGTCCAGCCCAGTGATGGCGGTATCGGGATAGGCGGGGTTGAGCGCGTGCAGTAGCCAGCCGCCGTTTGCATCGCGATTGAGTTGGCGGAAGATGAAGTCTTCCTTCGCCACTACTGCGATGACGAACGCGCCGTCCGTTGCGGGTCGGCCCATTTGGATGACCAATATCTCTCCATCGACGAATTCGGGTTCCATGCTGTCACCCAGCGCCATGAGTGCGACCAGTTCGTTGCCGGAACAGTTGCTTTCATCTTCGCCGTGTTGCGGCGTGGGGGCGGATACAACCGGGATGTTGATGGGCTTGCGCGTTTGCATGGCTAGGATTCCAAGTTCGAGTGGTTGGATGATAGCGGCATTCCGCTGGCGTATGAATCACCAGTTGGGCTTGATAGTGTGTGACCCAAAGGGGGCGTAGCGGCATCGTTGTGATTGCAGTAAAGTCGTCGCCCACTTTCCTCTACGGCATATCACCATGAACACTGTTGAACTAAGCAAGGAGCAGCGCGTATTGCACGCGGTGCGCAAGACGTTGGGCAATGTCGTGCGCGATGTAACTCCGCTTGGCGGTCGCACCAATCCACTTTCAGGGGAGACAATTCAAGGTATCAAGGATTGCTTTGCCTTGATCTCGGATCGGGAAAGAGAGTTGGCAGAGTTGCTTAATTTCGATCAAGCCAAGCCCTATTACAAGGATGGTGAACAACCGAATGCGCAAGTCATCAATTTCGTTAAGCCTTCCTAAGCGTGACGTAACGACAGCAGGACAACATGAGTAAGAATTTTGTAGCGATTAAAGACCGTGCGAAAGACAGCGAGCAGGCTGAACTGAAGAAACAACTCGTTGAGAAGTTGCAAGCATTGAACGACCCCGCTGATACCTCGCCGCTTGCGCGAGCACGCCTGCGACTGGATGTGGCGGAGAGCTTGGTGGCGCTGGAGCGCAAGCCAGAGGCGTGGGCGCTGGCACGTGAGGCATTCAACACGGCGCTGGCACACGATGCGTGGACAGATGCGGTGGAAGCGTGCGATGTGCTGTATCAGTGCGAACAGAAAGAGTCCGTCGCGGCGCTGGGCATGGGCATTTGGCTGGCGGTGAGTTTCCCGGTCGATCCCGAATTGACGCTGGCGATGCTGATGCATATCGTGGATGAGACGCCGAACAATTCAGACGGTGCAGCACTCGCCGCCATCACGGCACGTTATGTGGTTGACCTGCGCGCCGATGATGGGGCGCACGAAAGTTTGAGTTTCCTGGCTGATAATTTGATTGCGCATGTGGCTAAACGCCACGGCAATGTGCTCGACCAAGCGGCGATGGATAACTGGATGGACAGACTGGAACTGCGCGACCCGCAGATCTTTTTGCCGCGCTTGGGGCAAGTGGTCAATATCATCGTCGGCGATGCATGGTGGTTCGACCGCGATGCGCTACGCAATAAGTTCGATTGATGCGGTAACGCGCCCGCCTCCCCGCACTAGATGCTCAGCACATGCGCAACCCGCAGCAATTCCATATCAAATCGGGTGCGTTTCTCCCATGCATCGCTGAGCGGACGCAGATGCAGTTTCTGCCCTGATATGCCGACCATCTTTCCCGATTCGCCCGCAATCAGCGCTTCGACGGCGCGTACCCCCATCTGGCTGGCGAGGACGCGATCAAAGGCGGAAGGAGAGCCGCCGCGTTGCAAATGGCCAATCACGGTAACACGGTTATCCTTGTATTCGGAACTTTCGCTGACCAGCTTCGCCAGCGCCATTGCACCGCCGGACTCGCAGCCTTCGGCGACGATGATGATGGAAGATTTCTTGCCGCTTTGTTCACCGCTACGCAATCGTTCGATCAGCTTCTCCACTGTTGTCTCCACTTCCGGCAGCAAAATGTCTTCTGCGCCGCCCGCGATGCCGCTGATCATCGCAACATAGCCGCTGCGTCGTCCCATCACTTCGATAAAGAAGATGCGATCGTGCGAGGCGGCGGTATCACGGATGCGGTCTATGGCTTCCATCGCGGTGTTGATGGCAGTGTCGAAGCCGATGGTGTAGTCGGTGCCGCCGATGTCGTTGTCAATTGTTCCGGGCAGTCCGATGCAGCGGATGCCAAATTCTTCATGTAGTTTTTCCGCGCCCCGATAGGAACCGTCACCACCGATCACCACGATGCCTTCGATGCCCCATTTCGCCAGATTCTCCGCTGCCTGTTTACGCCCTTCCGGCTCCATGAATCGATGACAGCGTGCTGTGTAGAGGATGGTGCCGCCCCGATTGATGATGCCGCTGACGTCGCGCGCGCCGAGCGATCGAATCGAGCCGTCGATCATGCCTTTGTAGCCACGCTCGATACCCGTCACCGTGACACCGTGATAGGTAGCCGCGCGCACCACGGCGCGTATCGCCGCATTCATGCCAGGTGCATCGCCACCGCTGGTCAATATACCGATGTGTTTCATAGCGTCACGTTTGTGTTGGTAAGGTTGCGATTCTAATTGATAGGCGGCCGTTCTACGGTCTTCCCAGTCGCCACACAACACGCCTTGTGCAACACAATTTCCCCAGCCATGCACGGCATGATTAACCAAAGCTTGGGTTAAAATCTGCCCAACTTCCCCGCCACCGCTTGTCAAACCCACGTTGATTCCCGTCTCCCCTTCCCTGCTGCGTGTCACTCAACTTCGCCAACGTCTGCACGATTTGGGCTGCAAACCCTGCCACGAAGATCGTCTGCTGCGCGGCTGGAGTCAGGTGCGCTCATACGATATCAAGGGCAGCCCGGCTGAGACTTATTTTCCGCTTGCTCTACGCAACGAGCTGCCCGCCATCGAGGCGCAGTTGCATGGGTTGGCGCGGCTGAAGAGCGAACACGCCGCCACCCTCACCCGCGATGCGGAAGCGGGAGTAGACGTGGCGCGGCTGTTGGTGGAACTGCATGATGGCCAGATGGTAGAGAGTGTGTTGCTGCCACGCGGGGGGCTGTGCATTTCGACGCAGGTGGGATGTGCGGTGGGCTGTGTGTTCTGCATGAGCGGACGCGACGGTTTGATGCGTCAACTGGGCAGTGCGGAGATCGTGGCGCAGGTGGTGCTGGCGCGTAAACGCCGCAAGGTAGAAAAGGTGGTGTTCATGGGCATGGGTGAGCCTGCACACAATCTGGATAATGTGCTGGAAGCGATTGATGTGCTGGGGATGCAGGGAAATATTGGGCATAAAAATCTGGTGCTATCGACGGTGGGGGATGTGCGGGTGTTTGAGAGGTTGATGGAGAGGTGTGATAACGCATCAAACACTAACCCCTCTCAAACTGTAGGTCGGGTTTTAACCCGACACGTCGGACTGAAGTCCGACCTACCAAACGACAAACCAAAGCCCGTCAAACCCGCCCTCGCCCTTTCACTGCACAGTACCAACGCCGAATTACGCGCGAAGTTGTTGCCGCATGCGCCTCAAATTTCTGTGGAAGAGTTGGTAGAACGTGCCGAGGTGTACGCGCGCGCCACGGGCTATCCGACGCAATATCAATGGACGTTGCTCGAAGGGGTGAACGATAGCGATGCCGAGGTGGGGCGCATCGCACAGCTGCTTAAAGGCAAATACGCGCTGATGAATTTCATCCCTTTCAATGCGGTGGATGGCCTGCCTTATCGCCGCCCGTCAATCGAACGCACGGCTGCGATGATGCACGCACTCAATCGGCAAGGCATCTATTCTCGCGTGCGCGATTCTGCAGGGCAGGAAGTGGAAGGGGCTTGCGGCCAGTTACGGACACGGGCAACGCAGGCGCCCAAGACAAAAACGCTACGATAAATCGATTTGGATAAACAAGCATGACCACAAAACGCAACCTCCCTAGCAAAGATGAAATCGCACTGATGCCCACCTTCGTCGGCCTCACCTTGGAACACGTCCACGTACCGACGAGCAAAGAGGAATTCGCAGCCGCCACGATTGATATCAAGGCGGCGGGGATCGTGGGCTTCGATACGGAATCGAAACCGACATTCTCTGTGGGCGAGGTGAGCAGCGGGCCGCACGTGGTGCAGTTCGCGTTGCACGACAGGGCTTATCTTTTCCAGGTGCATCGTGCTGAAGGTCTGCCGTTTCTGAGCGAACTGCTACGCTCGGAAGAAGTGATCAAGGTGGGCTTCGGATTGAAATCGGATCGCGGGCATATCTTCAAGAAGTTCGGTATCCAATTCGGCGGCGTGGTCGATCTGAATGTCGTGTTCAGTAAACAAGGCCACATGAAAGAGATGGGCGTGCGCAATGGAGTGGGGTTGGTGTTCAGGCAGCGTTTTGCCAAGTCGAGAAAGATCACCACCACCGATTGGTCGCAACATGAACTCACTCCGCAACAAATACTCTACGCGGCGAACGATGCCTACGCCGCACTCAAAGTTTTTGCTGCGCTCGATCTGCGACTCGAAGAATTGCCGATCATGGGTGTTGTCCAAACACAACAAGATTCAGACAAAACCGGTGTACTGGAGTAGCATTAAATCGCAGTTCCGCTCTTAATCCACATAAGGAGTTTGATCATGCCCAAGACACACAACACACATAAAGACAGCAAGAAGAAGCCTTTGATGACAGCAAAGGAAAAGCGAATGGCCAAGAACGAGAAGAAACACCATCACGATGTGCAGCCATTCATCACCCCGGCTGCAACGCATTGAGTGATTGAAAAGAGTCGCTTCGATGGTTGTAAACAAAAAGCCCGGTCCGCCGGGCTTTTTCATTGGCAACAGGATGACGGCCCGCGCCGTTATAATCCGCCCCTTTTTATATTTTCTGGGAATTACCGTGTCTGATTTTTTAGCCGTGTTACCGCAATACCTGATGCCGAAGCAGTTGCTGACAAAGTTGGCTGGAAGACTCGCCAATGCCCGTATGGGTGGATTCACCACTGCTGTGATTCGCCGATTTGTGGGACGTTACGGCGTGAACATGCAGGAAGCCGCCAACCCCGATATCGCGAGTTACGCGAGCTTCAACGAATTCTTCACACGCTCCTTGCGTGAAGGTGCGCGCCCGCTGGCGAATGCCCGCCTCATCTGCCCGGTGGACGGCGCGATCAGCCAGTTCGGTGACATCAAACGCGATAGCATCTTCCAGGCCAAGGGGCACAGCTACACGACAACCGCGTTGGTGGGAGGTGATGCGGCGCTGGCCGCGTTATTCGAAGATGGAAGTTTTGCCACACTGTACCTCAGCCCCAAGGATTACCACCGCATCCACATGCCTTGCGCGGGCCGCCTGCGCCGCATGATCCACGTGCCGGGTGAACTGTTCTCGGTGAACCCGACGACCGCGCGCGGCGTGCCGGGATTATTCGCACGCAATGAACGGGTAGTGTGTCTGTTCGACAGCGATTTCGGACCGTTCGTATTGACGCTGGTAGGCGCGACCATCGTCGGCAGCATGGCAACGGCATGGCACGGCGTAGTCAACCCGCCGCGCCCCGGCAGCGTGCGTGAATGGCGCTACGACGACCAAGAGATCGTGCTGCAAAAAGGGGAAGAGATGGGACGCTTCCTGCTCGGTTCAACCGTGGTGATGTTGTTCCCGAAAAACACGCTGAACTTCAACCCGCAATGGCAACCCACCAAGCCATTACGTATGGGTGAGGCAATGGGTATCTAGCCGGTTTGATTGGTTGCGGTTGCGCAAAGAAAAGCCCGGCATGCCGGGCTTTTGTATCTGCTGCGTATTCTCACTTCACCTCTTTGGGATCAACCACCCGGATCACTTCGCCCTCAAACACCCCATCGTTGCTGGCCTGAGCTTCACGCCGTGCTTCGGGTGTGGCGACGCTGCGCATCATGCGCATCATCCTGCGCACCTCACGCGTCTTCCACCAAAAATAGGCAAAGGCGATCGTCCCCGCGACCGCGATGACGACCAGCAACACGGCCGAGAACATCAGCGCCAGAACGAACACTGTCAGTGTGACAAACAAGGCCACCAACTTGCGCAGGGGTCCGGCAGGCCGCGCCTGAACATTCGATACGAATCTCATCCTCATTTTTCCCGTTTAACCTTTGTCGAACTTCATTATCCCGCCCTTGCAATCCACCTTGATGGAATCTTTCGCGGCAAATCTGCCTTCCAGTATCAGCTTGGCCAGCGGATTCTCCAACTGTGCCTGGATGGCGCGTTTTAGCGGACGCGCACCATACACCGGATCGAAACCGGCGTTGGCGATTTCGGCCAGCGCGGCATCGCTGATGACCAGCTTCATCTCCATCGCGGCCAAGCGTTTTTCCAGATACTGCAACTGGATGCGCGCGATGCTCTTGATGTTCTTCTCGTCCAGCGCATGGAACACCACCACCTCGTCGATGCGGTTGATGAACTCGGGGCGGAAGTAGCTCTTCACCTCGCCCATCACGGCCAGTTTGATGACCTGATAATCGTCGCCGGACATCTGCTGGATCATCTGCGAACCCAAGTTCGAGGTCATCACGATGACGGTGTTCTTGAAATCCACGGTGCGGCCTTGGCCGTCGGTCATGCGGCCGTCGTCCAATGCCTGTAGCAACACGTTGAACACATCCGGGTGCGCCTTCTCCACTTCGTCCAGCAGGATGACGCTGTACGGTTTGCGCCGCACCGCTTCGGTCAAGCCGCCGCCTTCTTCATACCCCACATAACCGGGTGGTGCGCCGATCAAACGTGCGACGGAATGTTTCTCCATGTATTCGCTCATGTCGATACGAATGAGGTGATCTTCCGAGTCGAACATGAAATTCGCCAGCGCCTTGCACAACTCGGTCTTGCCCACGCCGGTGGGGCCGAGGAACAGGAAGGAACCATACGGACGGTTCGGATCGGACAGGCCCGAACGTGAACGGCGTATCGCATCGGACACGAGACGCACGGCTTCGTCCTGCCCCACCACACGCTCGTGCAACTTGTCTTCCATCTTGAGCAACTTGTCGCGCTCACCCGTCATCATCTTGGATACGGGGATACCCGTCGCACGGCTCACCACTTCGGCAATCTCTTCCGCGCCGACCTGGGTGCGCAACAATTTGTTCTTCGACGCGCCGCCTTCTGCTTCGCGTTGCGCGGCTTCCTTCATCTTGGCTTCGAGTTGCGGCAGCTTGCCGTATTGCAGTTCGGCCACTTTTTCCAACTTGCCCTCGCGCTGCAATCGCACGATCTCGGCACGCATATTTTCGATTTCTTCTTTGACCGTGGCTGCGCCTTGTGCCGCACCTTTCTCAGCCTTCCACACTTCTTCGAGGTCGGCGTATTCACGATCCAATTTCTTGATCTCGATTTCGATCAGCTCAAAACGCTTCTTCGAGGCTTCGTCTTTCTCTTTCTTCACCGCTTCGCGTTCGATCTTGAGCTGGATCAGGCGGCGTTCCAGCTTGTCCATCACCTCCGGCTTGGAGTCGATCTCCATCTTCATGCGTGATGCGGCCTCGTCGATGAGGTCGATGGCTTTATCCGGCAGAAAGCGGTCGGTGATGTAGCGATGCGAAAGTTCAGCCGCCGCAACGATTGCGGGATCGGTGATTTCTACACCGTGATGCACCTCGTATTTTTCTTTCAAGCCGCGCAGGATGGCGATGGTGGATTCAACGCTCGGTTCGTCCACCAGCACCTTTTGGAAACGGCGTTCCAGCGCGGCATCTTTCTCGATGTATTTGCGGTATTCATCCAGCGTGGTCGCACCAACACAATGCAGCTCACCGCGTGCGAGTGCGGGCTTCAGCATGTTGCCCGCATCCATCGCGCCTTCGGCTTTGC
>CAYROQ010000034.1:10000-25151 GCA_964425955.1 uncultured Sideroxydans sp.
CTTTGCCCGCGCCCACCATGGTGTGTAATTCGTCGATGAACACAATGTTGTTGCCTTCGTCTTGCGACAACTCTTTGAGCACGGCTTTCAAACGCTCCTCGAATTCACCGCGATATTTGGCGCCCGCCAGCAATGCCGCCATATCCAGCGACAGCACTTTTTTACCCTTGAGCGACTCCGGTACTTCACCGTTGATGATGCGCTGCGCCAGACCTTCAACGATGGCGGTCTTGCCCACACCCGGCTCGCCGATGAGCACCGGGTTGTTCTTGGTGCGGCGTTGCAACACCTGGATGGCGCGGCGGATTTCGTCATCGCGACCGATGACGGGATCGAGCTTGCCCAACCTGGCGCGCTCGGTCAGATCGACGCAGTATTTCTTCAGCGATTCGCGCTGGCCTTCCGCTTCCTGCGAACCGACCGATTCACCGCCGCGCACGGCCGCGATGGCTGTTTCCAACGGCGCACGCGCCACACCGTGTGTCTTCAGCAGGCGGCCTGTCTCCCCTTTATCCCCCGTCAGCGCCAGCAGGAACATCTCGCTGGCTATGAACTGGTCGCCGCGCTTTTGCGCTTCTTTGTCGGTCAAATTGAACAGGTTGGCTAGGTCGCGCCCGACTTGAACTTCGCCGCTGTGACCCTCCACTTTGGGCAGGCGCGTGACGGCTTCAGTCAGCGCGATCTTCAACGCATTAACGTTGCCCCCGGCACGTGCCAGCAGCGAGGCAGCGCCGCTTTCGGCATCATTGAGCAAGGCCAGCAGCAGGTGCTGCGGCTCGATGAATTGGTTATCTGCACCGACGGCCAGACTCTGAGCTTCGGACAGGGCTTGTTGCAATTTGGTGGTGAATTTGTCGAAACGCATGATGCACTCCCGGTTAAATTCGATAAGCTGCGAGATGGGGAACGCTTGAATAATTTCAACCCCCGTGAACGTCCCTTATACTACGGTTTCACTCAAGGAATCGTGCCATGCCACACACCAATCTTGCTGACTCAATCCGCGCCAACGTCCGTGTCGCCCTCGAAGAAGACATCGGCAGCGGCGATCTTACCGCGCAATTAATTTCCGAATCTACAGCACAAGCCAGCGTGATCACCCGCGAAACGGCTGTGTTGTGCGGCACCTTGTGGTTCGAGGAATGTTTCCTCACGCTTGATCCGGGCTGTGTGATTGATTGGAAAGTGCAGGAAGGGGACGTTGTCGAAGTCAACCAGACGTTGTGCGAAATACGCGGGAACGCGCGGACGATGCTCACCGCCGAACGTGCGGCGTTGAATTTTTTACAGACGCTGTCCGCCACCGCCACGTTGACGCGGCGTTACGTCGAGGCCACGGCAGGCACGCAGGCCAAGATCATGGATACACGCAAGACCCTTTCGGGTTTGCGCATGGCACAAAAATATGCGGTGAAAGTGGGGGGCGGACACAACCAGCGCAGCGGCCTGTTTGACGGGGTGCTGATCAAAGAGAACCATATCGCGGCGGCCGGCGGCATAAACAAAGTGCTCGAACAGGCATTCAGAATATCGCCGCCGGGTGTCTCCATCCAGATCGAAGTGGAAACCCTGGAGCAACTGGAAGAAGCCCTGAACGCCGGTGCGCGACTGATCCTGCTGGATAATTTTTCATTGGCCGATATGCGCCTCGCGGTAAATCACACGGCACGGCGTGCGGAGCTGGAAGCATCGGGTGGCATCACGCTGGATAACGTGCGTCTCGTGGCCGAAACGGGCGTGGATCGCATCTCGATCGGCGCGCTCACCAAGGATGTGAAAGCCATTGATCTTTCGATGCGCCTTACCCTGGCTTGAAATTTAACTGACCGCCCATATATTAGACTTCTCTAATAGAAGGAGTTGTCATGAACGAGTCAAAACACATCGTCTGTCCCCACTGTCATTCAGTGAACCGCGTCCCCACCGAAAAACTTGTTGCACAACCTGTCTGCGGCAAGTGCAAACAACCCCTGTTCAGCGCCCACCCGGCTGTTCTTGATGACAGCAACTTTGCCCAACACATCACGCGCAACGACATCCCGGTGCTGGTGGATTTTTGGGCGCCCTGGTGCGCACCGTGCCGCATGATGGCACCCGCTTTCGAGCAGGCCGCACAGCGTTTGGAACCCGGCATGAGGCTGGCAAAACTGGACACGGAAGCCTCGCAGCGCATTGCAGCGCAATACAACATTCGCAGCATCCCGACGCTGGTCTTGTTCAAAGGCGGCAAAGAGATCGCGCGTCAAGCCGGCGCAATGGATGCGGCAGGCATTTTGGCGTGGGTCAAATCAAAAGTTTGAGAGCATGAAAAACGGGAAGTGAGAACACTTCCCGTTGTTTATTCCAAACTGTGTCTTCTAGTGCAGTTCGGCTTTTTCAGGTTCCGGTCTGATCCGGTCCAGCAAGCGGCGCATATTGCCCAGTGAGGCGAGGTGTAGGTAGGCCATGCCCAATGCGCCGCTGCGGAACAATTCGGGCAACTGCTCATCGGTCAACTGCCCGAACTTGGTTTCGTCGATCAGATAAAAATCGTTGAGCTGAAAAGTCTGTCCTTGCGCTGTATCGAAGCGCGCGCCCTGTTGCACAAACAATCCAAGGTCGTCCAATTGCCGCGCCAGTTGTTCGGTGCGCACAAATTCATTCTGGAAATTTTGCAGGAACTGCATCACCTCGTTCATGCGCGGTTGCAGATTGCCGCCCTCGTCGATCAACACTTCACCTTTGTCGCCGTTTAATGCCGGGCATTCCTCATCAATACAAACCAGGAGTTGTCCCGCCGCACCGCCTTCCGACATCACGAACGGATATCGGCGCACGAATGCGGGGATGTATTGCGCCTCCCATTTCCCGTGCTCATCCACAAACAGATTCTCGCCGCTGCGCACCCCCAGCAAAACGACCGGACGTATTTTGCCGTCGGGGGAGCGGATGAACACGATGGGATATTCGCGTGACGCTTCGGCAAATTCAATCGCGCCCACGAGTACCGCCGTGGTATCGCGCACGAAATTGAAATTGACCTTGGTCGCATCGAATCTCAGATTGCGATGCACGTTTGAATTCAACGCCACGACTTTTTGATAAAACGCAAAACTGCTCACTTCAGACTCCCCATTGACTGCTTTTATTGACCGACCACACACGCCCCGCCGCCGCTGCCCGGGTTGGTCTTCGAATTGTCACTGCCGTGTTTCTCGATGTTGTCCAGCTTGTTATCCCCGCCCATAAAACCGGGAGTGGAAGCCAGACGGGTCAGCACCTGACTGCTGGAGAAGCCACTCTCGCCTTTGCCGAGATTGATCTTGTCGTCTCCCCGCGCCAGAACCACTTGACCGTCGTGCACCGTCACATATAAACCGGGGTCACCGCCGCTCTCGCCTTCCTCGAACAGTTTATTGGCATCCCCTTCGACACTGTCCGGTTTCGGCGCGGTGTTATCCGTGATGCTGGAAGGAACCGCGCGGATCTGGATCGGTTTCCCGGTTTCGCGCGCAATGATTGCCGCCTGGTTGATCGCCACGAAAAACGACCCGCCCGGAGAAACCAGCACCACCTCACCCGCCCACACGAATACACCGGCACCGTCCAACGGCTTGCTCTGGGTGGCACCCGAATCCGCAGCGCCCTCGGCACACGGGCCGTTACACCAGGCATCGAAACCGGTGCCGCGAATGCCGATGGTCGCGCCGGACATCCTGAACTTATAGTTATCGTGATTGACGCGGCCGATCAATCCGGTGACGACGCGCACCCCGCCTTTGAGCAACTTCAACGACGCGCTTTCCTGCGAGGTGGCTTTTTCGTATTTGAATTTCTCCACCTGGAAAACGCTGCTTTCCTGCAGCGTGATGCGTCCGCCGTCGCGGAACGCGATCACCCCGTGCGACTGCACACTGCTCTTCAAGGTGTCGCCTTCGAACACTGGCGAACCCAAACCCAGCTTGCGAATCTTGCCGCCCGCTTCAAGAGCCACCATCTCGCCCTGGATCAGCATGACCCGTCCCACCGCTTTGGCTTTCTCAACGGGCGGTTTGACCGGCTTGGCGGCTTCTCCGTCATCGACACAATCTTTGGTGGCACACAAACGCGACGTGAAATCGGTACCGCGTATGCCGATGGTCGAGGTGGCGGCGCGCAATTTATAGGCATCCGGATTGCCGCGCTTGCCGATCAGGCCGGTCACCGTGCGGAAGCCGCCTTTGGCCAGACGGAACACGGCGCTATCGGCTTGCGGGGTTTCTTTTTTGAATTGATAGGTTTCGATTTTGAGATTCGAATAGGGACGCAACGTCATCTTGGTGCCGTCGTTCATCACCACTTGGGCATAACTGTCTTTGGCCGTCACCAGGGTATCGCCGACCAGTACATCCGATTTCGGCACCAAAATCTTGATCGTTCCGTCTGCCCGTTGCGCGACCATCGCACCACTCATGTAGCCGATCTTGCCGGCCACATCGGCGGCTTGCAATGTCGCAGGAATCACCCATACGACCAGTGACACCAAAATTGTGAGAAGTCTTTTCAAATCACACCTCGTCTTTAAAAGGTTGCCGACAGGGTCGCGTGGAGTCGCCAATCACCCGCCAATTGTTGCGGATCACTTCCCGCTTTCAGAATGCGGCCCGCATCCAGACGCAATGAATATTGGTCGGAATAGCCCGAACGCAGACCAAAGCCCGCACCCGAGATGGCTGTGGTGTTGCCGCTTTTGGCCTTCACCACTCCGCCATCCAGAAACAGAACGCCGCGCAGAATGACATCGCTTTTTTCATACGTCGGCGTGGTGATTTCCAGATTGAGTTTGTTGCCGATCTCACCGGTCTCGCTGCCTTCCGAAAAACCGCGCACACCGTCTGCACCGCCCAGGCGCATCTGCTCGCCCTGGATCAGCAAATCACCGCTCCATTGACCGCTGAACGCCGTGCGGAACTGCCAATCTTTGGCGAACGCGGTGAAGTACCCCGCGCCATAACGCAACACTTTGTAGCCGGGTGTCGGTTTGGAAAAATTCACCCTGTCATAAGCAGCAAAATTGGCCGACTTGCCTTTGCTCGACAGAGGCACATTCAACGCGAACGAAACATTGAAATTGGCATCACCCGACTTGCCCACCCTGCCCTGTGTCGCATAGGCCACGCTCAACGGCGTGGCCACAATGTCGTTGTACAACGTGGTGACGGGAGGATTGGTCATCTCGACCTTGCTGAACTTGCGCCAATCGAAACCGAAGGAGAGGCGCGGGTCGAACGTGCCCCAACGCTCCAGCGGAATGTTGTAACGCGAATTGAGCATCAAACCGCCGCCCTGAAAATTCGACAAGCCGCCAACCAGAGAATTGACGTTGGAGTAACCGCCAAAGAAATCCACACTGTGCCCGTATTGGTACAGCGGAATCTTGTAGCTTCCGCCAAGCACACTTACCCGGCTCGGATGTTGCGGAGAAAACTGGGTCTGAATCTGCATCACATGATCGGCATCAAACACATTGGCGTGCCTGTACGAAAAACCCAAACGTGAACGGCCAGTCTCGGCGCTACCGGTATTGTCCAGCGTCAAACTCACGGACTGCGGTTTGCTGTCGGTCACCAGCACACTGGCATCCACTTGATCGTCGGCCTCGCCAGCTTTCAACACCACGTTCAATTGACGCGACGGATTCTCGTTGGCCAGCTTCAACTCCCTAGCCATCTTCCTGGCCTGGGGTACCGCGCCTTTGCGCACCGAGCGCAGCGCATTCAACACATTCGCTTCCGAGACAAAACGATTGTCTTTGACGACCACCTTGCCCAAGTGACTTTCGATGACTTGAAAATGCACCACACCGGCTTCCAGTTCCTGCTCCGGCAACAGGACATGCACCGCCGAATATCCGTGTAACACATATAATTCCTCGACCGCTTCCAATGCATGTTGCACATCGGCGAAATCTTTGTTGCGTCCCACAAAAGGGGCGACCGCCCTGTCGAAATCGATCCGCGTGATCAAGGTCGCGCCGTCCACGATGAAACGTTTGATATCGAAACTGATTTTGGGCGGCGGCTCCACTGCCGCTTCGACAGTTGTTGCAGGCACGGTCGACGCAACATCAGCCGCGTTCGCCAAACCGCACAGGCCCAGCAAAAAAACAGGCCAAATTACCCGGATTAAAATGCGATCGGTTCTTATTTTGAGTTCGTGATTCATTGCTACCCCTGTCATTTGCACAACGGCAAAGCTTCCGCTATTCCGCCGCCTTCTTCATTTAAAATCCCTGCAATTGCCGCAAGTTTTGCGACCTCTTCCCGCTTTTTTGCCTCATACCGCAAATCGTCCTGATCAACCTTCGGCGAGCCAAACATTTGTGACGTCTGCGTGATCTCCTGCACCACCGTTGGCGCAAGGATGCGTAATGTTCCGGGCACAAAATTCATGCTGTAGTTGCTGCTCAACAAAGCCAACGAACCTTGGGTGATGGCATAACTGCCGATGATGTCACCCGTTTCACGACTCAACGCGCCGCTCAATGTAGCGGCTTCGGAGTCGCTGAATTTCAAGCCGGACACTATGTAGGTCAATAAAGGATCATTCGTGCCCAATATCTTGTTGGGCGAGTTCGCTTTCACAGTCAGCGGCGCTTGGGTGATGGTCAGATTATTTCCCGTGAAGGAACCGATGCTGTAATTCGAATTGGCAACCAGCGTGCCTTGTGTGATCGTATAGGGCGCGATCTGCGCACCGACAACATTCTGATTCTCACCACCGACATGACTGAGCGATCCGGTGAAAACGGTAACCTTGGTGTCAAACGATGCCAGCCCGGCTCCGCCCACCGAATAACTGCCCGGATCGGCGTCGCCATACACTTTGCTTGCCACGTCCGCAGTGAGACTGATGATGCGCTGGGTGATACTGAATGCGGTTGAATTACTTGCCGCTTGTGCAAACACATAATTGCCGAAATTGGCCGTCAGACCTGTGCCGGTAATGGCGTAGCTGCCCACGTTGCTGGTGTTCACCGCACTGGTGCCGAAGGTGGTTGTACCTGTCGTAGCGGATGCAACAGACTCACCCAACACAAAGCCACTCACCGTGCCACTGAATACCGGATTTGTATCACCGTAACTGCGGCTGACGACATTGGCGGTATAGGTCAGCGTTGCGGGTGAAATGGTGTGAGCAGTGGCATTGCTTGTTGCCTGAACGAAGACATAGTTGCCATTGTTGGCGGTTAAACCGGAACCGGTAATCGCGTAGCTGCCCACGTTGCTGCTGCTCGTCGCATTGCTCGTAAAACTCATCGTACCTGTTGTAGCAGAAGCCAAATTCTGGCCCAGGACGAAACCCGTCACTGTGCCGCTGAAAGCCGGATCATTGCCACCATACAAACGGTTGGTCGCATCCGCCGTGTAAGTCAAAGTCACCGGATTGACGGTGAGTACTCCATCGACATAATTGATGCTGTAGTTGCTCGTATTCCCCACGCTGAACACGGCCGCACTGGGCGTGATGGCGTAGTCACCCACGATGGCATCCGCAGCGGCTCCGGCACTGGTCAACGTCACACTGCTGATGCTGTCGCCGCCGAGCAATCCAACCGATGTAAATGCCGTGCCGAGGAAATTGAAGGTGCTGCCGTAGGATTTTGTGGCGTTGTTGGCTGTGATGGCCAGCACGTTGACTGTGGCTGCGCTGATGGTCAACAAGCCTCCTGCGGTGTAGCTGATGTCATAGCCCTGCTGATCCGACCATAACATCTCATACGTCCCGGCATTGGTCACGGGTGCGCCAAAGGGGGTGAGCTCATGCAGCAATCCCGCTGCGGATTGAACCGAGTAAGTGAGCGTGCCCAATGCGGGCGCGTTCCACGCAAAAGTATCGTAAGTCTTGTTGAAATTGCCCGTGATACCGCTGGCCGTCACGTTTACCGGGGTCAGGAAAGACTTCAGCAACGGTGCACTGTGGCCATTGTAGCTACGCCATGTGTTGGCGAAATCCCATCCGGTGAAACTGGATTGTTGTTGCATCTGCGCCGTTGTGAAGTGTGCCGCTCCTGCATCTGTTCCGCCGCTAATCAGAGGGTCATTGCTTATTCCAGAGTCTCTGCCAATCCCGAATGTCGGTCCGCCGCCTGTCGTAACCAGATTCCAGTAACTACCACTGACAAGCGCAACATTGAATGAATCATTGAATCCTACTAGTCCACCTGTGTTCGTTGTACCAAATACCGACCCACTGCTCACATAACTGTTGCTGATATCGCCGACACGACTCACATTTCCCGTGGTGCTTTGTGACGCGTTATAGCCCACCAATCCACCCACATTTGTGACACCAAAAATCGTGCTGCCCGTCACATAACTATTGCGGACGATGCTGCGGTTAAATCCCACCAGACCGCCCACATCCGTAACCCCTGTAACGGAAACGTTGCTCACATAACTTCCGCTGATCGTGCCGCCGAAACTGTGTCCCACCAAGCCACCAGCAGCACCATTGATGCTGGATACACTACCGCCGCTGACATAACTGCCTGAGACTGTGCCGCCATTGTTGCTCCCCACCAACCCGCCAATACCACCGAGGCTTGAAGCGCCACCGCCGCTCACCACCGTGCCGCCCGTCACGTAACTGGTGTTGATACTGCCGCCATTCAGCCCCACCAGGCCACCGGCGGTCCAATTGCCGCCGTCCACGTTTACCGCCCCACTGACGAAACTGCTGATGATTGAGCCATCGTTGTGACCGACCAAACCGCCCACACCGCCGCTATTTACAGATGCACCTCCCCGGATGGTCGAACCACCGGAGGTATCGAGGGCATTCCTATTCAACAAATAACTATTGGTGATGGTTGCTCCAATCGAGTTCCAGCCAACCAAGCCACCGACAGTATCAAGTCCGGTCACACTCGATTTCACAAGCCCTATATTGCTTATTGAGCCTCCGAATCCAACATTGCCAAACAAGCCAACTTCTGTATCAGTACGATTGATTTTGAGATTGCTGATGACATGATTCAGTCCGTCAAATGTACCTGTGAACTGCGCGTTCATATTGCCGATCGGCACAAACCCCTTGATGGTGTCCCACATGCCTCCCGCGACTAAAGCGGGCGCCAAATCAATGTTGTTTGCCAGCGTGTAACTTGCTAACGGAGTCATTGCCATCAGTTGCAACTGGTGCGCGTTGGTGATGGTGTTACTCCACTCGCTACGCAGGAAAGGACGGGTAAAACCATCGACCATCCACCAGGTGCCGGCAAAGTCCCAGCCGGTGGTATAACTTCCCGGCGTCATCAGAGCAGAGGTGGGCATAGGAGACGCGCCATTTTCTGTCGGGAAGCTAAAGGGAAGATCCCATCCGATACCGGTAGTTAAATTCACATTGATAAGTGAGGTGTCCCAAAAATTATCATGGACACTCACCGTACTCGCCGCGTTATATCCGACCACGCCGCCCGTGCTGCCCGCGCCCCCGGTCACGCTGCTGTTCGCTGCGTAGGTGAACGCCACCACCCCGCCACTTTGGTTGTTGCCAACAACACCACCCACATTGGTGGTGCCGGAAACTGTACCGCCAGTCACGTAACTGTTCTCGACCCTGCCGCTGGTGCCGGGTGACGCGAGGGTGAATGTATAGTTATTGCCAACCAGTCCACCGACATGCTGAAGCCCGTTAGCAGATCCTGCACTGACATAGCTGGTCGAAATATTCCCGCGATTTGTACCAACCAGCCCGCCCACATCCAGGCCGGATACGCCACCGCTCACGATCGCATTACTCGCATGACTCCCAACGACCGAACCAAACATACTGCCGCCCACCAAACCGCCGACACTGCGGACACTTCCGGTCACGGTGACCGCGTCCGCATACGAGTTCGTGATCGTCGCCGTTACCAGCGGCCAACTCAGTCCGTTGTAGCCCACCAGACCACCGATGTCGAAACCACCCGTGATCGTTGTACCCGCCACGTGGCTTGTCGTAATCGCACCATCGTTTGTCCCGACAAGACCGCCAGAATTCGACCAGCCATTCACACTACCGCCGCTCACATAACTGTTACTGATTGATCCACCGTAAGCGTTGTGTCCCACCAAGCCGCCGTAACTACTGCTACTCGTTCCGATCACATTCGGTGTAACGACATAACTGTTGTTGATGTTGCCAGTATTCACACCCACCAAACCGCCGACCATGTTCCGCCCCGTAACCGAGCCTGCCAGCACGTAGCTATTGCTGATATTCCCCGAATTCTTACCCGCCAATCCCCCAACGTCGCCGGCAAAAGTGGCGTTCACGACGGTTCCCGTGTTCACATAGCTATTACTAATATTGCTTTTACCATTATCTCCAACCAGGCCGCCGAAACCCAAAGCCACAGCTCCCGATGTGGCGTTACTGGTGACTGTGCCGCCACTGACATAGCTATTCACGACCGAATCAAAATTATCATTGCTAGCGAAAGTGACAGGAGCAACTACGGAACCAAGCAACCCACCGACCTTAGATTGTCCTGTCACCAACGTATTCAAAGCGTAGCTGTTGCTGACTTTGCCAACCCCTCCGCCCCAGCCTTCTCCGCTGTCGTTACCCACCAGTCCGCCTACGCTCACAAGCCCCGTTACACTCATGGCACCGGCATGGCTAATATCAATCAACCCGCCGAAGTTATTGCCCACCAGCCCCCCAACCTCGTTGCCGGTCGAAATAACCGTTCCGCCGTTCACATGGCTGTTGCTGATGGTTCCAAAATACTCAATCAAGTTAGGTAAGGGGGGACCTTGGTAGACCGAATTGAAACTGCCCTCGTTACGCCCCACCAAGCCGCCAACCATTGAAGCCAAACCGCCGTTCACGGCAGGAGTCAACACGTAGCTACTGCTAATGAATCCCTTTAAGTTGTGACCAACCAAACCGCCGATATTTCTGGATAGAACATTGCCATTTCCGGTTACCGAACCACTTGTGACATAGCTGTTGGTAATTACAGCCTTTATTGATAAAGCGCTTACGGCAGCAGTACCCATATTGAAACCCACCAAGCCGCCAACATTGTTATTTCCGCTTACTGCGGAGGTATCAACATGACTGCCAGCGACACTGCCATAACTATTTATACCCACCAAGCCGCCGACATTACCGATGCCGGAAACCGTACCGCCACTCACAAAACTATTGCTGATTTTCGCGTTGATGAGATGTCTCGGAGAAGACGCAGAGGAAATCACCCCACCAACATTCTGCCCAACATTCTGTCCAACCAAACCGCCAACATAACTGCCCGCGCCGCTCACGCCATTCACAGAATTGAGTGCAACTGCAACTGTGTCGATATTGCCGTAGTTGCGTCCCGCCAGCGCGCCCACGTTTGAATTTCCCACGACATGTGCATTCACCAAGCCCAGGTTATTCACCAACCTGCCAACAGAAGTGACCCCGAACAGACCCATGTCATCGTTGGGCAAAGTAAGATTGAGATTGCTGAGGGTGTGGTTGTTTCCGTTGAAACTGCCGGCCAGTTTGGGAACGTAGAAACCGGAAACTAGAGTGATGTTAGGAACCAACAGGCTGAAGTTGTATGCCGCAGGATCGTCGGCAAAACCGAGCATGTCTTGCATGCCCAACATGTCGCTGATGCCGTAACTTCCATCACCTTGCAACACGAGTGAACCCGCATAGTTGGCTATAGAAAGTGGTGTCAGGACACCAGCGTTGAACCAAGTGTTGTATTGCGTTGTGAACAAACCACCGGCGGTAACATTATTCCCACCGTTGGTGGTGACACTATCAATGTTGAAATGGGAATTGGTCTGCGTGCCGCCTTGGGTCACACCAACCAAACCGCCAACATTAACCAGCGTAGCAGTAATCGAGGCGTTAACCACATAGCTGTTGGTGATTGTGTTGCCGAAGCCATTGGTTCCCAAAAGACCACCAATGTTTGAGGCACCTGCCACGGTTACGCCTGTGACAAAACTGTCGCTGATCGTGCTGTATAAGCTTATCCCCGCTAGGCCGCCCACCGAGCTGACACCTGAAATATTCACACTTCCGGTACCGGCACTGACACTACTATTGCTAATGAGGCGACTGTTATTCCCCACCAAGCCACCGACGCCGTCTATGCCAGACACTGTGGTTACACCCGTGGCACTTGACCTAACCGTCACAGCATTGATCCTGGCATTCGAGTTCACACCGGCCAAAACACCCACATTGTTTGTGCCGATCACCGAGGCATCCAGCAGGTTCAAATTGCTTACCGTCCCCACGAAGGTGCTACCAAAAAGTCCTAAGTTCTCATTACCGATATTGAGGTTCAGATTGGAGATTGTGAAGCCTGCCCCATCAAAACTACTCAGAATTCTCGGCACGTAGAATCCAGGCAAACTGGCCAAATTTATATCATTCGTCAGAGTGAATGTGTAACCCAGACTGCCCGCAAAGCCGAGCATGTCCTTCATACCTTGGAGATTGCTGATCGTGTAAACGCCGGTTGAAGGATTACCGAAAGAACCGTAAGGGGCTGTGTAATTGGAGATGCTTAAAAATTTTCCTGAGTTCAACCAATCGGTGAACTGCCCCTGACCATTAAAGCTGGCTGTGTTGTCGTTATACAAACCGCCCAATGTCACGTGGTTGCCACCATTGATCGTGACGCCGTTGATGTTGTAAAACGAATTGACGATATTGGCCGTGTGCGCCCCCACCAAGCCACCGACATTCGATGTACCGGTGACACTGCCAACGCTCACGTAGCTATCGATGATGTTGCCCGCTAAGCTATTCCCCACCAAACCGCCAACGCTGTCGAGACCTGTTACCAAAGCAACGGATGAATAACTGGTGTTGATGTTCCCGCTGTTGTGTCCTGCTAAACCGCCAATACTTGCGCCAAGCACACCCACAACCGAAGCACCTGTCGCAAAGCTGAGGGTTATGGTTCCGCTGTTGGTTCCCACCAAACCACCGAGCGCGACGATCGTTACTCCGCTACCAATCACATTGCCGGAAGCATTTGCACTGCTGATGCTTCCATTGTTAAAACCCACCAGACCGCCCACACTGGAACTTCCGGTCACACTGCCGATGGAATAACTTGAATTGAGAATACTTGCACCGAAATTATTTGCCCCCGCCAAGCCGCCGACGTTAGAGACTCCACTCACATTGCCAGTCGCAAAACTGTTGTTGACTGAGCCATAGGTGGGGGAGAAGAAGGATGGACTGTAATCGTTAGCGTTATTGCCAATCAACCCTCCCACGTTCGTAACTCCCGTCACGCTTCCTGTCGCATGGCTGTTGTCGATGTTGTAGGCGTTCATGCCCACCAGTCCACCCGCATCGGTTAACGTGCTGGTTACAGTGCCGCTGGCGTTGCTGCTGTTGATGGTAGACCAATAGCCGTTCCATCCGACCAAGCCACCCACATAACGCGAACCGCTAACGTTGCCACTTGCCGTACCGTTGGTGAGGCTGTGCGGTGAGATGTCGCCTTCCATGCTACCCACCAATCCACCCGCCCCCCAGTTTGTCCCGGTTACATTACCCGTCGCGCTGACGTTAAGGAGCGTAGATTGCTGCGAGATTCCTATCAGACCACCCACATAACTGAGTCCGCTTACCGTAACACCGGCGCTGCTATTGCTGATGTTCGACCCGTTGTAGTTCATGCCCACCAGACCGCCGGCACCAGAAGATCCTGTAACGGCGCCAGACAAAACTTGGCTATTTGACAGTACCCCTTGATGCCAACCGACCAGCCCGCCCGCATACCCACCAGCGGTGACATTGACATTGCTCAGCGTCACATTCTTTATTGTGCTGCCATTTGTAAAACCGAACAGGCCGCCATTACCTGAGCTATTGATGAAGAGGCCGTCGATGGTATGCCCCTGTCCGTCGAACATGCCGGTGAAGTTGGTGGCAGGTGAATTAATCGTTCCAACCGGTACAAAACCTGCTGCGTTCCAACCCGCAGTTGCTGTCGCGTCAATATTTTTTCCCAGTGCATATCTACCCGTAAGGTTGGTTGCCATCGCCTGCAAACCAAGCGTGCCACCCGTTACTAGCCCAACATCGTTCACCAGCATCCACGCAGTGTGCGGCGTTGCTCCAAAAATAGCGGAGTAAGGGTTGGTCAACGAATCAGATTTGGTCACGGCATCCGTGTAGGAAACTGGATTGTAGTAAAGGTCTGCGCGACCACCAGCCAAGCTGAACGTGTTGGCTCCCGCGAAAGTCACCGTGCCGACACTGCTGCCATCAGAGTCGGAATGCAGAACAAGGTTGAGCGCACCGCCGCTCGAATTGACACCCACGCCGTTTGCAAAGTTAATGTCGTTCTCCGCCAGCAAGGTCAAAGTGGCAGCGGGCGTTCCAACTTTCGTGATTGAGGCATTGACGTTGATATCGCCCGCCTCGGCAAAACCTGCGTTGAACGTAGTCACCGTCACATTGGTGCCGTTGTTCAGGGCGGCTTCGATGGTGGTGTTGAGGATGGTGGAACCGGGTCCAGTGGGCGCCCATGTTCCAGTGGTGAAGATGCCGCCAGACTCAACGGCGGGTGCGGACGCGATGGTGATGTTCAACGGGTCGATCAACCAGGAACCCGCACGGCCGTTTGCTGAAGCCGCCGCGACCCGTGCCGAATTAGCCACCTGCACATGCGCCGCCGAGGTGTCGATGAATCCGCCGTTTCCGCCACCCCCCACCCCTCTCCCGGAGGGAGAGGGAAGTGATGACGCATCCAGTGTGCCGCTGACATTCACCGTGCCGCTGTGCATGTCGGACAGGATCTTGATCTCGCCGCCGCCTGTGCCTTGGGCACGGATCGTTCCGCCCGCTTCGCTGCGTTGGCTGGATCGGAACAGGATCTTGCCGCCTTGTTGGGTGGCGCTGTCCGCACTGACTGTTCCTGTGTTTTTGACCACTGTTCCGAACAATCCAAGGTTACCTGCGCTGGCCACCAGTTGGCCAACGTTGGTGGCATCGCCTGCGGCGGCGGTGATGTTGACGCGCAGGTTGGGGTCGAGGCTGTTGACGAGTTCGACGCTGTTGCCGGCGGCCAGCAGGATGTCGCCGTTGGGGGCGGTGATGACACCGCTGTTGTTAACGTTGGGGGCGATGAGGTAGATTTCGCCTCCGCTTTGGGTCGTGATGTTTCCGG
>CAYROQ010000035.1:0-25020 GCA_964425955.1 uncultured Sideroxydans sp.
GATTCGAACTCGTGTTACCGCCGTGAAAGGGCGATGTCCTAGGCCTCTAGACGATAGGGACTTTGATTTTTAAAGCTCTTTTGGTGGAGGTAAGCGGGATCGAACCGCTGACCTCTTGCATGCCATGCAAGCGCTCTCCCAGCTGAGCTATACCCCCGGGGTGCCCCGAAAAGAGCGCGCATTATAGTGATGCACCCCAACCTTGTAAAGCAAGTCAGGCGGTTTTTTTCAGCAAGCTCCTGTTGATCCTTGCGAGCACGACTTCACGCGGGAACAGAGCCACCAAAGCATCCACAGAAGGTGTCTGTGTTTGCCCGGTTAACAACACGCGAAGCGGCATTGCGAGCTTGGGCATCTTCAATCCGTGTTTGGTTATGACTTCTTTTATTGCCGCGCTGATCGAGGTGACTTCCCAAGTGATCGTCGCAAAGTGTTGTGCGAGGTCGAGCAAGGCGGGGACGACCTCGGCTGAGAGTTGTGCATCAAGCACTTCCGCATTCGGATGCAGGTCGATGTAGAACACCTCTGCCGCATCGGCCAATTCGTTCAGCGTGGAAACCCGTTCTTTATACAATCCGACGATAGCGGAAAGGGAAGGCGATTCTGTGACCGTGATGCCGCGAGATTTCAATCGTGGGTCAACCAATCCGACCAAGCTCACATTATCAGTCTGCTTGAGATAGTAGTTGTTCAACCACTTCAATTTTTCGGTGTTGAACTGGGCAGCAGACGGAGTGATGTGGTCGAGATCGAACCATTCGCAGAATTGCGCGACCGAAAAGACTTCTTCATCCCCGTGTGACCAACCCAGTCTGGCAAGGTAGTTGAGGACCGCTTCAGGCAGGTAACCCTCTTCATCATATTGCATGACGCTAACCGCACCGTGACGCTTGGAAAGTTTTGTGCCATCGTCTCCCAGGATCATCGAGAGGTGTGCATAACTTGGCAGGTTCGCACCAAGCGCTTTAAGAATGTTGATCTGGCGCGGGGTGTTGTTGACGTGATCGTCACCGCGTATCACTTGCGTGATACCCATGTCCCAGTCATCCACGACAACGCAAAAATTGTAAGTGGGGGTGCCATCGGAGCGGGCAATGATCAGGTCATCCAATTCTGAATTGCTGAATTCGATCTGGCCTTTGACCATGTCTTTCCAGGACACAATGCCCTCGGTCGGGTTTTTGAAGCGCACGACCGGCTTGATATCGGTCGATACCGGTGGCAGAGTTTTTCCGGATTCGGGTCGCCATTTTCCATCGTAGCGCGGCTTCTCACCGTTTGCGCGTTGCGCCTCGCGCAGTGCATCCAATTCGGCAGGAGAGGTGTAGCAATAGTATGCCTTGCCCGCATCCAACATTTGCTGGATGACTTCCTTGTAACGCGGCATGCGTTGCATCTGGTAAAACGGGCCCTCATCGTAATTCAACTTGAGCCAGCTCATCCCGTCCAGAATCGCCTGCACGGCCTCGGGCGTGGAACGTTCCACATCGGTATCTTCGATCCTGAGGATGAAAGTGCCGCCGTGCTTGCGCGCATAAGCCCAAGAAAAGAGGGCGGTGCGTGCCCCCCCGATGTGAAGAAATCCGGTTGGGCTGGGAGCGAAACGGGTGCGGACAGTCATGGTGCTTTCCTGTTGAATTGGCAAAAATGAAGGCGCGCATTTTACGCCATTCGTCTCCTTAAGCTGAATTCTATCTTCAGTTAAAAAATACGTTTTTACGGGGCAAGGTCAATTCATTTGTTCGGTAGCGAACTGATGGTCTTGATCGATTAGTGGATAAACAAGCAACGGATCACTAATAGCTTCGTCCAAGTGTATCTGAAATAGATTCAGTATTAAATCGAGCTAAGCAGTCTCAAGGGCATCACAAGCCATCAAAAAATACTAGGTGGTTTGTTGTTGCACAATGCAGAAGTGGTAGCAATAGTTAGGTTAATCGAACCAGATTTTTTGCATCAGTGATCGAGGAGAAACAAATGAACAGTCGCACACAAATTACTAAGCCGCTGATGGGGTACATGGCTTTACTGTTTGCCGCTTTAGTAGGTGGATGTGGTGGGGGACAAAGTCCAATCTTGGGTGGTGGGGGTGTTTCTATAGTGTCGACGGTGACTGATACGACCAAGCCAAGAGTTTCAGTTACGGTTCCAGTGAGTCTGGGTTCAGTCGCCGCAAATGCATCCATCACGGCCACTTTCAATGAAGCTATGACCCCGGCAGCAATCACGGCAGCCCCTACCTTTACGCTGAAAGAAACAGTTAGCGGGGCAAACGTACCGGGTGGGGCTGTGACCTACACTGTGGGTAGCAGAACTGCAGTATTTAAGCCAACCAGTGCGCTCGCGCCAATGAACTACACCGCGACGATCACCACCGCCGCCACGGATCTGGCTGGCAATGCGTTGGCTGGTAATCAAGCTGCTCTGCCCGCAGCTAGTAACTATGTATGGACCTTTACCGCAGTGGCGGCAGATGTGACACCGCCCACGGTTACACTCACTTCACCTGCTGATCTTGCTACTGGAGTACCGATCAATACCTCAGTTAATGCAACATTCAGCGAGGCAATGGATCAGTCGACGATCAGTATCTCCACTGTTACTTTGCAGTTGACTGCCGGCCCTGGGCCGTTATTGGGAGGGACGGTTACCTATGATTCGCTGAACAATATTGCAACCTTCACCCCTGCCTCCAATCTCCTAGCCAGTACTTCATATACCGCCACAGTTACTGCGGGGGCTGCCGATTTGGCAGGTAATTTCCTAGTTGTTCCGGCAGTGGGTGTTCCCGCTAATCCATGGACATTTACGACAGGTACAGGGCTCGCACCGGGTGCTATAGCACTGGGTTCAGCCAGTACTTTCGGAATCATGGCGACCTCGGCAATCACTTGCGTTCCTTCATGTGTAATTAACGGTGATGTTTCGTTGGATCCGGGCACATCAATGACTGGACCTCCAGTAGTGAATGGCTCAACTCACATCAATGATTCGGTATCTGCTCAGGCAAGGACTGATCTGTTGAATGCATACAACTCGGCAAAAGCTTTGCCACCGGGAACCGGACCAAATGCATTGAGTGCAGGCGCTGATCCTGGTGCGTTATTCCCTGCTGGGGTTCCACCAGGCACCTATACGTCGGGCAGTACGATTATTGCCAACACTCCGATGGTTCTTGACGCAGGTGGAGATGCAAATGCAGTCTGGGTCTTCCAAATTGGATCCTCGCTGACCACAGGGGCAGATGTAACGCTGGGGAATGGTGCTCAAGCTAAGAACGTATTCTGGGTGCCTACTTCGGACGCAACAATCGGTGTTGGAACTATTTTCCACGGAACCATCGTGTCTGGTCGAGATGTCACTGCGGTGTCTGGGGCCACGATCAATGGTCGAATCTTGGCAGGTGCGATAACCGCCGGAACGATTGCTTTACAGGCGGGTACGACCGTTAATGTCCCAGCACCTTAATCAGTCAAACTGGCACTCGTGATTGATTGCGCCAAAATATTTGGAGAAGAACATGAAAAGAGCAACTAGCACAATAGTGATAATGAGTCTCTTGGGATTCGCCTTCATTGGGGGCTCCGCCGTGGCAGACGATTCATTCTGGTACGGGGGAATCAATCTTGGCCAATCCCGGGCAAAAATTGACGACGCGCGAATCACTTCTCAATTGCTGAGCACGGGCCTTACCACGACCTCAATCGCCGATGACAACAGCAACATCGCCTATAAGCTATTTGGCGGATACAAGGTCAATAAGAATTTCTCGCTAGAGGCTGGCTATTTTGATTTGGGACAATTCGGATTCTTGGCGACGACGACCCCCGCAGGAACGCTCAACGGTACTATCAAACTCAAAGGCTTCAATTTAGATGCTGTAGGCATATTGCCTATCAATGAAACATTCTCTGCATTTGCTCGGCTTGGTTTGAACTATGCTCAAGCCAAAGATAGTTTCACCAACACTGGGTTGGTCGGAGTGCCGGCAAACCCAAGCCCAAGCAAGAGTGCCGCGAACTATAAGGCTGGTTTGGGAGTTCAATATAACTTTACCGAATCTTTTGGCTTACGCGCCGAAGCGGAACGTTACCGTATTGACGATGCAGTCGGTAATAAGGGCGACATCAATATGTTTTCGCTGGGAATAATCTATCGTTTTGGGTACAAAGCGCCGGTTCCCGTGAAGAAAGCGGCAGCGCTTCCAATCGTCGCAGCAGCTCCGGTGCTAGTCATTGTGCCGGTGGTTATCAAAACACAACAGTACTGCAGCATCCTCGACATTCAGTTCGAGATCAAGAGGGACGAGATACAGCGCGAAGAAAAAGAGAAGCTCTCCGTGGTAGGGACCTTCATGAATAAATACCCTGAGACTACGGCATTAATTGAGGGACATACAGATGACGTGGGAACAAGCGAATTCAACAAGAAGCTTTCACAAAGCAGGGCAGAAAGCGTGGTCAATTATTTGATTGATACCCTGCATATTGCCCCTTCGAGATTGACCGCTGTGGGATACGGAGATACTCGCCCAATTGCTGATAACAGTACTAGCGAAGGTAAGCAGGCGAATCGTCGTATTAATGCTGTCATCGCATGTGCAACGGATATCGCTGATCTCAAAGTGACTCCGGCCAGGCTGACCATGGCGATGTTTATCGAGTTTGACCCGTTAAAGGCCGACATTGATCCGAAGTACTTTGACGAATTAGGCAAGGTTGCATACTTCATGCAAGGCAATCCTTCAGTCACTGCAACGATAGAAGGTCACGCCAATATGTTCACGGGTATGGGTGACGAGAAAGTTCGTGTTCCCAAAGAGCAGGCGCTGGAAATCTCCCAACTTCGTGCACAGAACGTGGTGAATTACTTGGTGGATAAGCTTGATGTGCCACGTGCACGTCTCTCCACTGCTGAATTCGGACAGTCACGTCGTGTTGCTTATGGCACCAGCTTAGAGGGCCAGCAGGAAAATCGCAGGGTCAACATCATTTTCAACTACTACTCGAAATAAGCATTTATCCGACTTCAATTCTTCGAACTGAAGTCGGTTTCTCTCCAATTGTCTATTTAAGGAAGCAACATGATAAAGACACGAAATAATATTTTGCGGGGTATCTCGATAATGTTGTTGGTTGGGATTACAGCTTGCGAAAAACCGGGACCTGCAGAAACTGCTGGAAAGAATTTAGATCAGGCCGCTGAAAATGTGGGGATTAAATTCAGTGATGCAATTGATAAGGCCGGTGGAAAATTGGGAGAACAAAGTGAGAAGGCGGGAGTGGTGATTGATGATGCGGAGATTACGTCAAAGATCAAAGCCGCTATTTTGGCCGAACGCGGATTAAGCATTTTGCAAATTAGTGTCCGAACCGATAATGGAGTGGTGACATTGAGCGGATCCGTTGACACTCAAGCTCATAGCGATATGGCAAAAGCTCTGTCGGTTGCTGTCTCCGGTGTTAATAAAGTTAACAATCAACTTGTAGTAAAGCCGAAATAATTTCTTCGTGATATTAATCAACCAATACGGGAGTCGATCATGGAAATCCGGGAAGCATACAAACAAAAAAGGGCTGCTCAGTTGCAAGAGTGGAGCGCCCAGATAAACTTACTGGAAGCCAAGGTTGAAAACTTAAGCGCGGACTTTAAGCTCAAGCGTACCGAAGCGATTCAGTCATTGCGTGCAAAACATCAGGTGGCGGCAAGTACCATGAAAGAATTGAGCATGGCGAGCGGCGATGCATGGGATGAAATTAAATCGACTGCAGATAAAATATGGGATGACCTGAAGGTTGGTGTCGCAGATGTCAGCGATAAATTCAAATGAAATATGAAATACCAAGCAGCAACTATTCCCGGAGAGAAAGATGAACTTTAAACTTGCATTGATTTTACTTCTGACAAGTTTGGCAACAGCATTTATTGCACAGAACCTATTACCAATCGATGTGGAATTTTTTTACTGGAAAACATCAATCTCAAGGGCGATGCTGGTATTCCTCACATTATTGATCGGTTTTGTCCTAGGGTGGTTCTTGAATGAATTCATGACGTTTCGAAAGGCAAGTAAGAGAACCTATTTGCCGTAATCTTCTCTCGAACTGTGCATAGGGAGTTTGAGTATATGCACTTCCAAATCGTGACGATCGAGGTCCTGAAAAAGTTTGATCAGCACAACTTTGTACCTCACAATACCCACCAGTAATTTTCGCAGTGAATGGATTTCTATCGGTTTTCTGAAAATATAAATAAGAATAAGGTCATGATAGAATCCTAGGCGTGACCAACTTAAAAAATAAATACTGAGTGCGTAAACAGGGGCGCATAAACCGAGAAATATACCTTCGTCTCGCCGAATTCATCATTTTTCCCGTCAATCTTTATCACTTATAATTTCGACAACTATGTCGAATGTTTAAAATGTTATCAATACGCTCAAGCGGTATTTTGCTTCACCCCACCTCACTTCCCGGAATATTCGGTTCAGGCGATTTTGGCTCAAATGCATTTAAATTTGTTGACTGGTTAGTCAGTGCTGGTCAAACCAAATGGCAAACTCTCCCGCTTGGGGAGGTTGGTCCGGGTAACTCGCCTTACATGAGCAGTTCCGCATTTGCGGGGAACATTTTATTGATAGATCTGGAATGGCTGGCGAAGCAAGGCTGGCTTGTTGAGGAAGACCTGATTCCCCATTCCAAATTTTCATCCCAGCGTGTCGATTACGATCTGATCAAGTCTTACAGACTGGAGAGGTTGCGTCTGGCCTCGCAACGTTTTTTCTCCAGAAAAGATAAAAGGAAACACGCTGCGTTTGTTGAATTTTGCGAGAAAGAAAAGTATTGGCTTGATGACTATGCTCTATTCAAGGCGGTCGGTCAGCATATGCACGGAAGTGACTGGAGCGAGTGGCCGGTAGAATTAGCCAAGCGTGAACCGCAGGCGCTTGAAACTGCAAAATTGCAGTATTCCGATGAACTCGAATTCTGGAAATTTTGCCAGTGGAGTTTTGCACAACAATGGTTCGAGTTGAAAAAATATGCGAATGATCGGGGTGTGAGAATCATCGGTGATGTGCCTATTTTTGTGGCTTACCATAGTGCCGATGTATGGTCACACCAGGATCAATTCGAATTGGATGAAAGGGGACGGCCGACGATAGTGGCGGGGGTACCACCCGATTATTTCAGTGAGACTGGCCAGTTGTGGGGTAATCCACTTTACGCTTGGGATGCGCATGAGCGAAACGGCTACGCGTGGTGGATCAGTCGCATGGAGCATGCGTTCAAATATTTTGATCTGGTTCGAATTGACCATTTTCGCGGTTTCGCAAATTATTGGGCGATACCTTCCAACGCCCAGACTGCGATCTATGGAATATGGATGCCCGGCCCCAGAGATAAACTCTTCGATGCTTTCCGGAATTCCCTGGGGAAGTTGCCGATCATTGCCGAAGACTTGGGATTAATCACTTCAGATGTGATTGAATTGCGCGATCGCTTTGACCTGCCGGGCATGCGTATTTTGCAATTTGCATTCGGTGAAGATGATCGCAATTATTTCCTGCCCCACCACTATGTGGCCAACTCGGTGGCCTATACCGGCACACATGATAATGACACTACAGTAGGGTGGTGGAACACTGCAAAGGAACATGAAAAGAGTTTCGCATCACGCTATCTGGATTGTGAAGGTGATGACATTAACTGGGTGATGATCAAGGCGCTTTCAGCTTCTGCAGCCAACACCGTCATTTATCCATTGCAGGATGTGCTGGGATTGGGAAGCGAACACCGTATGAATCTTCCCGGGACTTCGGATGGTAATTGGGAGTGGCGCTTCACATGGAAGCAATTACACAAATCGCATACCAAACAATTGTCTGAGCTATCAGTCTTGTATAAGCGACTCCGAAGTCCGATTTAATGACCGCGAAATCACGGCATGGCGCTGAAAAAATGCCTCAAAGCCCTCAGTTTCATGATGCCGCTAAGCTGTTGGACTTACAGCAACTCGGTTTCAAAGGCCATCGTAAGACGGCCTTTTCTTCACTTATACCTACCTTAATGTAAACCTTATGGCTGTGTAACCGCATTTGAATCCATTAGGACCCCAGTCGCCGCCAATAACCTTCCCGTTACCGTGGCTCCTGTTATTAGCTGGATATTGGATGCGGAAAGAATCACACCCTCCATATGGGCTGTGCCTTGAATCAGCACACCACCAGCGACCTGCCAGAAGACGTTCTGTGGTAGCGCACCACCGGTCAATATCACATTCGTAGCGGTCGCTTGGGCAAGCGTTCCTGTCGTTTTGAAGACCCATACATCAGTTGACGTGCCGTTGAGTGTGAGCGTCCCTGGTATTGTTATATTGACAGAACAAGTATAGACACCAGCGGGGAGTCCTGATGCTGGGAATCCCCCACCGGCGGGTAGCGCATTGTTTACATCACTCATGGCTCCAACTCCGGGACACTCAGTTGGCCCACCTGTCGGTAGTCCACCTCCAGATGTTGGCTTCGCGCCAGCGGCGATGTAGGCTGCGTTCTTATCACTAATTGCGGTGGTCATATTCGACGGTGTTGGAGGCGCGTAGTCTGATGCAAATATTTGACCGATGACTTGAGTTGATGTCGAAAAAACATTTGTAGCATCAGCAACCAATGCGAATCCAGTGATGAAACTCGCTGCGGCTGGACTCAATCCAATATTTCCAGTAATCGTGGGGGTGGTTGAGACAGTGGCAATAGGTGTGAATGTGACTGTTGCCTGATCCAGAATCACAAAATTTCCAGCAGTCAAGAGATCCACACAGTTCGATCCGCTCGTGCCCCCGCAAACCACTGAACCGGCCGATGCAGCTGCGGTAAAGCTCCAGATCTTATCGGTCAGCATTGCATTCCCCGCAAGATCCTGAGCACCAGTAGTGATTGTGGCCGTATAAACGAGGCCGGCAGTAAGGTTCACATTTGGGTTAAATGTAGCTGTGGTGGTACCTGGAAATGTCACCACACCTGCAACAGGCGTGCCTGCTTGCGACAATGTAAAGGTTGGGGCTGCTGTGATCGTAGAAGCAAGCATTGTCTCGCTGAAGACGGCCACAATATTCGCTGAGACCGCTATACCTGTTGCCGCGCTAGCGGGGACAGTCGAAATAACGGAAGGTGGTGTGCTGTCTACCGTCGTACCGGTTGTGAAGGTCCATGTTTTAGTTGTAGCCAAAGCATTGCCTGCAAGATCCTTGGCGCTTGTAGAAACCGTGGCCGTATAACTGGTGCTGGCAGCTAGATCGCTGGTCGGATTAAAAGTCGCAGTATTGCCCAAGTAAGTTACCGCACCGGAAACAGACGGCGTTAAGGTGAAGGTTACCGTTGTAAGCGTAGTCGCATCCATCGCCTCGCTAAATATAGCGGTGACGTTTGCATTGAGTGATACCCCCGTTGCTGCATTCAGTGGCGCGGTTAAACTCACACTTGGGGCAGTAGTGTCGCCTGATACGGTTGCAGTACCGTTTCCACTGCCACATCCAGCTACAATCGCAGCCAGTAACAACACCATGAGCCACATCAACGATTTCGAAATATTTACGGATTTATTCATTTGCTTCACCTCTTTTATGTCTTATCCAGAAAAGCTTCGGTGTCTTGACACCAATTATTTTCTAGTACTTGCCTTGGCGTTCGACGCCGAAATTTACGAATTATTTGTTAAATTACCTAACGACTCCAAGCTTGGGAAATTCTTCATTTAGGCTTTGATCTCCCGTGGCAAAGGTGAACAACCACCTCCGTGGTGTTTATCTTCTTTTTGTTCATGTAATACGGTTCGCAAGCGCACATACCAAATTATTGAAGCAATAAGTGTCCCCGCCAAATCTGGTTCGACAGGTGGCTAAAGAATATCTGACCGGTATTGCTGCGAAGCCTGTGAGCGCAGATCAGATTGAGCTGAGGCGATTGAGGGTGGAGTTGCACGGATCAAGATGGAACGCGACATCTAAAAATAAGTGTGTTGTACACGACGAACGCTTACTTTGCGCTGGGGGTAGCATGTATGACTCGCTTGAGCGGCGCAAGGATACGGATCTCGAAGCCATATCGAGCAAACGCCTCAGTTATGCAGCCCGACTGGCTCACATCGAGACAGCGCACGCCGCCAGCAAAAATAATTATGGCTGGCCAAGAATCTGGTGATAACTTCATGCCAATGGAGTGCGCGTTTGGCAAGAGCCGATTCACTGGCTCATGAAGGAGCACGGCATTAAAGCCCGAGGGAACCGCAAATTCGTCGTCACCACCAACTTTAAACATAACCTGCCGATTGAACTGAACTTTTGCCTAACCGTGACTTCCGACAGGATGCCTGACTGCGCATGGACATACGACATCACTTATTTCCAAACCGATGCGGGCTGGTTGTATCTGGCGGTGGTTCTTAATCTTATCAGCCGTCAGGTTGTGAACTGAAGTATGCAGCCGTATATGTAGGCAGATTTGGTAACGAATGCGCTCAGAATGATGTGGTTTAGGCGACGGCCAGAGCTGGGGCTGATCCTCAACTCGGATTAGAGGTAAAGCGCGTCGCTTGCGAGATCTTGAAGGCGAGAACAACAGGCTGAAGAAGCTGTTAGCCGAAGTCCATCTGGATATTGAAGTGCTCAAGACGGCCTTCGGCGTAAAACGCTGGCCCCGCAAGTCAAACGGCAGGCGATAAGCGTACTCATCGAGCAATGCCAACTGCCAGAACGGCGAGCTTGCCGACTTGTAGGGTTATCCAGAACGAGCAGGCGGGAGCCGCCAACGAATGATACTCAGACGCTGAAATTGTCAGCGCGCATCGTTGATCTGGCCTAACAGCGGCGCCGCTTCGGATACCGGCGCATCCATGATGAAGGTCGCCACGAAAACCACAAGCGTGTTGTCCCCGTGCGATCCGAACCGATGGCGAGCCGGAATTTATCAGCCGGGCATTTATGGGAGGGCGCACGCGAGGGACATCGAACATTTATTGATCGAACTAGGCAAGCCGACACAGAACGCCTACATTGAGAACTTCAACGGCAAGTTTCGGGATGAATATTTGAACGAGTAATGATTTGAAACGCTGCTACAGGCGCGGATAGAAATTGCTGCTGCGTGGAGACGCAACTACAATGAAGTGCGATCGCATTGCAGTTGCAACAGGATGCCCGCCTGCGAAGTTCGCTGCACAGCATCGGCAGAACAAAGATGGTGCAACGCAACCGAGCAGTGAAATAGTTTAAGCTCGCAACCCAAGGGCTTTGCTGCTGATTAATAGTACGGCCACAGGGGGCAGGTCCGGCGAAATACCCCTTGACAGGGTGATTTCCGGACAATCCGAATTTCCAAAGCTGATCGTGAGTGCATCGTGCACATGTGCGGCTACTTATTCAGACATTCCCTAACAGGAAGGGCGAACGAATTGAGAGCGTTAAAATCTCGTTTTCATCAGCTTGTGAAATCGCAGGAATTAAGATTTCACCGTTCACGATCTGCGGCACACCTGCGCCTAGTGGTTGGATGAACGGTCACGTTTTGGTCACGCTGCCGCTTAGATAGTTATTTTAAGAGTGATGGAACTGCTTGATTCTACTGGTGGGCGGTACTGGGTTCGAACCAGTGACCCCTGCCGTGTGAAGGCAGTGCTCTACCGCTGAGCTAACCGCCCAGTTGAGCGCGAATTTAATCACGGCCGTCTTCGGCGGGTCAATTTATTTGAAGGCATATCAATGATCAGCGGTACAAGGTTCGAACTTGCGACTCCTGCCGCGCGAAGGCAGTACTCAACTTAACTAGTTGAATTTATAATATAAATAATATATCACGATAAGAAAAATTTAAAAAAATTAAAATAATTTAATTGAGGCTAACCCTGAGGTATCCCCTCAAAGTTGCAGTGCAGGATGGCCATAACGCAAGCTCACAAGAGCTTTGTGAAACGCTCTTGGCGGGAATGCAGCCATGCCATGTTGCACAAGCTGTAAGGCCAAAGTAATCACCGAGAGCACCGGTCGCGAACGCCGCGTGTTGCTCTGGAATTGGAACTCCACCTGCTTCGCCTTACCCACCTCGCCAATCAAGCGCAGCACAAATGAAGCCAGGCAGGCGATTAGCAATAACACACCCAAACGATTCTTCTGTTTAGATCGGCCTGCCGAGAATCCCAAGCCGAAATGTTCGCTCTTCAAGTCGCGAAATGACTCCTCAATCTGCATGCGCTGGGCGTACACAGCGACCACAGCTTGTGCGCTCAAGTGATCAAGCTCTGGACTGGCTGCCAATAGCCACGGCTCACGTTGCGCACGGGCATTCTTCTGGCTACGACTCGAATGTACACGCTTACCCAAGCGGCTCTTCTTATGTCGTTTTTGGTCGGCATGTTTGACCAACACCAAACGGCATAGCATCGGATGATTGCGCACATAGTTGAACTGGCCGAGTGATGCCGCTTGGCCGGTGGCAAGCGGATAGAGTGTTTTGCAACCAGCCCACTCGCCACCAATTGCCGGGCTTACCATGTCGCGGTTACGAATGCGGCCAATCCAGTACCAGCCCATGCGTTCAACCAACTTGAACCACGCGCCACGGAAACCGGCATCAGTAATCACGATGGGAATGCAGCCGGACGGTAGCATGGCGGCAAGCTTGGTGAGGAACGCCCGATGTACACACGGCGATGTCGCACGTGATTGCGGATGCACCTGCTCATACAACGTCATGCTGCGTCCTTCGAGAGCCACTGAAGCGCGTAGTAATTGCCATCGCCGGTCAGGTGTCAGATCCGACCAGTCGATGACGATGAGAGGCATCGACACTCCGTCCAGGCAGTCACGAACCAGTGCTTTGTAAAGACACGGCAATTCGGTGTGCAACGCGCGGTTGCCCAGCAAGCGGTCAATGCGCTTGGTGTTATGTTTGACGGTGGTTGTGCTCAACAAACCCCGTCCCAAATCACTCAACGTCAAGTGACTACCCGATACTACGGCATGGTCTTCACCCCATGGATCGCTTCCAAGCCCACTTTGGCCTTGAATTCTGCTCCAAATACTTTTCGCTTCGGCCGCTCATCGCCCGTTCCTTCTCAACTCGGACGTCAGCTTAATCTACTGTCTTAAATTCGGGGGCCACTATAACCAGTGGGATTTGTCCAAAAGATCCGGAAATTTTCCTTCCCGCGATTTTGAAAAAAATGGACAACCTGCCCTAACTCCGTTAGATTTAAACCTATCTTCGACCGAATCATCCCGGGAAACCTTGTTTCCAAAATCGTCGAACTTTATGCTCAGGCTGTAAAAAATTATATGAACGCAGCATTGTTGAAACTGCTTTACGGGGAAGAAAGTATTTACCCTAAACAATTGGAGCACCACTATCCACGCATCGTGGAAAAAATCATCAACTTGTGGCACACGCCCCAGATGGAAGAGTTTTTCCAGGAGTTGATGGTCAACAGCAGGAGTGATCGCCAGGGTTTTTCGCACGAGATCGTCAGTGAGATTCTTCATCTCAGTGAAGTGTTCGAAGGCACCTGTCATTTGCCCCATATTCACGAAGAATATCCGCTTGCCCAACTCAACAACCATCCTGCCAGAAAAGGGAACTTTGCCCATTCGCCGCAGGAGTTTATCAACATCCACGCACCGGGTGACGATGGTCCTTGGGCGCATATCAGCAGTGAAAACCGCAATCAGATCGAGGAACTGGGTTACCCGTGTTCAGCTCCAGGCTTTCTAAAAGCGGCAGGTGCAAAAGATCTCAAAGCAATCAGCATTTTCCTTCGATGCAATATCAATATCGACACCTGCGATGAGCGCGGATGGACGCCTCTTACATTCGCTGCGTACAACGGTAGTTTTGACTTGGTCAATCTGGTAATCCGGCTGGGTGCGAATGTCAATATCAGGGACAACGGCGGATTCACCCCGTTGCATTGGGCCGCGTTCAACGGGCACACCGAGGTGATCAAACACCTGATCATCAAGGGGGCGGAAGTCAATGCACATAGCCTGCGCGACTGGACACCTTTGATGATGGCCGCGATGAACGGACATGTGAAGGCGTGTGCGGCACTCTTGTTGAGCGGTGCCGATTCCAATGTAAAAACCCATCACGAATGGACTGCGTTACAGATGGCCAGTTTTAACAATCATGTTCCGGTGATCAGATTATTCTTGTCATTATTAAAACAACATACCAATGTTGTGAGGCACGCCGAGGACGATTCCTCTTTATAGTCCGAGTGCCGGTTTGAGATTTGTGCAAGCCATGCGGACGTTCCATCCTTGATTCGGCGCTCTACGTTTTTCCAATCAGTTTTTTTGTAAATGCTAATCTCCGATTCACATGCGAGTTGGGTTTGGCCGCTAAAAATTAAGTCTGAATTGACAACAGAACGTTCGTTCTGTATCTTTATTCGGATGTGTTAAGCACCCCGCAATATTCTGAAATACCGGATTTGAATTGGATCAATGAACGAGGAGATTTAGATGTCTGAAGTGAAGAAGATCAAGTTGTCGGCCGAAGAGTTAAGCACTGCCAAAATTTTGGCGGTAGCTGAAAAGAACTTGATCTTGGCGCACAGACTCTTACTCGCAACCGAACAGGCATCGGCAGATGCCAAGCAGCAACTTGAAGCCAAGCAGATCATCGCCACCCAAAAAGAAGCGGCGGCAAATCAGGCGCGCTCAGACTATGCAGCCGCTGCCGAAAAGAAAGAACGCGCTGAACAACAACTGCACACAGCTTCGGTTGCAGGTGAGAAAGCGCGCGCGGAAGCAGAATCCGCCAGAATCGCCAAAATCCTAGCTGCCCAAGAAGCAGCCGCCGCAAAAGCGTTGGCAAAAGAACAAGCCAGGCAACGCGCTCAAGAAGCTGTTGCAGCCAAAATCGCCCAAGCCGAGGCAAAAAAACTGGCAATCGCACAAGCTCTGGCTTTGAAGCAGGCCGAAGCCGAGGCACGCAAACTGGCTGCACAACAAGCAGCAGAAACGAAACGGGCTGCTGCCGAGGCAAAGAAAAACGCAGCCGAAGAAGCCGCCGCAATCAAGCAAGCTGAAACAGCGGCCAAGAAACAAGCAAAACAACACGCAGCATTAGCAAAAAAGGCTGAAGCGGAGGCGAAGAAGATCGCAGTCGAAGCTGCGGTTGCCGAAAAAAAAGCGCAAGCCGAAGCCAGAAAGAAAGCATTGGCAGAAGCCGCCGCTTTAAGAAAAGCTGAATTCGAAGCACGACAATTGGCTGCCCAACAAGCCGCCGCCGAAAAGAAGGCGCAAGCTGAGGCAGCGAAACAAGCTGCCCAAGTTGCGGCAGCCCTACGGAAAGCCGAAAGCGAAGCGCGCAAATTGGCTGCCCAACAAGCGGCTGCCGAAAAGAAAGCTGAAGCCGATGCACGAAAACTAGCCGAGCGGGAAGCCGCACAGATCAGGAAAGCCGAAACCGAAGCCAAAAAGATAGCGGCACAAGAGGCTTCGGCCGCAAGAAAGCTGGCAGCAGAACACGCCAAGTTGGTTGCGCAAGAACTGGCTGCCGCCAGAAAAGCAGAAGCTGAAACACGCAAAGCAGTAGCGGCACAGGCGAAACAGATCAAGCAGGAAGCAGCCGCGGCGCGCAAAGCGGCTGCCGCGCTGAAAAAGGCCGAGGTTGCCGCCAGAAAAGCAGCCTCAGCCCCACCTGAGCCAGTCTGGCCTTTTCCTGAGGAATAAGTAAAAAACGGTGCATTTTATCTGGCACTATTGAAACAGCAAATATTGGGGAGAGCCGGAGATGAGTGGAAATATTGTTGCTGCGGATAACAAACGCAATATCTGGTTACGCGGTCTGTTTATGCTGCTGTTCGGCCTCGTGTTTCAAGTGTGTGGAACCGTGCTGTGTATCGTCACGGTCATCCAGTTCGTGGTGACGCTGTTGCACGGTACACCCAATATCCGACTGGTTACATTTGGCCGCAACTTGGGGAACTACTTGCGGCAGATCGTCAATTTCCTGACTTTCGCCACGGAAGAATTGCCGTTTCCTTTCAGTGAGTGGCCGGCCGACGAGTGACCCAATTCTCTTGCTTGGACGGATGAGGCAGAAAGGCACACAGCCATGAAATATCGGCACTACAAAGGTGGTATCTACGAAATCGTATGCGAAGCCAAGCTCGAATCAGACCCATCCAACATCATGATGATCTACCGTTCGCACGATGGCTCGACGTGGGCACGCCCCAAAGAAGTGTTCTTTGAACTGGTAGATGTGGATGGAAAATCAGTGCCGCGATTCGCTCCGATTGAGTAGAGGTATTGGCGGGCCTTTGTCTGTCAGTACAGCCGGTTGCTCGAAAACTATTTCGGCCTCCCACAAGGCAAGAAACCAATCAAAATACGAATGGCGGAGGCGTTTTTACTGCTAGCCTTCGGCACGAAAAATCAACCTGGAAATGTTCAATGGTATGCAATAAATGCGGTTCAGATAATACACAGCGTCTTGAAGACAACTACGCCAAAAGAAGCGCCACCGGCAAAGAGATCACTTAGATGGCCGGGTATGAGGATGTCCCGAATTTTGTGTAAACGGGACTTACAATCACGAGCGCCCCAACATGGCGCTCGGCGGTATCACCCCGAAACAGAAGTTGGTTTTAACCGACCCCACTTCTGACCACTGCTAAAAAGTCAGAATAAGGCAGTATTTTGTGGATGCTTCCAGGTTGAAACTGCGTGATAAATTCCTGCAGATCACATCCTCGATTAGAATTCCGCCAAATCCCAGTTCTATGCACAACCGTCCATGAAGACCATCACTTTCCCAAACAGCCCCTACCTGCTGCACCTGCCATTCGATCCGGCAGGCGATCAGCCCAATGCCATCGCGCAACTGGTGGAAGGTATCAATGATGGTCTGGCGTACCAGACGTTGTTGGGGGTGACTGGTTCCGGCAAGACTTTCACTATCGCCAACGTCATCGCGCGCACCGGGCGTCCGGCAATTGTGATGGCACCGAACAAGACGCTGGCGGCGCAGTTGTATTCCGAGTTGCGCGATTTCTTTCCCGACAATGCCGTCGAATATTTCGTTTCCTATTACGACTATTACCAGCCCGAGGCCTATGTGCCGTCGCGCGATGTGTATATCGAGAAGGATTCCAGCATCAACGAGCAGATCGAGCAGATGCGGCTGTCTGCCACCAAGTCGATGTTGGAGCGGCAAGACTGCATCATCGTCGCTACCGTTTCGGCCATCTACGGTATCGGCGATCCGGTGGATTACCACGGCATGATCCTGCATCTGCGCGAGCACGAGAAGATGGCGCAGCGCGATGTGATCCAGCGCCTGGTGGCGATGCAGTACGATCGCAACGATGTGGATTTCAGTCGCGGCAATTTCCGCGTGCGCGGCGATGTGATCGACATCTATCCGGCGGAAAGCAGCGAGCACGCGGTGCGCGTGACGTTGTTCGACGACGAGGTGGAATCGCTGGCGCTATTCGATCCGCTCACCGGCCATATCCAGACGCGCGTGCCGCGTTACACCGTGTATCCCTCCAGTCATTACGTGACGCCGCGCGAGACGACGTTGCACGCGATCGAGACCATCAAGGTGGAGTTGGCCGAGCGCATCGCATTCTTCCAGAAAGAGAACAAACTGGTGGAAGCGCAGCGTATCGAACAGCGTACGCGGCACGATCTGGAGATGTTGGCCGAGATCGGTTTCACCAAAGGTATCGAAAACTATTCGCGACATTTATCGCAGCGCGGGGTCAACGAAGCACCGCCAACGCTTATGGATTATCTGCCGCCCAACGCGCTGATGATCATCGACGAGAGCCACGTCACCATCCCGCAGATCGGCGGCATGTACAAGGGCGACCGCGCGCGCAAAGAGAATCTGGTCAACTACGGTTTCCGTCTGCCGTCCGCGCTGGACAACCGTCCGCTGCGCTTTGACGAGTTCGAGAAGATCATGCGCCAGACCATTTTCGTCTCGGCCACACCTTCCACATACGAAGCCGAGCACACCGGGCAAGTGGTGGAGCAGGTGGTGCGTCCGACCGGGTTGATCGACCCGACCATTGATGTGCGACCCGCCACCAATCAGGTGGACGACCTGATGTCCGAAGTGACCTTGCGCACCAACGTGGGCGAACGTGTGTTGGTCACCACGCTGACCAAACGTATGGCCGAAGACCTCACCGAATATTTCTCCGAGCACGGAATAAAAGTGCGCTATCTGCACTCCGAACGCTCACTCATCCAGACCATAGGCCGCGCCGCGCGACACTTGCATGGCACCGCCATTCTGTATGCCGACAGGATCACCGAGTCCATGCGCAAAGCGATTTACGAGACTGACCGCCGCCGCACCAAACAGATCGCACACAACGAAGCGCACGGCATCACTCCGCAATCCGTCGTCAAACGCATCAAGGACATCATCGACAGTGCCTACAATGTGGACGATGAACGCACGTCACTCAAGGCGGCACAAACCCAGGCGAAATATCTGGCGATGAGTGAAAAGGAAGTCTCGAAAGAGATCACGCGTTTGGAAAAAGACATGATGCAAGCCGCCAAGAATCTGGAGTTCGAGAAGGCTGCACAATTAAGAGACCAATTAAAGAGATTGCGCGAAAGCGTTTTTATTTCACCTTTATGAGGTTGTAGGGTGGGCACACAAAACGTGCCCACCCTACAATATTGCACTCGAATGGCGAAGAGCAAAGAGGAAATTGAAAGTATGAAAGTCAAAGTCCTGTTTGTGTGTATGGGCAACATATGCAGATCACCCACCGCCGAAGCGGTGTTTCGTCACATCGTCGAGAAAGAAGGATTGGAGCGTCAGATCCATATCGATTCGGCGGGGACGCATGATTATCATATTGGTGATGGTCCGGATACACGCTCGCAACATGCCGCCAAGAACCGAGGTTACAACATGGTGGGCTTGCTGGGCCGCCAGGTCGGCATTGATGACTTCCATCGTTTTGAATATGTGTTGGCGATGGATAAAGCCAACCTTGTTTTCCTTGAACGCTTGCGCCCGAGCGGTGCAGAGCTTCACTTGGGATTGTTCCTGGAGTTTGCCCAGCGCCATCAGGAACGCGAAGTTCCCGACCCTTACTACGGTGGAGTGCAGGGCTTCGAGCGGGTGTTGGATATGGTGGAGGATGCCGCGCATGGTTTGTTAAGCCACATCAAACAACGGCATTTCAAAGTGTAGCTCTGGGAGGAAATCATGGCACTTTTTGCAAATATCGTCATCGCGGTTGTCGCTTTGTTGCACATGTATTTTTTGGTGCTGGAAATGTTTCTGTGGGACAAACCATTCGGCTTGCGCATTTTCCGCATGACGCAGGAAGTCGCACAGACCACTAAAACCTTGGCGGCGAATCAGGGTTTGTATAACGGGTTTCTGGCGGCAGGATTGTTCTGGAGTTTGATCCTGGGAACGGAAGGAACACACATCAAGGTGTTCTTTCTGACTTGTGTGCTGGTGGCCGGCCTTTACGGCGCGGCAACCGTGGGTCGCAAGATACTTTTTATCCAGGCACTGCCGGCTGCAATCGGATTGATTCTCCTAGTCACCTCTTAAGTACTGCGTGTCAATTTAATACGCGAGACCGATCTGCAGATAGAGATGATCGCCACTGTTCAGATCCAAGCCGCGCGCGATGCCCACGCGGAAGGGCACCATGAGTAGGTAAGCCAGTTTGAGCTCGGCATGTAACTCCAGTCCGATCCCGCGAACTAAATTTCCAGGCGTTGCGCCGCGATTCCAAACACTACCCGCGTCCATGAATACAGCCGCCGATAATCGGTTGATACCGAGCGGGGGTGACATGGCATGGCGGTCAACGTCGGCGACGGGAGTTTGCCATTCGACACTCAGGTTGCGCACGTTCTCGCCGCGCAGTTGGATCTCACTACCCGTGTATCCGCGCAACGGAAGGTAACGTTGATTAATCATGGGGGCTAAAGTTTGCCCGGTTTCAAATGCGCCGCCCAGTTGAAACGGCTCGGTTGACCCGGTTGCGCGAACTTCACTCCAGCGAGCACTGAGTACCGATCTACCCAGGGGGAACAATCCAAGCGTATCGAAGCGCACCACGTGTCCGTCATATTGATTGTTGAACGGCCGGTAGGTTTCGTAGAGCAGACTGCTGAGTGTGCCCCGGTTGTAGTTGGTCGCGTACCAGTTTGTCTCCCGGGTGTCGTATTTAAAAAAAGTTGCCGCGAGACGTTCCAGCCTGGGCTGGAGGGTGATGTTGTTGACATACACGCGGTCGGTACTTTGCTGGGCAGCACCGACTCCCAGATATATTTTTCGATCACTTTTCAACCAGGGCATCATCGAAACCCATTGCGCATCCGTGATTCGATCGTAGATTGTTGTGGTCTCATTGCCTACATTCCCCGACCACTGGCGAGCCCACAGATTGCGCGTGATGCTGAATAAATGGCGATCAAGATAGTTGTAACTGAGATTGCCCAATACTTCACCCTGAGTGGATTCCCACAGCGCATTGAGCGTGTAGTTATGCCAGCCCAAGGCATCTGAACCAAAAGTTGAAACTCCGTATGCCTGCAAGCCACGATCCACGAAGGAGAGTGGCAACCAGGTGCGCGGATAGATCGAACGGATCGCCAGATATTCTTTATCACCTCCGAGGGTGTCGTTCCGGGCCGGGGTGGCGGAGGTGGATTGCAGCAAACTGGCGGACGCAGAAACGTTGACTTTTTCAAGCTCGACGACATTTTCCATGCGGCGTAATTCTGTTCCGTCCGCAGACAGAACACCCAATACGACGGAACCGTCGGCCGCCACACCACTCTGCAACGTGACGCTGGTGTAAGTGTGGCTGAGCCGGGTCATGACGTTCGTCCCGGCATCAAAACGCCACAGGTTGTACACGTTGTCGTGTGCGGCGATGAACTCCAGATTGCGGTCGTCGCGCGCGTAGCGCATTCCCAGCAGGGGCTGATCGTATTCGAACACTACACGCGAAGACGCTCGTTCAATATCGAACTCGATTACCTGCCAGGCATGGGTCTGTTTGATGATCAGCGCCACACGTGCACCGTCCGCACTGGCACTCAGATCAATCGCCTCGATCCCGTCTAGCGCAGAATACAAGGTGCGCTCTTTGTGCAGAACTCCGCCCTGCATTTTCAGAATATCCAGACTGGCGATTCCCGCTTCGTGTTTGAGCGCGGCGATACGCGACCCCGCCCAAATGGCATGCCGGTATCGCTGGCATTGTGTCAGGCGTTTGATACCGTCGCTTTTGTTCCACAAGTAAAGATCGAAAAAGAGGTTGTAGTTGTTGCAGATGTCGGGTTGCGCGATCAATACGCTGCCGTTTGGATTCGCTTCGATACGCGCATTGGAGCGCAGGCCGGCCAGATTTTGGATGTTCCCGCCGGCGTCGATCTGCAAGAGTTTGGATCCCGTGACGCCGTCGTTCACCACTGCGAACACACCGTGTTCCGTTGGCGAGATCGAATTGATGCGGAAATGTGATTCGAGTAGCGGAGTACCATCGACACGCGGTGACGATTTCAACAAGGTTGCACGTTGATCCACCTGCCGTTCCAGATCCAAAAGAAAATCCTGCCAAAGTACGTCAAGCGGCTTTCCGGTTAGTGCAACAGGATTGGAATGCACGCGGGGCAATAAATTATCGCTGTAATTGTGAATGTAGCGGTAGGCAGCATCTTGTCCGTATTGGCGGGTGAGGAAGTCGTAGAAATACACGCCGTACAAATATTGTTTGGAGGTGGGTAACGCGCGGCCGTTTGAATTGAGTTCAGACAATGACAAAAAACCGCGTTCCTTTTCGATGCGCATCAACGCCTCGAATGTAGGCCCCTTCAAGCGGCCTTGCTGTTTTTCCGGTGTGCTTTCATTGAATGTGGCGATGCCCTCGATCAGCCACGACGGCTCGAACAGATTGGGAAAAAGTACGGGACTGCGTCCGAAAATTTTGCGCGTGAATTCAGGTACGCCGGATGCCTTGTCGAGATGCACGGTGTGGGTCAGTTCATGGGTGATCAGAAGTTCCAGCCAATTGCTGTTATCCAGCAGCTCGCCTTCGTCCGGTGGCGCAAGATAAAGCGCATTCTTGTTGAAGGGGAAGGGCGTCGAATAACCGTTGGAAAGATCGAAAACATCAAGCAATACGATTTCGGTCCTGCCTTGCGGCTCCCAATGAAACTGGCGGGTCAGCTTGTCGAATGCGGCTTCAGCGGTTCTTGCGGTGCGCTCGGCTTGGGCGCGCTGGCCGGCTACATAGTTGATGCGAAAATGGGTGCTATCCGCGATACGCCAATCTTGGGAAGGATCGGGGCCGACGGCATTGGCGGTGAGTACAGGGACAACCAGACACAAGGCAAGAATCCGTTGCATGACTTAATTCCCTCTCAAAAAAAAGCGCACGACGAATCGTACGCTTTTTATGAATTTCCTAATCACCCCAAAAACATCAATTCGGCGATTGAGTTTCCACTTGCTGCAACGGTTCGTTATTCTCGGCAGTGTAGACCTCGCGTGGACGCTGACGGCGACGCGGAGAATGTGCACGAGACTCGGTTGTTGCCACGACGACGGTAGCCGCTTTGTTCGGATCAGTTTCGATCAGTGTCAAGCCGCTGCTACTCAGGTCGACCGGGACTGCAACTGCAACCGGAGCCGCATCGGGTACAACCACCGCCGGTGACACGGATTGTGTCGGATAACAAATCACTTCGGTAGGCGTGAGTCGCTTCATTGAATCCGGATAGGCGATATATTCACTTGGACGGACGCTGGTTGGAACCGCTTTAACATTGGCCTCGACCGCCGGTGATGTTGCCGCATCGCTGTTCTGTTGCATCTCGTTGTTCAAATTCTCACCAAGCGAAACCGCACCTTGTGGCTCACGACGTTCACGTTCACGGCGTCCGCCACGACGACCGCGTTTGCGTCCCTCGCGATTGGCGTTTCCTTCCTCACCCTGTTCTGACGTTTGACTCGATCCTTCGGCTTTGCCCAGGACAGGCTTGGCTGTTTCCAGAACCGGTTTGGTCTCAGTCTTTTCCGGGCGCGGAGGACGCTGGGGTCTTTCGTTGCGGGCCGGTTGTTGCTCCTTGTTCGGCATATCGGCGCGGTTTGCCTCTTCTTTTTCGCGGCGCGGCTTAGTGTTCGGTGTGCCTTCATTCCGCTCACGACGTTGACGATTACCGCCTTCTGCACGATCACGCTCGCCACGTTCACGGCGCGGATTGTTGCGTCCGGCCGGTTTGGCCGGTGGAGCGACTTTCGCCGGTTCGCTTTCGCCGCCCAACGATTTGAACCAGCCGATCAAACTTCCGATCAGGGAGGTTTTTACTTCTTCTTTAACCGCGTGTTTGGGAGCAGGTTGCGCCGGAGTGATACCGCGCACCGCGGCTTGCGGGCGCAAAGCGGCTTTGGCTTCCTGGCTGCTGGCGGAAACGGCCTTGTTCTCTTCCGGTTTTTCCACCAATTTGTAACTGGCTTGCAGATGGTCGGCAGTGATGTCGTCCTGGCGCAAACGGTTCACCGTGTAATGCGGCGTTTCCATGTACGGATTGGGGATCAGCGTGACGCCGATCTTGAAACGCGATTCGATACGGTGGATGTCGGCACGTTTTTCATTCAACAGGAAGGTGGCGACATCGACCGGAACCTGGGCATGGATCGCGGCGCTGCTGTCTTTCATCGCTTCTTCCTGGATGATGCGCAGGATGTTCAGTGCGGAAGACTCGGTACCGCGAATATGACCGATGCCGTTACAGCGCGGGCACGTGGTGTGGTTGCCTTCTTCCAGACTGGGTGCCAGACGTTGACGCGACAACTCAAGCAGTCCGAAGCGCGAAATCTTGGCGGTCTGGATGCGCGCACGGTCAAAGTGCAGCGCATCACGCAAACGATTTTCCACTTCGCGCTGGTTCTTGGCCGACTCCATGTCAATGAAGTCGATGACGATGAGTCCGCCCAAGTCGCGCAGCCGCAACTGGCGCGCGATTTCGTCGGCCGCTTCCAGATTGGTGTTGTAAGCCGTGGTCTCGATGTCGCCGCCGCGCGTGGAGCGGGCGGAGTTGATGTCGATGGCGGTGAGTGCTTCGGTGTGGTCGATGACGATCGCGCCGCCGGAAGGCAGGTTCACTTGGCGGGCATGTGCCGATTCGATCTGGTGCTCGATCTGGAAGCGCGAGAACAGGGGGACATCGTCGTGATAACGTTTGATGCGATCCACATGGTCCGGCATCACCGTGCCCATGAATGCCTGCGCCTGATGGAAGATATCGTCGGTGTCGATCAGGATTTCGCCAATCTCGGGATTGAAATAATCGCGGATGGCGCGCACCACCAGGCTGCTTTCCAGATAGATCAGTGACGGGGCTTTTTCGGTTTTTGCAGCGCCTTCGATGGCATCCCAAAGTTGCTTGAGGTAGTTCAGGTCCCATTGCAATTCTTCCGCATTGCGGCCGATGCCGGCAGTACGGGCGATGATGCTCATGCCTTGGGGCACGTCCAATTGCGACAGAACGTCACGCAATTCGTTGCGGTCTTCACCCTCGATGCGGCGCGAAACGCCTCCGCCGTTGGGGTTGTTCGGCATCAGCACGATGTAGCGACCGGCCAAACTGATGTAAGTGGTCAATGCCGCGCCCTTGTTGCCGCGCTCGTCTTTTTCCACCTGAACCAGCAACTCCTGGCCTTCTCTCAGTGCTTCCTTGATGGAGGAACGACTGCCGGCACCGGATTGATAGAACTGCGGAGAAACTTCTTTGAAGGGGAGAAAACCGTGGCGGGTGCCACCGTATTCGACGAAACACGCTTCGAGACTGGGCTCAATGCGGGTGATGATGGCTTTGTAGATGTTGCTCTTGCGTTGCTCTTTACCGGCGGTTTCAATGTCGAGGTCAACGAGTTTTTGACCGTCCACAATGGCGACGCGGAGTTCTTCCGGTTGCGTCGCATTGAATAACATGCGTTTCATATTTTTCTCCCGCGCT
>CAYROQ010000036.1:0-23589 GCA_964425955.1 uncultured Sideroxydans sp.
AGGGGGAGAGCAGAGCGGCTCCTCCCCTGACAAGGGGAGGTTGGGAGGGGTTAGGTTTTGTTGGGGCGAACTTTTAAACTAGGAGTGTTTTGAAAATGACCATCTACAACTTCAGTGCTGGACCGGCAGTATTACCTAAAGCAGTGTTGCTACAGGCGCAGGCGGAACTTCTCGATTGGCACGGTAGCGGCATGTCGGTGATGGAGATGTCGCATCGCGGCAAGGAATACATGGGCATCCACGCCCAGGCCGAAGCCGATCTGCGCGAGTTGCTGGGCATACCTTCCAACTACAAAGTGTTGTTCCTGCAAGGCGGCGCGCACCTGCAATTCTCGATGATCCCGTTGAATCTGTTGCGCGGCAAACTTTCTGCCGACTATGTGAACACCGGCGAGTGGTCGAAGAAGGCCATCGGCGAGGCGAAGAAATTCTGCAATGTGAATGTGGTAGCCGACAACAAAGACAAGAACTGCACCTACGTTCCGGCTGTGGAAACATGGAAACTGGATAAAGAAGCCGCCTATGTGCACTACACACCGAACGAGACGATCGGCGGTGTCGAGTTCAACTGGATCCCTGATACGGGCGCTGTGCCGTTGGTGGCGGACATGTCATCCAATATTCTGTCGCGCGTGATCGATGTGACCCAGTTCGGCCTGATTTACGCCGGAGCGCAAAAGAATATCGGTCCGGCCGGGTTGACCATTGTCATTGTGCGTGAAGATTTGGTGGGATATGCCAATGCGGCCTTACCGACCATGCTGGATTTCAAGACGCACGCCGACAACGAGTCCATGTACAACACACCGCCCACCTTCGCCATCTACATGGCCGGGCTGGTGTTCCAATGGCTGAAACAAAACGGTAGCATCGCCGCGATGGAACGCACCAACATCGCCAAGTCCGAGCTGCTGTATGCGGCTATTGACGCGAGCAACGGTTTTTACAATTGTCCGGTGAACAAGGCGGACCGTTCGCGTATGAACGTGCCGTTCACGTTAAAAGATGCGAATCTGGACGGCGAATTCCTGAAGCAGGCGGATGCGCGCGGTTTGCTACAACTTAAGGGACACCGCTCGGTCGGCGGCATGCGCGCTTCGATCTACAACGCCATGCCGCTGGAAGGTGTGCAGGCGTTGGTGGATTTCATGAGCGAGTTTGCAAAACAAAAAGGCTAATACATTCGGAGTGCGCAGGCATGACTGCGCGATTTTTAATCGCTAACACGCAAGCAGCGTCATGCCGCCGCACTCCAGATGGTGCTCTAACCAACAGGCGAACAAATGGCTAAAACTTTCCAGGTTCTCACCCTGAACAAAATCTCGACGACCGGTCTGCAACGCCTTTCGGCGACCCGTTATGTCACGGGCAACGACATCGCCCAGCCGGATGCCATCCTGGTGCGTTCGCAAAACATGCTGGAGATGGAGATCCCGTCAAGTGTGTTGGCGATCGCGCGGGCCGGAGCGGGTACCAACAACGTGCCGGTGAAGAAGATGAGTGCGCGCGGCGTGCCGGTGTTCAATGCCCCCGGTGCCAACGCCAATGCGGTCAAGGAATTGGTCATCACCGGCATGTTGCTGGCTTCGCGCAACATCGTGCCGGCGCTGCGCTTCACCTCGGGGTTGAGCGGTGACGATGCGACGATGCACAAACTGGTCGAGGACGGCAAAAAACATTACGCGGGAACCGAGTTGCGCGGGCGCACGTTGGGGGTCGTTGGTCTGGGAGCCATCGGACGCCTGGTGGCGGATGCCGCAATCGGCCTGGGGATGCAGGTGATCGGCTTCGATCCGGAGATCACCGTGGATGCGGCGTGGGGCTTGTCTTCCCAGGTGAAGAAGGCGCACAGCATCGAAGATCTGCTCAAGCACAGCGACTTCGTCACGTTGCATGTGCCGTTGCTGGACGCGACGCGCAACCTGATCGACGACAAACGCGTGGCTGCGATGAAGACGGGTGCCGTGCTGCTGAATTTCTCGCGCGATGCCATCGTCAACGAGGATTCGGTCATCAGCGGTTTGGCAACAAAACATCTGCGTTTCTACGTGTGTGATTTCCCCAGCAACAAGACGCTGTCAAACGACAAAATCATCGCGTTGCCGCATCTGGGCGCCTCCACAGAAGAAGCGGAAGTGAACTGTGCGGTGATGGTGGCCGAGCAACTGCGTGACTATCTGGAGCACGGCAACATCAGCAATACGGTGAACTTCCCCAACGTCAGCATGCCGCGCGAATCGACGTTCCGTTTGGCGATTGCCAATGCCAACGTGCCGAACATGCTGGGGCAGATTTCCACCGCGCTGGCGGGGGCGGGCATCAACATCCACAACATGATGAACAAATCGCGCGGCGAGATGGCTTACACGCTGGTGGATACCGACACCGTGTTACCGGATACGCTGATCGCGCAGATCGCCGCCATTCCCGGTGTGTTGATGGTGCGTGCGTTGCCGCTGGAGACGGATGCATGAGCACGGAACTGAAAAAATTCCGCGAGCAGATCGACCATATCGATGATGAGCTGCTGCGCCTGTTGAACCAGCGCGCCGGGCTTGCGCAGCAGATCGGCCACGTCAAAGGTAACGGCGCGGTGTTGCGTCCCGAGCGCGAGGCACAGGTGTTGCAGCGCATGCTGTTGGCCAACGGCGGGCCGTTGCCCAACCCGGGTGTGAGCCAACTTTTCACCGAGATCATGTCGCAATGCCGGGCATTGGAAGCGCCGTTGCGTGTGGCGTACCTGGGGCCGCACGGCACCTTCAGCGAGGCGGCGGTGTTCCAGCGTTTCGGTCAGGCGACCGAAGGGCTGCCTGCCGATTCCATCGACGGCGTGTTCAGCGCGGTGGAAAGCGGTGCGGCAAATTACGGTCTGGTGCCCGTGGAGAATTCCACAGAAGGGGCAATCGGGCGCACGCTCGACCTGTTACTCAGCAGCAATCTAAACATCTGCGGAGAGGTCTTGCTGCAAGTGCATCAATGTGTGCTGTCGAACGAGAACGACCTGACGCTCATCCGCAAGATCTATTCGCATCCGCAATCGTTCGGGCAATGCCAGGGCTGGTTGAATACGCATCTGCCGCAGGCCGAACGTATCACCGCCTCCAGCAACGCCGATGCCGCCCGATTGGCTGCGGAGGAATCTTTTGCGGCAGCGGTGGCGGGGGCGCAGGCTGCCGCACATTTCAAATTGAAGTTGCTGGCACAGAATATCGAGGACGATTCGCGCAACACCACGCGCTTTTTGGTCATCGGCAAACAGGAAGTGGCGCCGTCGGGCAAAGACAAAACCTCGCTGGTGATGTCAGCCGCCAACCGCCCCGGTGCGGTGCATGACCTGCTGGTGCCTCTGGCGCAGAACGGCGTCTCCATGACCAAGCTGGAGTCGCGTCCGTCGCGGGCCGGGCTGTGGGAATATGTTTTTTATGTTGATATCGAAGGCCATCAGGCCGATGCCAAGGTGGCCGCAGCACTGGGTCAACTCAAGAAAATCGCCGCTTTCGTCAAGGTGCTGGGCTCGTACCCGGTGGCTGTTTAATTTGAAATAAACACGTCAATTCCCCCTACCCCACTTTCCTAAAGTGGGAAAGAGTTCCCCCTTTGAAAAAGGGGGTGGAGCGAAGCGGAGGGGATTTTTTATGTTTTACTAAACAAGGCATCAAATGAATTACTGTGATCTAGCTCCATCTTATATTCGCTCTATCTCGCCCTACCAGCCGGGCAAACCGATCTCCGAACTGGAGCGAGAACTTGGTATTACCGGCATCATCAAGCTGGCCTCGAACGAGAATCCGCTGGGCCCCAGCCCGGCTTCGGTCGCTGCGATGAAAGAGGCGATCAAAACCATCGCCCTGTATCCCGATGGCAATGGTTTCGAACTCAAAGACGCGCTGGTAAAACGCTACGCCGTGGCCCACAACAATGTGACGTTGGGCAATGGCAGCAATGATCTGCTGGAACTGGCCGCACGCGCCTTCCTGGCACCCGGCGACACGGTGGTGTATTCGGCGCATGCCTTCGCGGTGTACGCGCTGGCGACACAGGCGGTGGGCGCGACCGGCATCAGCGTCACGGCGACTCCGGGTTTTGGGCACGACCTGCCGGCGATGCTTGAGGCAGCCAAAGCCAACCACGCCAAGATCGTGTTCATCGCTAACCCCAACAATCCGACCGGGACTTTTTTGAGCGGGGATGAACTGTTGCAATTTCTGCGCGCGCTGCCGCCGCAGATACTGGTGGTGCTGGACGAGGCCTACAACGAATATCTGCCGGAAGACAAACGCTACGATTCAGTCTCCTGGTTGAGCCAGTTTCCCAACCTGATCATCTCGCGCACCTTCTCCAAAGCCTATGGATTGGCGGGGTTGCGCGTCGGCTACGCGCTGGCCAATGCGCAGGTGACCGATATGCTTAACCGGGTACGCCAGCCGTTCAATGTGAACAGCGTGGCGCAGGCGGCGGCGGTAGCGGCGTTCCGCGATGTGGCGTTCGTCAAGAAGACCTACAAGTTGAACCAGCGTGGCATGCTGCAGCTCACCGAAGGATTGACCAAGCTGGGACTGGAATACATTCCGTCCTACGGTAACTTCATCTCCTTCCGTATCGGCGGCGCGACGGCGATGTACCGACGCTTACTCGAACTGGGCGTGATCGTGCGCCCGATAGCCAACTACGATATGCCGGACTGGCTGCGCGTGAGCATCGGTCTGGAAAGTGAGAATGCAAAATTTTTAACTGCTTTGACGCAGGCCATGAATGAAAAAGTCGCGTAGCGTTCGTTTGCCGCCTCTCCCGAGGATTTGAGATTGCCTTTCTCGTTTGTCCTTTCTCCCGCTTGCGGGAGAGAGTTAGAGAGAGGGGATTTCGCGGGGGAGGATTGAGGTGGGGGACGGGCGTAAATTAACTAGGGGTTGGCGTATTTGTCCAATACCCGTTTAGGAGAAAACAAATGATCATCGTAATGGGCCCGGAAGTCACCGACAAACAAGTGAGCACGGTTGTAAAGAAACTCGAAGCGGCAGGTCTTAAAGCCAACATCTCGCGCGGTATCGAACGCACCGTCATTGGTGCCATCGGAGACGAGCGAAAACTGTCGGCGGATATGTTCACCCCGCTTCCCGGCGTTGAATCGGCGATGCATATCGCCAAGCAATACAAGATCGTGTCGCGGGAAGCACACAAGCAGAACACGGTGATCGACGTGGCCGGCATCCCAATCGGCGGCAACCAGATCCAGATTATCGGCGGGCCGTGCTCGGTCGAGACGCAGGAGCAGATGGATCTGTCGGCGAAGTTCGTGCATGCGGCGGGTTGCCGTTTGATGCGCGGCGGCGCATTCAAGCCGCGCACCAGCCCGTATGCTTTCCAGGGACACGGTGTGGAAGGGCTGGATATGTTCCGCAAGGCGGCGGACAAATTCAAGTTGCCGATCGTCACCGAATTGATGGATGTGCGTCAGGTGGAAGCATTCATGGAGTACGACGTGGACGTGATCCAGATCGGCACACGCAACATGCAGAACTTCGATCTGCTCAAAGAAGTGGGACGTATCAACAAGCCCGTCATTCTCAAGCGCGGCATGTCGGCCACCATCAGCGAATGGCTGATGTCGGCGGAATACATTGCCGCCGGCGGCAACCACAACATCATCTTCTGCGAACGCGGCATCCGCACCTTCGAAACGGCTTACCGCAATGTGCTGGACGTGACCGCGATCCCCGTGCTGAAGAAAGAGACGCACTTGCCGGTGATCGTTGATCCTTCGCATGCGGGCGGTAAAGCGTGGATGGTGCCGGCGTTGTCGCAGGCGGCCATCGCTGCCGGAGCGGACGGTCTGCTGGTCGAGATGCATCCCAGCCCGTGTGATGCCTGGTGTGATGCCGATCAGGCGTTGACCCCCGATGAGTTGAAGAAACTCATGGGTTCGCTGGGTGCGATCGCGGGTGCGATCGGACGCACGTTGTAAGACATGCAACCCGCCTTTCAAAAAGTCGTCATCTTTGGCGTCGGCTTGATCGGCGGGTCTTTTTCGTTGGCATTGCGCAAGGCGGGAGCCGTGACGGAAGTCGTCGGCTTTGGGCGTAGTGCGACGACACTGAATGAGGCCAAGCAACTCGGCATCCTCGACCGCATCGGCGTCGATGTCGCGTCTGAAGTAGGTGATGCCGATATTGTGCTGGTTGCCACACCTGTGGCGCAGATGGCGGAGATATTCACGCGCATCGCGCCGCATCTTGGTGTCAACACCTTGGTCACCGATGGCGGCAGTACCAAGGGCGATGTGGTGGCGGCAGCGCGTGCCAACCTGGGCGACAAACTCTCGCAATTCATTCCGGCACACCCCATCGCGGGCGGTGAGAAAAGCGGCGCATCGGCTGCGCTGGCTGACCTCTATCAGGGCAAGCGAGTCGTTATCACGCCGCTGCCTGAGAACTCCAAAGATGCAATCGCACGTATTCGCAATGCCTGGGAGATCTGTGGTGCAAATGTGAGCGAGTTGACTGCGGAACAACATGACACCGTGTTCGCCGCCGTGAGTCATCTGCCGCATCTGCTTTCCTTCGCGTTGGTGCATGACTTGGCCAAGCGCGAAAACAAAGACCAACTGCTGTCATTTGCTGCGAGCGGTTTCCGCGATTTCACCCGTATCGCTGCCAGTTCACCGGAGATGTGGCGCGACATCTGTATGGCGAATCGCGAGGCGCTGATGAGTGAGTTGCAACAGTATGCCGCCGAACTGTACGTTATCCATCAAGCACTCGAGAGCAATGATGCGACCAAGCTGGAAGCGATATTCAGTCTGGCGCGCGAAGTGCGCAGTGCCTGGGTGCAAAAATAATTTTGTCATTCCCGCGCAGGCGGGAATCCAGCGGTTTTATAAAATATGCCGTTGGTTTTGTCCCGCGTTGCGGGAAATGATTTGAATGACTGGATTCCCGCCTGCGCGGGAATGACGGAATCTTGAAAGTGCAACATGACTCATTCTGAATTTATCGACCTCCCTCCCCTGATGTCCGCGCACGGCACCGTGCGCCTTCCCGGTTCCAAAAGTATTTCCAATCGCGTGTTGCTGTTGGCGGCGCTGGCACAGGGCACGACGGTCGTGCGCGACTTGCTGCATTCGGACGATACCGAACGTATGTTAGATGCCTTGCGTGTGCTTGGCGTTGTGGTGGACTCACTCGGCGATAACACCTATCGCATCATGGGGTGCGGTGGTGACTTCCCGAACAAAGAAGCAAAGTTGTTCCTCGGCAATGCGGGTACCGCGTTCCGCCCGTTGACTGCCGCGCTGGCATTGTCCGGCGGAAGCTACGAATTGTCCGGTGTGCCACGCATGCACGAGCGGCCTATTGGCGACTTGGTGGATGCATTGCGTCAACTCGGCGCGGACATTCACTATCTGGGAAACGAAGGTTTTCCTCCGTTGCAAATTTCTCCAGCCAAATTGGCCGGAGATGTTGCGCAAGTGCGCGGCGATGTGTCGAGTCAGTTCCTTACCGGATTGCTGATGGCATTGCCCTTGCTGGATCGCACGGTGAAGGTTGAAGTGGTGGGTGAATTGATCTCAAAGCCCTACATCGAAATCACGTTGGCGATGATGGCGCGCTTCGGTGTGCGGGTTAAGCGCGAGGGTTGGAGTGGCTTCACTGTTACGGCGGGCAGTCGTTATGTATCGCCCGATGAGATCTTTGTTGAAGGCGATGCTTCCTCCGCTTCGTATTTTCTTGCGGCAGGTGCGATTGGCGGCGGTCCGGTGCGTGTTGAAGGTGTTGGCAAAACCAGCGTGCAGGGCGATGTGCGGTTCGTCGAAGCATTGGAGCAGATGGGAGCGCTTATCAGCATGGGCGATAACTGGATTGAGGCGCGTGCGCCCCGATCCGGCAAGCTTAATGCGATCGACCTCGACTGCAATCACATCCCCGATGCCGCAATGACGCTGGCAGTCGCGGCCTTGTTCGCTGAAGGCACGACCACGTTACGCAACATCGCCAGTTGGCGCGTGAAAGAGACTGATCGTATTGCGGCGATGGCGACCGAACTGCGCAAAGTCGGAGCGACGGTGCAAGAGGGTCCGGACTATCTTCGTGTTACTCCGCCTGCTGTAGGGTGGGCATGTTTCTCTGCCCACGCGGATATGCAACCGCGTGGGCAGACGGTAATTCAGTCTGCCCACCCTACGATAGATACCTACGACGACCATCGTATGGCGATGTGTTTTTCGCTGGCGGCATTCGGCGGCTCGGGTATTCGCATCAACGATCCAAAATGTGTCGGCAAGACCTTCCCCGATTATTTCGCCGAGTTCGCCAAGGTGACGCAAGCTGTTCCAGTCATCGCAATCGACGGCCCATCGGCCTCCGGTAAAGGTACAGTGGCGCAGCGCGTGGCGACGGCATTGGGGATGCATTATTTGGACAGTGGCGCGTTGTACCGCTTATTGGGGTTGGCAGCGCAGCGTCGGGGTGTCGCGTTGGAAGCAGAGGCGCAACTGGCCGAACTGGCCGGGCAGGTGGATATCCGTTTCGAAGGCGAAGACATCTGGCTGGACGGTGTGTTGGTTGGCGACGAATTGCGCACCGAGGAAGCCGGTTCGGCGGCCTCCAGAATCGCGGCATTGCCTTTGGTTCGCGCGGCCTTGCTGGATAAACAACGTGCCTTCCGCCGTGCGCCGGGACTGGTCGCGGACGGGCGGGATATGGCTTCGGTCGTGTTCCCGGATTCGGTGTTGAAGATCTTTCTGACCGCCAGTGCCGAGGCACGTGCAGAAAGAAGATATAAGCAGTTGAAAGGAAAAGGGATGGATGGTAGTATCGCCGCCCTTTTGCAGGACATACGGTTGCGCGACGAGCGGGATACTCAACGTAGCGTGGCTCCGCTGCAACAGGCGCAAGGCGCGAGCTTGCTGGATACGACTCCTCTGAACATCGAGCAGGCGGTGCAGGAAGTGTTGGATCGCTACCGTGCAGTGAAGTGAATCGCGCGCAGCACGTTTGCCTCCTCGCCCGAGGATTGAAGATTGCCTTTCACGTTTGTCCTTTCTCCCGCATGCGGGAGAGAGTTAGAGAGAGGGGATTTTCGCGGGAGAGGATTGAGGTGAGGGAGCGGGCACGTGTTTCAAAGATGGGTGATTTTATTTTTGCCCGCAGGAGTCCAAATAGAAGCCTTTCTGTTTGGGTTTTATAACTAACCCCCCGTTCACCACGGGATTGTTTTGAAAGTAAATCTAAAATGACCGAAGTCGTTGATATGGAAAGTTTTGCCTCCCTGTTTGAAGAAAGCCTGACACGCAAAGAGATGCGCGCGGGTGAATTGATTACCGCACAAGTCGTTCGCGTCGAGCAGAACGTGGTCGTGGTCAATGCCGGACTGAAGTCCGAAAGTTTTATTCCCGTTGAAGAATTCAAAGACGCAGCGGGCAATGTTGAAGTCAAGGCCGGTGATTTCGTCACTGTCGCCATCGAATCCCTGGAGAACGGCTACGGCGAAACGCGCTTGTCGCGTGAAAAGGCCAAGCGCCTCGCCGCCTGGATCGATCTGGAACAGGCAATGGAAGAAGGCCGCATCGTTGAAGGTTATGTCAGCGGCAAGGTCAAGGGCGGTCTGACTGCCATGGTGAACGGCATCCGTGCATTCTTGCCCGGTTCGCTGGTGGATACACGTCCGGTCAAGGACACTACACCGTACGAAAACAAGACCATGGAACTGAAGGTCATCAAGCTGGATCGCAAGCGCAACAACGTGGTGGTTTCCCGCCGTGCTGTGCTGGAAGCATCGCAAGGTGCCGACCGCGACAACTTGCTGGAAAATCTCAAGGAAGGCGCGATCGTCAAGGGTATCGTCAAGAACATCACCGACTACGGTGCATTCGTTGACTTGGGCGGTATCGACGGTCTGTTGCACATCACTGACCTGGCATGGCGTCGCGTGAAGCACCCATCCGAAGTGTTGACGGTTGGCGACGAAGTCGAAGCCAAGATCCTGAAATTTGACCAAGAGAAGAACCGTGTTTCCCTGGGTATCAAGCAAATGGGTGACGATCCCTGGAATGGTCTGGCACGTCGCTACCCGCAAGGCACACGTCTGTTCGGCAAAGTGACCAACCTGACCGACTACGGTTCGTTTGTTGAGATCGAGCAGGGCATCGAAGGCTTGGTACACGTTTCCGAAATGGATTGGACCAACAAGAACGTGCATCCGTCCAAGGTGGTTTCCCTGGGCGACGAAGTCGAAGTGATGATCCTTGAGATCGACGAAGCACGCCGTCGTATTTCTTTGGGCATGAAGCAATGCAAGTCCAATCCTTGGGATGACTTTGCAGCGAATCACCAAAAGGGCGACAAAGTTAAGGGTGCCATCAAGTCCATCACCGACTTCGGCGTATTCATCGGTTTGGACGGCGGGATCGACGGTCTGGTGCACTTGTCCGATCTGTCGTGGAGCATCCCCGGCGAAGAAGCCGTGCGCAACTACAAGAAGGGTGATGAACTGGAAGCGACCGTTCTCGCGATCGATGTGGAACGTGAGCGCATCTCGCTTGGCGTCAAGCAATTGGAAGGTGATCCGTTCGGTGGTTTCGTTTCCGGACACGACAAGGGCGCAGTGGTTACCGGTATCGTGAAGTCTCTGGATGCCAAGGGCGCAATCGTTACCCTGGACGGCGATGTCGAGGCTTATCTGAAGGCATCGGAAGTTTCTGCAGACCGTGTTGAAGACATCCGCAACCACCTGAAAGAAGGCGACAGCGTCAAGGCTGTGATCATCAACGTGGATCGCAAGAACCGTGGCATCAACCTGTCGATCAAGGCGTTGGACAAAGCCGATACAGCGGCAGCGATGCAGAAGTTCGCGGCCGACAATACCAGCTCCGCAGGCACCACCAACCTGGGCGCGTTGCTCAAGGCCAAGATGGATTCCAGCAAGGCTGACGCGCAATAAGAGGGGTGGTCTTCATGACTCGTTCTGACCTTATCGCCAAGCTTGCGGATCGTCACACACAGCTCCTCGGTAAAGATGCCGAGCTGGCTGTGAAGGTGATTCTGGATAGCATGTCGCTGACCTTGTCTCGCGGTGGCCGTATAGAGATCCGGGGCTTTGGCAGCTTTGCCTTGAACTACCGGCCGCCGCGTTTGGGACGCAATCCTAAATCCGGCGACAAGGTACAGGTTCCCGCCAAGTACGTGCCGCATTTCAAAGCGGGCAAAGAACTGCGCGAGCGAGTGGATCTGGCGCAGTCCTGATATTGCGTGGTATTTGATTATTGGCGGCCATCGCGAGATGTGCCGCCAATTTTTTGTTTGTTCATGATATCTTTGCAGCCCTGTTCGGTAACGATTCGACGATATGCGATATTTGGTCTGGATGTTGCGGTTGGCGGTATTTCTAGTGCTGCTTGGCTTTGCGGTCAAGAACGACCAACCTGCCACGTTGCGGTTCTACTTCGGGTATGAATGGAACACTTCGCTCGTGGTTTTGTTGTTGTTTTTCCTTTTCGCCGGTACGTTGATCGGTATCTTGGCAATGTTGGGCACCGTGTTCCGTCAGCGCAGAGAATCGGTCGCTCTCGGGCGCGAGCTGCAACTCAAACAACAATCGGATCAGCCTCGCGTGTTGCCTCTGTCTTCCGACCAATCTTCCTGATTATTTCAATAAATGGATTTCGAACCCTGGATGTTGCTTGTTTTCCCGCTCTTTTTCGGAATGGGCTGGTTGGCTGCACGCATCGACATCAAAGAGTTGCTCACTGAATCCAGCGCGTTGCCGCGCTCGTATTTTGAGGGGCTGAACTTCCTCCTCAACGAACAGCAGGATCAGGCCATCGAAGCCTTCATCGAGGTGGTCAAAGTCGATCCTCAGACCATCGAGTTGCACTTTGCCTTGGGCAGCCTTTTCCGCCGTCGCGGCGAAGTGGACAGAGCCATCCGCATGCATCTGAATCTGGTTGAACGCGGCGATCTGGATGAAGAAAAAAAACAGCAGGCGTTGTTTGAGTTGGCCCAGGATTACTTGAAGGCGGGGATACTTGACCGTGCTGAAGCGGCGTTCCACAACCTGCATGACACGCCGTATGAAAAGGAATCTTTGGAGTTCCTGCTGGAGATCTACCAGAAAGAAAAAGACTGGCTCAAGGCAATCGACATCAGCCAGCGTTTAACGGTATTGACCGGCCAGTCGCAAAGCAAACTGGCCGCATTTTTTTATTGTGAATTGGCCGCCAGCGAACTGACCAAAAAACAGACCGATGCCGCCATCGTGCACCTGGAACAAGCGCTGCATACCCACCCCCAAGGAGTACGCGCCAACATCATGCTGGGCGACATCGAACTGGCCGCAGGTCATGCGCTTCGCGCCATCGAGATCTGGAAAAAAGTAGAGCAACAGGATGCGCAATATCTGCCGCTGGTGGCGGAGCGTTTGTTGCAAGCCTATCGACAGACCGGCGGGGAAGCAGCGGGGGTGATCTTGCTGCAAACCTATTTGCAGAAATACCCTTCACTCGACCTGATGAACGTGTTGTTCGGCATCGTGGTGCAGCGTGACGGCGCGGAAGCCGCCTACCAGTTGGTGCGCAACGAACTCAAGCGCAATCCGACCTTGTTGGGGCTGGATAAATTATTGGAAGCGCAATTGCTGGAGACGACCAGCGAGCGCCGCGCCGATATCGAATTGGTGAAGAATCTCATCCATAACCGTACCCGCAGTCTGGCCATGTATCGCTGCGGGCATTGCGGTTTCAAGGCGCGCCAATTTTATTGGCATTGTCCGGCGTGCCACAGTTGGGAGAGTTATTCACCCAAACGCAGCGAAGAGAACGGGCTGACCATATGAACGAAACTCTGCCAGTCGGCCCGCGAATCATTGTCGCCCTCGATTTCCCCCAAGCCCCCCCCGCATTGGAATTGGTACACCAATTGGATCCGTCGCTGTGCCGTCTCAAAGTGGGCAAGGAATTATTCACCGCTGCGGGCCCGCAATTAATCGAGCAACTGCAACGGCGCGGTTTCGAGGTGTTCCTCGACCTGAAATTCCACGACATCCCCAACACCACAGCGCAGGCTTGTAAAGCGGCAGCGGCGTTGGGCGTGTGGATGGTCAATGTGCACGCGTTCGGCGGTCGTCGCATGCTGGAAGCCGCACGCGAGGCATTGTCCAACGTTCAGCAACGCCCGAAGTTGATCGCCGTCACTGTCCTGACCAGCATGGCCGCAGCGGATTTACACGAACTCGGCATCGATGCCAGCCCGGCACAGATGGTTTCGCGCTTGGCGCGTTTGGCATCCGAGAGCGGGCTGGACGGGGTGGTGTGTTCCGCGCAAGAGGCGACCGTTCTGCGCCAACAATGCGGAAAGGATTTTTGTCTGGTCACACCGGGGATACGTCCGGCAAATGCGGCTGCCAACGACCAATCGCGCATCATGACACCGCGTGCCGCGCTGGAAAATGGCGCGAATTATCTGGTCATCGGGCGGCCGATCACGCAGGCAAGTGACCCGTTAATTGCATTGCGGGAAATTTCTCAAGACATAGGAGGTGTGGCATGAAATTGCCGGCATTTGATAAGGCGCGCGTATTGGTGGTGGGGGATGTGATGCTGGACCGCTATTGGTTCGGTGATGTGCATCGCATCTCGCCGGAAGCACCGGTGCCGGTGTTGAAGGTCAGTCGCGTGGAAGAGCGTCCGGGTGGTGCGGCCAACGTGGCACGCAACATCGCTTCGCTGGGGGCGCATTGCACGCTGCTTTCGGTGGTCGGCGCGGATGAGGCGGGCGATTGTCTGCAACGTTTGTTGACCGAACAGGGCAGTGTGGAGGCACTGCTGCATCGTGATGACAGCATCTCCACCATCGTCAAACTGCGCGCCATCGCGCGCCACCAGCAATTGCTGCGCATCGATTTCGAGACACCACCCAGCCATGAAGTCTTGCAAGCCAAACTGGCGGATTTCAAAGACAAACTGCCGCAGTGTGATGTGGTGATCTTGTCCGATTACGGCAAAGGCGGCCTTACCCACATCGCCGAGATGATCCGTCTGGCACGGTCTGCGGGTAAACCGGTTTTGGTCGATCCCAAGGGCGACGATTACGCGCGGTATCAGGGCGCGACCTTACTCACGCCGAACCGCAGCGAGTTCCGCGAAGTCGCCGGAAGCTGGAAAGACGATGCCGAGCTGGCCATCAAAGCACAAAAATTGCGCGCGGATTTGAAGCTGGACGCGTTGCTGGTAACGCGCAGTGAAGAGGGCATGACACTGTTCCGCGAAGGCGCAGTGATGCACGAACCCACACAGGCAAGAGAAGTGTTTGACGTGAGCGGTGCGGGCGATACGGTCATCGCCACGCTGGCCGTGATGATGGCGGCAGGCGCCGATCTGTCGGAAGCAGTGCGCATCGCCAACCGGGCGGCAGGCATCGTGGTGGGCAAATTGGGCACGGCTGTTGTTTCGCGTGCAGAAATCGTTAAAGACATCGGGGAAGAGGGTAGCGAGAAGCGCGAAGGGTAAGCGCGCAGGTTTCACCCTTCCCCCTTTACGCTTCTCACTTCCCCATTTAAGGAGTTAACCATGTACTACATCGTTACCGGAGCCGCAGGCTTTATTGGATCGAATATCGTCAAAGCACTGAATGATCGCGGAGAGACCAACATCATCGCGGTGGATCATCTGAAGAATGCCGACAAGTTCAAGAACCTCACCGATTGTGAGATCGCCGACTATATGGACAAGGACGCCTTCCTCGACAAGCTTAAAGACGGCTTGTTTGACGGCATCGTCGAGGCGGTGCTGCACGAGGGTGCCTGTTCCGACACCATGGAAAGCGACGGGCGCTACATGATGGAGAACAACTACCGCTATACGCTGGAGTTATTCAATCATTGCCAGAGTGATGACGTGCCGCTGTTGTATGCCTCTTCCGCATCGGTGTACGGTGGCGGTGGTGTGTTCAAGGAAAGCCGCGAATTCGAATCGCCGCTCAACGTGTATGCGTATTCCAAATTTTTGTTCGACCAGGTGGTGCGTCGCCGCTGGGCGAATCGCAGTGCGCAGATCGTCGGCCTGCGTTATTTCAATGTGTACGGTGCACGCGAACAACACAAGGGGCGTATGGCTTCGGTGGCGTACCATTTCTTCAACCAATACCGCGCAGACGGTTATGTGAAGTTATTCGAGGGTTGTGACGGTTACGCCAACGGTGGGCAGTTGCGCGATTTCGTTTCGGTGGAAGATGTGGTCAAGGTCAACATGTTCTTCCTGGACAACCCGGATAAATCAGGCATCTTCAATCTGGGTACCGGCAACTCGCAGAGCTTCAACGATGTGGCTGCGGCGACCATCAATACGCTGCGTGTGGCGAACGGTGAGAGCGTGTTGACGCTGGAGCAATTGCACCAGCAACAACTCATCCGCTACATTCCTTTCCCGGATGCGCTGCGCGGAAAGTATCAAAGTTACACCCAGGCGGACATGACGGCCATGCGCGAGATCGGCTATGCAGAACCGTTCCTCACGGTCGAACAAGGCACAGCGCGTTATGTGACGCAACTGCTGGCAAAGACGAAGTAAGTCTGTTCGGTTCGTGTTTGCGTTTCTCAGTGTTGGAGATGCCTGTTGATATATTCTTTTGTTCGAAGCATATGACAAAACGTTCGTTTGTAGCGGGAAGTCGGCCGTATACACTGTTGCCATAACCAATCAACCGTAAGGAGACACAGCATGAGTCACTGGTTCGCAGACAACTCGCAGTCCATCGGCGGTACACCGCTGGTCAAATTGAACCGCATCGCGGACGGCGCGAATGCAACCATCTTGGCCAAGATCGAAGGCCGCAATCCGGCGTATTCGGTGAAGTGCCGTATCGGTGCAGCCATGGTGAATGATGCCGAGAAGCGCGGTCTGTTGGGTGCCGGCAAAGAGATCGTCGAGCCGACCAGCGGCAACACCGGAATCGCACTGGCGTTCGTGGCGGCGGCACGCGGTATTCCGCTCACGCTGACCATGCCGGAAACCATGAGTATCGAGCGCCGCAAATTGCTGGTCGCCTACGGCGCAAAGTTGGTGCTGACCGAAGGTGCAAAAGGCATGAGTGGTGCCATTGCAAAAGCCAAAGAGATCGCTGCTTCCGATCCAAAATATGTTCTGCTGCAACAGTTCGAGAATCCGGCCAATCCGGCCATCCATGAAGCTACTACCGGCCCCGAGATCTGGAACGACACCGATGGCAAGATCGACATCCTGGTATCCGGCGTGGGCACCGGTGGCACCATCACCGGCGTGTCGCGATACATTAAAAATACACGTGGCAAGGCGATCAGATCGGTTGCGGTCGAACCCTCCGCCAGTCCGGTGTTGACACAGAAACGCAACGGCGAAGAACTCAAACCCGGGCCGCACAAGATACAAGGCATCGGCGCAGGTTTCGTCCCCGGCGTGCTTGATCTCTCGTTAGTGGACGACATCGAGCAGGTCAGCAACGAGGACGCGGTGTTGTTTGCACGCCGACTCGCACGCGAGGAAGGCATTTTGTCAGGCATCTCCTGCGGCGCGGCGGTAGCGGTCGCCGTAAGACAGGCCAAGAAACCGGAGAACGCCGGCAAGACCATCGTGGTCATCCTGCCGGATTCGGGCGAGCGTTATCTCAGCTCGATTTTATTTGAGGGTTTGTTCGATACTGCCGGCATCGCGATCTAAGCCAAGTTTAGAAGTGCAAAACGCAACGCCAGCATTTATCATGCTGGCGTTTTCTATTTGCGGGACAAAATATGTACCAGACGCTGGACGACTTCGTGGGCAACACGCCGCTGGTCAAACTCAAACGTATTCCGGGTGACACTTCCAATGTCATTCTGGCGAAACTGGAAGGGAACAACCCGGCTGGATCGGTGAAAGACCGCCCCGCATTGTCGATGATTGCGCGTGCCGAAGCGCGTGGCGATATCAAGCCGGGCGATACGCTGATCGAAGCCACCAGCGGCAACACTGGAATTGCTTTGGCGATGGTAGCGGCCATGCGCGGCTACAGGATGATCCTGGTGATGCCGGAGAATCAAAGCATAGAACGTCGCCAGACCATGCGCGCTTTTGGTGCGGAACTGGTGCTGACCCCGAAAGCGGGCAGTATGGAGTTGGCGCGCGACACGGCGGAGAAGTTACGTGATGAAGGCCGTGGCATCATCCTCGATCAGTTCGCCAATCCGGATAATCCGTTGGCGCACTACACAGGCACGGCACCGGAGATCTGGCGCGATACACAAGGCAAGATCACTCATTTCGTCAGCAGTATGGGTACCACCGGCACCATCATGGGTTGCTCGCGTTTTTTCAAGGAAAAAAATCCCGCCATTCAGATCATCGGTGCACAACCGGGAGAGGGCGCGCAGATTCCGGGTATCCGCAAATGGACGGATGCTTATCTGCCCAAGATCTACAACCCGCAAAACGTGGACCGTTTGGAGAATGTCGGACAACAGGACGCCGAAGAAATGACACGTCGCCTGGCGCGTGAAGAGGGCATTTTTTGCGGCATCTCATCCGGCGGCGCGCTCAGTGTGGCGCTGCGTGTCTCGCGGCAAGTGCAGAATGCCACCATCGTGTTCATCGTGTGTGATCGTGGCGACCGCTATCTTTCCACCGGGGTATTTCCCGCTTGAAGATGACATTTAATCCTTCCCATTTTTTCAGGTTCTTCACGTGCTGTTGCTTGGTTGGCTGCTCGTTGTTTGCCGCGACTGCTTACGGTGATGAGTTTGTTGGTCCACTCGAAAAACCTCCCGCACCGGATGAGAAAAATGCCTTCGATAAACCGCGCGAATATCTGGCGGGGAAAGTCGTCGAATATATGGGGGGGATCGATCGATTTTTTGGTGATGACCGGAATTACCAGGAGACCAACGACAGCATGCTGCAACTCGATCTTTCCAGAGTGGTGGGATACGAGGATTACCACCAATGGGAGTTGTCCGGTCGGGCCAAAATCAACCTTCCGACGCTTGAGCGCAGATTGCATCTTTTGGTCGAATCCGATCCGGACAAGAACCCTGCGGTCGATCCGGCGCGCAACCGTGCCCCGCCGATAAAACCCGCGACGACGCCCAAGAGTTTTGCTGCTGCGCTGCGTTATGAAAAAAAACAATCGGAACGTTGGCACCTGAGTACGGACGGCGGGCTGAAATTCCAGGGAATCAAGTTGACTCCCTTCACGCGAGCCCGTGCCAGTGTGGATATTCCGATGGACGTGTGGCGTATGAAAGCGGCGCAGTCATTGTTCTGGTTCAACACCATCGGCTTGGGAGAATCGACCCAGTTGGATCTTGAGCGTCAGATCAGTGAGCCGATTCAGTTACGAACGACCAGTTCCGCCACTTGGCTCAAGGAAACCCAGAACGTGGATCTGCGCCAGGATATTTCGTTTTTCCACAAACTGGATGACCGTTCGGTCATTCTGTATCAGGCCAGTGTGACCGGTGTCAGTCGCCCAACGGTGAAAGTGTCGGAATATGTGTTGTTGCTTCTACTACGCTATCGGGTTCACCGGGACTGGGTGTTCATGGAACTCGGGCAGCAAATTCACTTCCCTGAATCGAGGAATTTTCGTCCCAGTCCGGTGCTCAGTATGCGATTGGAGTTGCTCTTCGAGGAAACGAAATAATCCTCGGCTCGATTGGGGAGGCGCCTGAATAAGCGACTAATCGTTCTGAGCCAGTCTTGGTTTGGACAAGGCCGGGTTCTGTGCAAAATAGCGTTTGATCCCGCCCAGAATGGCGCGCGCCATGTCCTCCTGATAATCCTCATCGCGCAGACGTCGCTCTTCATCCGGGTTGCTGATGAATGCCGTTTCCACCAGCACCGAGGGAATGTCGGGTGATTTCAAAACGGCGAATCCGGCTTGTTCCACATGGCCGCGATGCAAGGTGTTGATGCCGCCAATTTCCTTTAGCATGTGTTTGGCCAACTTCAGACTGTCGTTGATGGTGGCGGTCTGTGACAGATCAAGCAGCGTGCGCGCAAGGTAGGGATCTTTGATGGCGAGATTCACCCCGCCGATCAAATCCGCCTCGTTCTCTTTTTTCGCCAGCCAGCGCGCACTTGCACTGGTCGCGCCGCGTTCGGACAAGGCGAATACCGATGAACCGCGGGCATGCGGTTTGATAAAGGCATCGGCATGGATGGAGACGAACAAGTCGGCATGTACTTTGCGTGCTTTTTCCACACGTCCGCTCAGGGGGATGAAGAAGTCACCGTCGCGGATCAGGATGGCGCGCATTCCCGGTTCGTTGTCGATCAGGGTTCTTAGTTTTCGCGAGATGGAGAGCGTCACATCTTTTTCATGTGTACCGCGGTGACCGCGTGCCCCCGGGTCTTCCCCGCCGTGTCCGGCATCGACCGCGACGATCAATACCCGACTGCTGAGTTCCGTGCGCGCCAGCGGAGCGGGTTTGATCTGCGTCAATTCCGGACCCATTGGCAAGGTTTCACTCGGTTTCAGCACAACCGGGGAAGACTCGATCACGGCACTGGCGGGTGAGGGTTCGGGGCCGAGTATGTTCATCATGGTTTCGCTTTGCAGCGCAAGCGCCATCAGCGGATCGTAGGCGATTTGCGGGTACACATCGACCACCAGACGATGCCCGTATTCACCCACCGGTTTCAAGTTGAACAACTGCGGGGTTACCTCTGCCTTGAGATCGAGCACCAGCCGCACCACGCCGGGTTTGAAACGACCGATGCGTACACTTTGGATGTTGGGATCGTCATTGCCGATCTTGTTTGCAAGCTCGGTAAGAACCGGGTTGATCGCCACGTCATTCAGATCGATCACCAGCCGGTGCGGATTTTTGATAGTGAACAGGTTGTAGCGGATCGGCTGTTTGGATTCCAGCGTGAGACGGGAGTAATCCCGTGCCGGCCATACACGTGCGGAAGTGATGCTGACCTCGGCAAAAGCCGCAGGAAGCCATACCAATGTGGCTACAAAGATCAGTCGGGTAAGGCGTGCAAACATAAGTGACCCGCAGTGGTAAGTGCTTCGAGTTCGAGCACGCGCCCTTGCTCCAGTATCGTGAAGGTGAGGAGGATGTCAGCGGGTGGCAGCAGTCCGGCGGCTTGTTCGGGCCATTCGACCAGGCACACATTGTGACCGTCGAATTCATCGCGAAAACCCGAACTCTCCCATTCTTCAGCATCGCGAAAACGATAGAGGTCGAAGTGCAGCAGGTTCAATCCACCCGCCACATAACGTTCAAGCAAAGTGTAAGTCGGACTTTTGACGCGGCCCGTGTGGCCAAGGCTATGCAACAGCGCACGCACCAAAGTCGTCTTGCCCGCACCCAGATCGCCGCGCAGATAGATCATCAGTCCGGGTTGCAATGTGGCTGCAAGTCTCGCCGCAATGGCATTCGTCGCGGCCTCATCGGCTAGAATTATTCGGCTATGATTCGTTGCATGCAAAACAGGACACCTCTAACAGATTACGAAGGACTCACAACACGCATCAGGGCGTGGGGTCACGCACTCGGATTTCAAGCCGTCGGAATCAGTGACACACACATGGATTCTGCTGAGCAACACTTGATGCAATGGCTGGCGGACGGGCAACACGGCGCGATGGATTATATGGCAAAACATGGAGCCAAACGCGCGCGACCTGCCGAGTTGGTGCCCGGTACGTTGCGGGTCATCTCGGTGCGCATGAACTACCACCCGGAACCTGCAAAAGACACACACGAAGTGCTGGCGGATGGCGACAGAGCATTTGTTTCGCGTTATGCGTTGGGGCGTGATTACCACAAAGTGTTGCGCTCACGGCTGGAGAAACTGGCACAACAAATTCGCGATCAGGTCGGCGAATGTCACTGCCGGGTGTTCACCGATAGTGCGCCTGTGCTGGAAGTGGAATTGGCGCAGAAAGCCCATCTGGGCTGGCGCGGAAAACATACCTTGTTACTCACACGCGATCAGGGGTCGTGGTTTTTTCTCGGTGAGATATTCATCAACCTGCCACTTCCGGTGGATACCCCACCGAGCAATCACTGTGGCACGTGCAAATCCTGCTTGGATATTTGCCCGACTCAGGCAATCACCGCCCCCTATCAACTGGACGCACGCCGATGTATCTCCTATCTCACCATCGAACTCAAGGGCAGCATCCCCGTCGAGCTGCGCCCCCTGATCGGCAACCGAATCTATGGCTGCGACGATTGCCAACTGGTGTGCCCGTGGAATCGCTTTGCGCAAAAAACCACCGAGGCTGATTTCAGCGTGAGGAACGGACTGGATGACGTTGTACTGACCGAGCTTTTTGCATGGGATGAAGCAACCTTTCATCGCAAATTGGCAGGCAGCGCGATTCACCGCATCGGTCACGAACAATGGTTACGCAACATCGCGGTGGGCTTGGGCAATGCACCATATTCAGATGCAGTCGTGGCAGCTTTGGTTGCGCAATCGCTTAGCCCTTCACCAATTGTTCGCGAGCACGTTGGCTGGGCGTTACAACAACATTCCGGGGTGATTTCCAAGGCATAATTTTCTTGACAATTTTGCCTGCTCCCCTAAAATGCGCGACTCTTCCGGGTCGTTAGCTCAGCTGGTAGAGCAGCGGACTCTTAATCCGTTTGTCGCAGGTTCGATCCCCGCACGACCCACCATTAAGAAAAGGACTTGCAGAGATGTGAGTCCTTTTTATTTTTCGGCTTGTAAGCGATAGGTAAGCGGCAGATAGCAGGGAAAAAATTTTCAATCTGTCAAAGGGATGCAGTTCGATTAAGCTATTGGCGAGTGTGATTGTACCTAGAGGGGCAGTCAGCACCTTGCAATCGCTGCCCGAATACGTTCAATGGTGTCCTCCATACGTGCTTTCTTGGATACCTCCAAGCCAAGGTCTTCAGCGATTCGAACAATGATGGCCGGATCAAGAGGAATGCCGCCAGCATCAAGGGCCGAGATGAGTAGTTTGGCCCGTTGAATCTCATTCGGCGTGTTGTCATGTGGTTTAATCCAACTCAGGAAACCAGAGAAGAAGGACCTCATACTATCCTCCGAACCTCGCCTGCAAATATCCCATGATCGCCTTGGACTCATACAGCCATTGCACATCACCCTTGCCATCTGAAATACACAAGCAAGGCGTCTGAATCTTCCCGCCCCCTTGCAGCAGGGTATCGCGGTGTTCAATATCATACTGGGCATCCCGCAGCGGTATCGTTAGTGTCAGTCTTGCCATCTCATGCCGAACCTTGATACAAAACGGGCAGGTGCGGAAGTGGTACAGCGCCAGGTTAGAGCATTCCAAGTCGATCCCGATCTGCTCATTATCCGGACGCACAATACCTTTCGGAGTTCCAAACTTGGCCCAGAGCAACATGAACGGCATAAGAACTAATCGAAGTCCTTTGAAAAATAGTTTGATCATTTTGGGTATCGTCCGTTAGGACATAGAAATTTAGGATTGGCTTCAATGAAACTACTCGGTATGGTACAACATAGAGGAAGCAGTCAAGAACCAACTCCCGAGTATTCGGAACTCTGCCGGGGCTTCCGGTGGCAGGAATGTTACCTCCAAGCATCCACTTTTGCTTCGTCTGAAGCGAACGCTCCAATTTCTGCCTCAATAATCGCTTGGGTGATTTCAGAAATCTGCCAAGACTCACGACCAATGTAGTCACGAATAGCTTGTCCAGCCCAGAACGATTTTGAGCGTCCTGTTGCAGCCGCCAACGTTCCAAGCTGGTAAGTCAAGCCATCTTGAAAACGCATAAACATCATACCTATCGTGCCACCTCATTTGTAATGCACAAACCACCTTGGATGTTTAGACAGATGTGAAGTGAGAATATTTCTGATTGCAGTCAGTGAAGGCGGGAGTGGCAAACTGACTCACTTGAGGAACTGGGAAACTGCGAAAGTGAGAATCAGTCGCGCTGGAATGCTCGAATCAATGGAATTTACTTCTCTCGACCAACTCGTGAATCTTGGGAGACTTGGGCGCATCCTGCGACAAGCTTATTTCTCTACTGCCGGGTGTGATATCTGTTAATCGACGAGCAGGAAACGCAACTTTATCTTGCAGAGTGGTTGCCTTGATTCCATCAACCCTGTTTTTTTTATTTATTTGTGGAGATTTCATGATGCACCTCCTTATTCACGCAAATTGCAAATTAAATGAGGGAACGACGAACATCGAAGCAGATTGCTGAATCTACTCCCAACATTTTGAAAAATCAACATGACTTTCAGAATACTATTTGCGTCCCCAGTTGACGCGTCGCCCGTAATCCTCACAACAAACACTTGCGGCACACAGAAAACGTCGAGTGCATCAGGAGTGCGGTATGGTTATGGAAATCAAATTTGGGAGAGGGACTGACTCACGGACTTTTCTGATATCAATCCCGGAAATTAACAAAGCCACCTGGAAAGATGGCCTTCTATAATCTGGCTCGACTATTGGGGGTAGGCAAGTCTGGCTACGTCAGTATTGCGACGCTTTCATTTGTGGCCAGTGTGTCTGACCGTTGGACCCATAGCCTCGTTGACAGTCCTTAACCCATGACGGGAAATCCCCCGGCTATGCCGGGGTGGCAGTAAAAGTTTGACATATA
>CAYROQ010000037.1:0-1646 GCA_964425955.1 uncultured Sideroxydans sp.
GAGGTTGATCACCGTTTCGAACATTTCCAGCGGTGCCGGATCGGTGGCGCTCTGCGCACGTCCTGCCTTGCCATATACCGACTCCACTTCGGGAAAGCTCTTGATGATCTTGTTCTGCGTTTGCAGCAACTCTGCCGCCTTGGTCACCGACATGCCGGGCAGAGAAGCAGGCATGTAGAACAGCGTGCCTTCATTTAACGTCGGCATGAATTCGCTGCCCAGTTTCAGCGCGGGGTACAGGCTGACGACACAGGCGAACACAGCAATCGCGAGCGTGGCTTTCTTGTGGCGCAACACGCCGGCGATGAGCGGACGGTAGCCCGCGATCATCCAGCGATTCAGCGGATTCTCCGTTTCCGGTTTGATGTTGCCGCGTATGAACAACAACATCAGCACCGGCACCAGCGTGACGGAAAGCAAGGCGGCACCGGCCATGGCGAAGGTCTTGGTGAACGCCAGCGGCGCGAACAAGCGGCCTTCTTGTGCTTCCAACGTGAACACCGGCAGGAAGGACACGGTGATGATGAGTAGCGAGAAAAAGAGTGAAGGGCCGACTTCTTTGCAGGCGGCGAGGATGGCTTGGGCGCGGTTGTCAAAAGGCGTTCCCTCATCCCCAGCCCTTCCCCCGGCGGGGGAAGGGAGCAAAGCCCCTCTCCCTTCGGGGGAGGGGTTGGGGTGGGGGAACACTCTTTGAGCATCTACTGATTGATCCAGTCTCTCCAAATGTTTATGCGCATTCTCGATCATCACAATCGCCGCATCCACCATCGCGCCAATGGCAATCGCAATCCCGCCCAGACTCATGATGTTGGAATTCAAATTCAGCAAGCGCATGGCGATGAAAGCGATCAGCACCCCGATCGGCAGCATCACGATGGCGACCAGGGCGCTGCGTGCGTGCATCAGAAAAATCATGCACACCAGTGCGACGATCAGGCCTTCTTCAAACAAGGTTTGTTTGAGTGTAGAGATGGCGCGCTGGATCAATTCGGAGCGGTCGTACACCGCCCGGATGCTTACTCCGTCCGGCAAGCCGGCAGAGACTTCGGCAATTTTTGATTTGATGTTGGCTATCACCTCCAGTGCGTTCTGACCGTAACGCGCCATGACGATACCGGACACCACTTCACCTTCGCCGTTGAGTTCAGCCATGCCGCGCCGCTCGTCCGGCCCGAGTTCCACGCGGGCGATATCGCGCAGCAATACCGGCGTGCCGCGTGCAGCTTTCACCACCAGATTTTCGATGTCGCTCTTGCTCTGCAAATAACCTTTGCCGCGCACCATGTATTCGGTCTCGGCCATCTCAATCACGCGTCCGCCGACATCGCGGTTGCCCTCGCGGATGACCTGCGCAACTTTACCCAGCGGGATGTTGTAAGCGCGCAACTTGATGGGATCGACCGTCACCTGATACTGCTGCACGAAACCGCCGACGGAGGCGACCTCCGCCACGCCATGTGCCTTGGTGAGTTGATAACGCAGATACCAGTCTTGCATGGTGCGCAGTTCGGCCAAATTATGTTTCTCGCTCAACACGGCATATTGGTAAACCCAGCCCACACTGGTGGCATCAGGCCCGATTTCAGTTTTTACATCACTTGGAATTTGCGACGTAATACGATTTAAATTTTCAAGAACCCGGCTTC
>CAYROQ010000037.1:1656-4722 GCA_964425955.1 uncultured Sideroxydans sp.
CCAGCCCACGCCGGTCGCGTCCGGCCCCAGTTGCGGTGACACCCCTTTGGGCATACGCCCCGCGATGCTGTTGAGATATTCCAGCACGCGCGAACGTGCCCAGTAGATGTCGGTGCCGTCCTCGAAGATCACATACACGAACGACGCGCCGAAGAACGAGAAGCCGCGCACTACTTTGGATTTCGGCACTGACAACATCGCGGTAGTGAGCGGATACGTCACTTGGTCTTCCACCACTTGCGGCGCTTGTCCCGAGTACTCGGTATAAACGATCACCTGTACGTCGGACAGGTCGGGCAACGCATCCAGCGGTGTTTTCACCAGCGCATAAATCCCCGCCAGCGTGATGAACAAGGTGGCGAGCAACACCAGAAAGCGGTTGTGTGCTGACCAGTCGATGATTTTGGCGAGCATGTCAGTGGCCCTCGTGTTGTGGCTGAACTTGCATTTTAGTGATCACCCATTCGCCTTCGCCGCGTTCGACGATCACGAAGCTGATTGGGCTGCCCGGCTTGATACCGGCGACCAGTGAGGCATTCGTCAACGCAAAGTCCATGGTCATGCCCGGCCATTTGAGCGCAGGGATGGGATCGTGTGTGATGCTCACCGAGCCGTCATCGTTGATGGAATTCAGTGTGCCAAGTGCCTGATGGCTGATTGCTTTGCCGGGTAAATTGGCGTGTAGGTCGGGATTCATCCCGACTGCGTCACCTTTAGGGTTGGCTGGTCGGGATGAATCCTGACCTACAACTGCGGGGAGTGCATCGACTGACAAACCACTCAAAGCCGCCTTCAGGTTGCTCTCCGCATCAATCAGAAAATTGGCAGAGGTCACCACCTGTTCGCCTGCCACGACTCCACTCAGCACTTCGACATAGTCATCACTGCGACTGCCGAGACTCACCGTTCGCGGTTCGAAGCGACCTTCGGACAGACGAACCAACACCACTTGCCGTGTACCGCTGTCGATCACCGCCGAGGTCGGCACGGTCAGCACCTTGCCGTCCTTGCCCACAGCAATCTGCGCATAAGCGAACATGGCGGGTTTGAGCAGTTCCTGCGGATTGGCTATCTCAATACGGATTTGTGCGGTGCGTGTTGCGCTGTTCAATGTCGGATAGACGAAATCCACTTTGCCGGTGAACGTGCGCTCCGGATAGGCATCTACCGTGACCTGCGAATGACCTCCGAGTGCTACCTGCCCGATGTCCTGTTCCGGCACATCGGCGATGACCCATACCGACGACAGATCGGCGATTTGGTAAAGCACCTCGCCGGGCATGAAGCGCATGCCTTGTGCGACTTTCTTCTCCAGCACGACGCCGCTGACCGGTGCCTTGAAGGTCATGCGGGGACGGGTAGTGCTGTTGTCTGACGCGTCGGACTGTGTATGCGCGATGTCCCAATTATTGAGGCGCGCGGCGCTGGCAGCGACGAGCCGTTGCATACTTTGCCTGGCTTCGTCGTCCGCATCTTTCAGGGCAACCAAGCCTTGTACGGCCAAAAAGTGCTCGTGCCGGGCCGAGACCAGTTCCGGGCTATACACATCGAATAGCGGCTGGCCTTTGGAAACGAACTGGCCGGTGGTGTTCACGTACAGATGTTCCACCCAGCCTTCGAATTTTGGCGCGATGGTGTAGGTGCGCCGCTCGTTGATCTCGATGCGTCCGGTCACACGCAACATCCTGTTCAATTTGCGCAGGGTGGCGGCTTCACTCTTTACGCCCAGTTTTTGTACCTTGTCGAGGCTGAGAGTGAGTTGCGTGCGTGAATCGGTTTCGCCTTCATAAACCGCCACGTAATCCATGCCCATCGAGTCTTTTTTTGGCACGGCTGAAGTGTCCGGCAATCCCATCGGATTGCGGTAATACAACACTTTGCGTTCAGTCGTTGCAGTGCTCACCGATTCATTCGTACCGTGTGAAGCGTGTGTGCCAAGCCAATATGCTGTCGCCGCCACAGCCAGCAACAGCAACGTACCCAGGGTCAGTTTGCCGATGGTGTTCATAACTCTTCTCCCAATAATTTCTCGATATCAGCCAAACGCAGCTGCATGTCCGTTACGGCCTGCAGGTGTTGTTGCCGGGCATTCAGGATCTGTTTCTGTGCCTCGATCAGCATGGCGAAGTCAATTTTGCCGGTCTCGTATGCCGCCAGCGCGGACTGGTAAATGAGTTGTGCCTGCGGCAGTAAACGTGTCGAGATGAGTGCTTCGGTGCGGCGCGCGGCCTCAAGTGCGGAGAGGTTTTCCGACAAGTCGGACTGTGCCTGATTGAGCAACGCTTCCTTGCGTGAATTTGAAGCGGACAACATCGCTTCCGACTCGCGTTCTTGTGAACGCCGCGATGACAACTGCAACGGGATGTTGAATTCAAGCATCAGATCCCAACTCTTCACCGCACTGCCGGCTTGGGTGGGTGCGACGCCGAACGTGAAGCCGGGATAGCGATTGGCGTAGGCCAGATCGCGCCCCTTTTCGGATGACTGGATAGTGGCTTCGGCGATGCGTAATTGCGGGTTCTGCACACGCAAACGTTCCAGCAATGTCTGTTCATCCAATCGGGCTGCAGGTGGCATATTGCGCAGTTGCGCCGGTTCATCCAGCGGCGCATTCAGCGGTCGTGACAGCAAAGTATTCAGCCGCGCATGGGTATGGTGACGTTCGTTTTGCAGCGCGATTAATTCGCTGCGCAGCATCGTTTTTTCAATCTGCAAGCGAATTACATCCTGCTGGGTGCCGAGACCGTTGGCATAACGCGTGTGGGCGATCTGCTCCAGATCATCCAGCAAGGCCAGTGTCTGTTGTGTCAGTCGCTCGCTGGCAGTGGCAAAGTAATGCATGGCAAAAGTCTGTTTGATACGGCTCGCCAATTCCGACCAGCTTGCCGCCACTTGTCCGTCGGCTTGTGAGACTTGTGCGCTGGCGGCCTCGCGTTGCAGATCGCGTTTGCCGAACCAGGGCACACTCTGCATCAGCAGATAACGCGTTGCGCCGGTCTGCGAGGGCAGCAATCGCGGGCCGGTTGTGCCTTGGTTGGTGATGTCCATCAACTCGGCGCGCAACAC
>CAYROQ010000037.1:4732-22940 GCA_964425955.1 uncultured Sideroxydans sp.
AGGCACGGCACGTTGCTGCGCAGCTTCAGCCTCGTAGCGTGTAGCGGCCAGTTCTGGATTGTGTTCGCGCGCGTAGTCCAGCAACCCGGCAAGATTGCTGCCCAACGAAGGTGTTTCGCTGGCGCCGGCGGGACTCAACCACAGCGCAAATAGCATCGTGAAAACTGATAAAGGTAATTTCATGTTCCGCATCCTGTCGCAGGTAAAAAGCACACGGACAGCCGCGAGCGACTGCCGTACAGGGCAGGACGAGAACCGGATTTATGAAATCAACAGACGGACTCGTCCCGCGTCAGGCGCGAACGAGGGGAGGCGGAAGCAGTGGGGCAGAAGTGAAAGAGTGATAGATGACCAGATAGGGAGTGGCTTCACGGGCGGCGGTTTGTAGCTTCACCGCGTCCGCGTCGGGTACGGCCAAATAGCCGGTGCAGGCCAGATGACACACACCGCAAGCGCTGCATGAAGGGGTTTGTTCATCTGCTACGGCAGGCATTTCGCCGTGATGCTGATGAGGCTCACCCATGTCTGCGTGTGCCATCGTCTGCACGGTTGTCGCCTCATGGCAGTCGCCGCGTTGCAGTTGCATGGACACCGACACCGCGAGCGCGTTACCGCTGAATAGCGGCAGCCACAGTAGCATCAGGACGGCAACGAATTTTTTGGAGAGACGGGGCATAGGCGAAGTTTGGCAAAGAGCAGGGCGATAGTCAATCAGTCAGTCAATCGGCTAGTAGCTCAAGTTCAGCGTTGCGCCCATACCAAAATCAGGGCTGTTGTCTGTGTAGCCTTTGAGTAAATACATCTGGACTCTGCTTTGGTCTGAAACGCTGTAGTTGACGAAGGCGAGCAATTCTGAAAAATTTGCCGTGCCGTCAATCAAGCTTTGACGAAAGTCGTAAGCCAGTCCGATGCGTGTGGTTGGTGTAAGGGAGTAGCCCGCACCGACAGAGGTGAACCAGGGGTTGTTGAAAACAATTCCGTCGGGATTGCCCATTTTGCGCCAGCCGACCGTGCCGAACAAATCGGTGCGCTCAAAATATTTCGAGAATTCAGCCTGAACTGAATAATCGTTCTTGCCCGTCCCCAAGCCTTTGGTGCTGTTTGCCGTTCCAAACTTGATGTTGCCCGCCAGATCGAGAGCCCAGTCGCGCTCTGTATTCGTATAGATGTTTTGAGTTGTTGCCAGCACAACGTCACCTAACCCGGCCGTCATACGGCGCGAAGTACTACTTGAGCCACTCAAGCCGCCATTCATTTGAATCTGATTTCCGATGGTGGCAATGCCCACGCTTGAGCCTGTAATGATCACATAAGGAACGGTCAGACTGAATGACGCGTGGTCCAGTTGATAACTGGCGGTGACCGGAAAGAACCAGACATTGGTTGAGGTGGTCGCACCATATTTACCGCTGGTGTATTCAGAGCCGACAGACAGATTCAGCTTGCCTTCCGCTTGAGCTGAAAAGCTGAGCATCGCAGCAATCGCTATCAGCCCAGTTGTGAATATTTTGTTCATTATTTCCCCATCTCTTTTGTTATCGAAGCCTGCAACGAGGCGGCATTTCACTGCCGACTTCTGGGTGTGCTATACCGAATTAATGTTGGTGTGACGAGGGTTCGCTCACCGGTTTGGCAGTTTCGCCGCTGGGTGGGGTGGCTTTCGTTTCTTCCGCTTTGCCATGATTCATTTTGCCATGCATACCATGCTCGCTCATCAACATGCAGCCTTGCAATGAAATCAGCAGCAATAGGCTCATCAGATATTTCATTCGATTTCTCCAAGTAGTCGAGCCACCCGGCAGCGGATGGCTCATTGCGTTAGGTTTTAGTTTTATTGAGCCGGTGCGGGCAAGGTGGCTGTTTGATTGTTATGCATTGCATCATGCTGCGCGGCATTGTGATTCTGGTCAGGTGCGCCGCCCTGTGTGCCTTTCATGCCCGGGTGGCCGCCCATCGTACCCTTACCCATGCTGCCCGCGCCGTGATTCATACCTGCTCCGCCCACATTGCCCGCGCCCATGCTGGAACGCATTGCGGCTTTGTCGGCTGCGCTCATCGTACTCATTTTGCTATGCATGGCCGCTTTGTCAGCGGCACTCATACCTGCGCCCATGCCGGCCGCTACGGCTACGCTGGAAAAAACGAACATCATTCCTGCAATCAATAAATTTTGTTTCATGTCAGTCTCCTGGATTTTATGCGAGTGGGAAATATTCCCACAAGCGGGCGCATTGTGTGTGTAAAATAATCCCACGTCAAGCGTTTTGGATTACACTTCGAACAATTCAGATTATTTATGGTTATGAGCAACCCTGATCTATCGCCGGTTCTAGTTAAGGCATTCCAGCGTGTACTGCATCCGCTGGTGCGGCTGATGCTGTCCAGCGGAATCACTTTTCCGTACATCGCCGAATTGCTCAAGGGGGTGTTTGTAAAGGTGGCGGACACGGAATTCAGAATCGGAGAAAACACTTCGACGGATAGCCGCATCAGTCTGTTGACGGGTGTACACCGCAAGGATGTCAAACGTTTGCGCAATCAGGCCAGTGATGTGGACATGCCGATGCCGGAAATTGTTTCAGTGGGTACGCAACTCGTGGCGACTTGGCTTGGACAAGCGCCGTTCATGGATGCCGAGGGGAAGCCGCGCGCGTTACCCCGCCTTTCGAGTGCCGATGGCGAGGTGTCTTTTGAGCGGCTGGTTTCGAGTCGCAGTAAAGACATTCGTGCGCGCGTCGTGCTCGATGAATGGCTGCGCTTGGGCATCGTCAGTCTGGATGACGAAGACCGGGTAATCCTCAGTACCGAAGCCTTTATTCCCAAAGAAGGTCTGGATGAGAAGCTTTATTTCTTTGCCCATAATCTGCATGACCATGCCGCAGCAGCCACGCACAACCTGGTGGACGCTGGCGCACCGTGGCTGGAGCGCAGCGTTCATTACGATGCTTTATCTCAAGCCAGTATCGATGAGTTGAATGCACAGGCGCAGCAATTGAGCGCCACTATGCTGAAAACACTCAACCAGTCGGCCATGCGTTTGGAAGAGCGTGATGCGCAAGATGCCACACCGCGCCAGCGTTTTACTTGCGGACTGTATTTCTATAGCGAGCCTGTTTCCGGAGAAAAGAAGGAATGAGTCCCATACGCCCTGCGTTTGTCCAAACAATTAAGACGGTGTGTTTGTGCCTGATTCTCTTGCCTCAAGTGGTGTTGGCTGCGTGCGTCGAGACGGAGGGTGGAATCGGTGGGACTGGGGCACCTCTTGCAATAAGTGCGGTGGAAAATGAGGGGGGAATCGGCGGCACAGGGGCGCAAGCAAAGGGTGGCATGGGCGGAACGGGGATCGTTGGAACCATTACCGGATTTGCCAGTGTGTGCATTAACGGCCTTGAAGTGAATTATGACGATGCGACGCAGGTGAATAGCAACGGCGTAGCGGCGGGCATTCAAAAACTGGCTCTGGGGCAGGTTATCGCCATTGATGCTATCGATGCCAGGAATGGAATGTTGGCGCGCGAAATCGACATCCTCAACGCAGTCGAAGGGCCGGTGACGTTGGCAATAGTCGCGGAGGGTTTGGTTGAAGTCATGGGTCAAAAAATCAGGTTGAATGAGGCAACTCGGCTCGGTGGAAGCGCAGTTTTTCAGGAGATAGCCGTGGGTACGCCACTTAAGGTGAGCGGATATCGAAATGCGTCTAACGAAATCGTCGCGACACGCATTGAAATTGCGCACGAGATGTCGGTCGCCAGCATCGTCGGCGTGGTTGCGAGGGATAGCGCCGGGCAATATATGGTTTCCGGCACGCCGGTGCGGGCAGGGGAGTCAACGCTGGTGGTGGGTGCTGAAGTTCTGCTTAAGGGGAAATGGGACGGTCGGCAATTCCTTGCAGAGAGCGCACAGCAAGATCCTTCTCTGCATTTTGTCGGACACGGCAAGCAGGTGGTGGTTGAAGGCTTGGTTATTCATCGGGCGGATGAGAAGCAAATACGAATCAGTGGATTCGATGTTGACTATTCAAGTTCGACTCCGGTAGCGGGCGGGAGTTTAGGTCAACTGATGCAAGGCCACCTGGTTCGCATCACCGGGCAAGTGCAAGCAGGCCGCCGTTTGCACGCTAATCGTATCGAAATAATGCGACATCCCGATGTTGTTAGCCGCATGTTTGGCGTCATGCGGAATGGGAATATTCGCAAGATGCAGGAAGAGGCAGTGCCACCGATGTCTAATCAGATGAAAAGCCAAAGACCCACTCGTCCTGATATGTTACGACGGCCAATGCCTGCCATGCATCATCATCGACCGATGCCGATGATGAAGCATTAAATTGCAGTAGCACTCAACTACACTTATCACCGCATATCCTGCCAGCCGTGCGCCAGCTATTCCAGCAAGGCGAATGTTTGAATGGGCATTGCGAGTTGCCTATCAAGCGTTACTAATCCAGAGGAGTGAAATGTATAATCGGCGCCGGTTGAAGAATGCATCGTCAACTGAACTTTATATAAGGAAAATATCATGCGTAATCTGATCATTGCTGCAATCGTTTCGTTGTTCGTTGCTACCAGCGCATTCGCTACACCTTGCGAAGACAAGGCCGTGGACAAGAATGGCAAGCCATTGGCAGGTGCTGCCAAAGCGGCCTCCATCAAGAAATGCGAGAAAGATTCTGCCGCTCCTGTTGCTGCTGGCAGCTGTGCAGACAAGGCTGTGAGCAAAGAGGGCAAACCTTTGGCAGGCGCTGCCAAGGCTGCATCCATCAAGAAGTGCGAGAAAGACGCTGCCGCCAAATAAGTCACCGGCCGCGCGTTTGAATCTCCGGCGGGTTTATCCCGCCGGAATTTTTTTGTGGGATCGATTGGATGCTTGACTGGAAAGACGGACAACCTTTTTCTGATCGCTTTGGCGATGTGTATTTTTCTGCCGATTCCGGTTTGGAAGAGAAACGCCATGTTTTTCTACAGGGCAATGATCTCTCGGCGCGATTTTCTGCTTTGTCTGCGGGGGACAGTTTCTGTGTTGGCGAAACCGGATTCGGTACCGGTTTGAATTTTCTGTGTACGTGGTTGTTGTTCGAACGCACCGCACCGTTGGGGACGAGTCTGGATTTTTTTAGCGTCGAAAAATTCCCCCTGGATGAAACAGAATTGCGCGGTGCACTGGTTTTGTGGCCGGAGCTGCAAACGTTTGCTGCAAGTTTGTTGACGCGTTGGCATCGGCGTGTTCCGGGTTGGAACCGCTGGAGTTTTGCAGGTGGCCGGGTGCGGCTGACGCTGGCGATCTGCGATGTCGGGGAAGCCTTGAGCGAATTACCTGAGGCCTGCGTGGATGTTTGGTTTATGGATGGATTTTCTCCCGACAAGAATCCAGAAATGTGGAGCGACGGAGTGATGACGAACGTTGCCCGTGCCTCGCGAACTAATACCACCTTGTCGACTTACACCAGTGCAGGTTGGGTGCGGCGCGGATTGCAACAGGTTGGATTTGAGGTGGGGAAAGCCCAAGGTTTCGGAAGTAAGCGGGAAATGATGAGGGGGAGGTTGGTGTTCAAAGCGTGTTCCCCCTCCCTCCGTCCCTCCCCCGATGGGAGAGGGATGACTAGCCCTTCTCCCACCGGGGGAAGGGTTGGGATGGGGGGACACTCCCCGAACACTCCCCCAAAGCGACCCTCCCGTACCGCCATTGTCATCGGAGGCGGCATCGCCGGTTGTACTGCCGCACACGCACTTGCCCAACGCGGCATGACCGTCACACTAGTGGATCGCTTGCCGCAACTTGCCAGTGGTGCATCCGGAAATCCGCGCGGCATCCTGCACGCGCGTTTTGGTGCCAGTGACGATTCGCAGGCACGTTTCGTACTGGCCGCATACGGCCATACACTGGGGCTGTTAGACGAAGTGTTGCCGGTAGATGGCGTGAGCCGAAGTGAATGTGGCTTGCTGCAACTGGCCTGTAATGCTGTGGAACAAAAGCGCATCACGCGCTTGGCGGAGCAGGAATGGCCCGAACACCTGACGCGATGCGTGGATGCGGCGCAGGCGGGACGGTTGTCCGGTGTCGCGATGCAATTCGGCGGCTTGTGGTTTCCCGCAGGCGGCTGGGTTGTGCCACCTGAATTGTGTGCAAGACTGGCCAACCACGCACACATCACGCAGCGCTTGGGGCATGCGGTGGCTGAACTGGAAAAGACCGGCGCGGGTTGGAGCGTGAGCGGAAAGGACATACAAGGAAAAGCCTGGCATGAGGAGGCGGAAATCGTGCTGGTGTGTTGCGCGCACGCTGCGCAAAAGTTTGCGCAATTTGCCCACTTTCCGCTCACGTCCGTGCGGGGCCAGATCACCGTCGTGCCGGAAACCGCCTTCAGCAAGGCTTTGCAGGCAGTGGTGTGCGGCGATGGTTATTGCGCCCCGGCAGTGGAAGGTATGCATGTCACCGGTGCGACGCATACGTTTGAGGATGAATCAACCGAGGTACGGGACGACGATCACGCGGAGAATCTGGCGAACCTCGCGGCTTATGCGCCGGCTTTGTACCAAGCGTTGAGCAAAGATGTTGGTTGGGCAGATTTTGCCCACGCGGATGAGGTTGAATTTCAGAAGGTTGCCAGCCTTACAGAACTGAAAGGCAGAGCCTCCATTCGCTGCTCCGCACCCGGCTCGATGCCGCTGGTGGGCGAGGTGCAACAAGGTCTGTATTGCAGCCTCGCCCACGGCACACGCGGACTGCTTACTGCGGGCATCGCAGGCGAAGTACTTGCCTCACAAGTTTGTGAAGAATTACCGCCGCTTCCCGCTTCCATCCTGGGCGCGCTGGCACCGTTGCCAAGAATCCGAAAACAAGGTAAATCAGCAACATGAAAAAACCGACATCCGCAGCAAGCGTAGGTTGGGTTGAACGTAGTGAAGCCCAACAGGGATTTTCGGCGCGAAATGTTGGGCTTCACTACGTTCAACCCAACCTACTGTTGCAGGAAAAATTGTATTACTTCGACAACAAATGAAAAAAACACCGCCCCCTGAATACCCCGAAATCCGTCCCGGCCAATCCATCGAGTTGCTGAAGGCGTTACACATCCTGACGCGCGACGGCAAGATGAATCAGGATTCGCGCCGCAAGTTGAAGCAGGTGTATCACTTGTATCAATTCATCGAACCGCTGTTGTTGGATGTGCAGACAAAACAAGGTGCCATCACTTTGGTGGATCACGGTGCGGGCAAATCCTATCTGGGCTTTATTCTTTACGATCTATTCTTCAAATCATTGCAAGACTCTTCGCATATCTACGGTATCGAAACGCGTGAGGAGCTGGTAACCCATTCGCGTGAACTGGCGCAGCAGTTGGGCTTTGGCGGTATGTCCTTCCTCAATCTGTCGGTGGCCGATTCCACCATCTCGGACAAGTTGCCCGCCACGGTGGAGGTGGTGACGGCGTTGCATGCCTGCGATACGGCGACCGATGACGCGATCCATTTTGCGCTGAAGAAGCAGGCTAGGCACATCGTGCTGGTGCCGTGTTGCCAGGCCGAAGTCGCGGCAAGACTGCGCAAAAACAAAGGCAAACAACTGGCAAAAGACGCACTCACCGAACTCTGGCGACACCCCATCCACACCCGTGAATTTGGCAGCCACCTCACCAACGTGCTGCGTTGCCTGCAACTGGAGGCGCACGGTTACCAGGTGACGGTCACCGAGTTGGTGGGGTGGGAACATTCGATGAAAAATGAACTTATCATCGCCAGCTACAAAGACCTGCCACGCAAACGCGCAGCGGAGCGACTGGACGAAGTGTTGCGCAGCGTCGGTATCGAGGAATTGAGATCACGTTTCTTTTCGGAGCAAGCAGATGCAAATCAGTAACGACACCCGCACCCATTACGAACGCATCGGCGGTGAGCCGAAAGTGCGCGCCCTGGTGCAGCGCTTCTATCAACTGATGGACGAGCTTCCGGAAGCACAGCGCATCCGCAAGATGCATCACATCAGCCTGAAGAATTCAGAAGATAAATTATTCATGTTCCTGTCGGGTTGGATGGGCGGGCCACAGTTGTTCGTGGAGAAGTTTGGCCATCCGCGCTTGCGCCAGCGGCATCTGCCTTTTTCCATCGGGGATGCCGAGCGCGACCAGTGGATGCTGTGTATGACGCAGGCGATGCAGGATGTCGTGGAGGACGAAGTTTTACGCAAGGAGCTTACGGCTGCACTCTCCAAGGTGGCGGACTTCATGCGAAATCAGGCAGAATAACCCATGGACAATTCCGGCCAATCCCATTCGAAGCAGATCACTTTGCGCATCGGCCTGCTGTTTGTGTTGCTGGCGTCATTCGAACTGCTTTGGTTGCATGCGCTGACCCCGCTGGAAAACCGCTTGTCCGATTTTTTTGTACGTAGCCAAGCCGTGCAACTTGCACCCGACCCGGACATTGTCATCGTGGACATCGACGATGCCAGTCTGGCCAACATGCAGAACGCGGCGGGAAGCTGGCCGTGGCCGCGCGCGGTGCATGGCGAGCTGGTGCGCGGTATCACAAAGCAGCAACCGAAAGCCATCGTGTTCGATATCTTGTTCAGCGAGCGCGACGAATTCAGACCGGACAGTGACCGTGATTTCAATCAGGCGCTGCAAGGTTTGAACAATGTGTATTTCCCCTTGGCGCGCCGTGATGCGGCGATGGATTCACAGGGTGCGCCTGCCGCACAAATTGCCCCGATGTTGGGCTTGCAACGTACTCAGCATGCCGACGACAAAGCACGCATCGCCCTGTTGCCTCCGCTGGCGATTGATCCGGTGCATTGGCGCAGCGGCAGCATCAATTTCACTGAAGATGCCGATGGTGTGGGACGCCGCTACCAACTTTTCACCGATGCCTATGGCTGGCTCATTCCCTCGTTGCCCGCACGCGTGGCGCAAGACCTGGGTTATGCCGTGCCGCAACAGGCGGACACGATCCTGGCTTGGCGCGGAAAACCCGGCGCGTTCAAACATATTTCTTATGCCGATCTGTATGCCGACTTCGAGCGCGAACATCCGCAACGCCCAAGCGATGAACTGAAAGACAAGATCGTCATCATCGGCACGGCGGCCACCGGTTTGCATGATGTGCGCGCGACACCCATGGCGAGTCTGTACCCGGGGATCGAGATGCTGGCAACGGCTATCGACAATCTGAAAAACGGGCGTGTCATGCAGCGTGCCGATGAAGGTTTTGCGGCAGGGTTGGCTTTGCTGCTGCTGGGGGTGTTGAGTATTTCTTTCCTGCGCGGATTGAATGCGCTGAAGATCGGTCTGGGTTTGGTTTCGATCACGATTCTTGCGCTGGCGGGTGCCTATTTTGCCGTGTCGCAACGGGTCCTATTGCCGGTACTGACGCCGCTGGTGTTGGCCTGGGTCACCTATTTTGCATTGGCTTTGCGCGAATATCTGCACGAGCGCCAAACGCGCCAACAGGCGGTGCAACTGTTCAGCCGCTTCGTTAATCCGCATGTGGTGCAGGAGTTGGTGGCGCACGGCGGTTTGAGCCGCGCCGGTGAAAGTCGCCAGATCACCATCCTGTTCTCCGACATACGCGGCTTCACCACCTTGTCGGAAAAACGCACACCGCAACAAGTGGTGGAATTGCTCAACCGATATTTCACATTGCAGGTGGAAGTTGTTTTCCGCCACGGCGGCTCGCTGGATAAATTCATCGGCGACTGCATCATGGCATTCTGGGGCGCTCCGCTGGATGACCCCGACCACGCGCGCCATGCAGTGGAGGCGGCATTGGAGATGGCGCAAGTATTGCAACAATTCAAACACGAGTTGGGTGAACAAGATGCGGATTTCGATGTGGGTATCGGCATCCATAGCGGCCCGGCAGTGGTGGGTCTCATCGGCTCGGAACAACGCCGCGAATACACTGCCATCGGCGACACGGTGAATCTGGGCAGCCGCATCGAGGGTTTGACCAAAGGCGTGTCGCGCATCCTGGTTTCGCGCGAGACGAAGGACGCCTGCGGCGATACTTTCGAATTTCAATCGTTTGGTTCTTTCAAGGTAAAAGGACGCGAGCAGGAAGTGGAATTGTTCGCTCCGTCCACAAAAGGAGGGAAACAGGAATGAGAAAAATATTCGCATTGTGTTTGTCGCTTGGTCTGGCGACGAGTGCGTGGGCGAGCGACATGGCCTACACCCTGCGTGCCACCGACATGAAAGCCAAGCCGTATGGCGACGCGCTGACGTTGACCACCTTGCCGCCGCGCATCAAAGTTGAAGTGTTGAAGCGCCAGTCATCCTGGACACAAATCAAACTGGGCACGACCACTGGCTGGGTGAAGATGTTGAGTTTGCAACTGGAAACCGGCACCACCAGCCGTCGTGCCGACAACGGCCTGAGTGCGTTGTTTAATGTGGCGGCGACAGGTCGCGGCGGAAGCAGCGTGACCACCGGTGTGCGCGGTTTGTCGGAAGAACAATTGCAGGACACTCAAGGCAATCCGCAGGAGTTGGAAAAAGCCAAGAAATATGCGGTGAGTCGTGAAGATGCACAGCGTTTTGCGGCGGCTGGAAAGTTGAAAGCACAAAGCCTGGATTACCTGAGCAGGGGTGAAAAATGAAATCAAAACTGATTTTGCTGTTGTCAATGTGCACCGCTTTGTCTGCCGCCGCCTTCGACTTCGGCAGCATCGATTGGGAAAAAGCCGCCAAGACAATTCAGAAAGTTCAAAAGGCCAGTCAGGACATCGGCGAGCCGCAGGAGATCGAACTGGGCGACGGCATCGCCAGCAACCTGCTGGGCGCGGCACCGTTATGGAACAACGCACCCGTGCAGCGTTATGTGAACCGTGTCGGACGCTGGCTCGCCTTGCAGACAGAACGTCCCGATCTGCCCTGGCATTTTGGCGTGCTGGACGACAATGACGTGAACGCCTTTGCCGCTCCGGGCGGATACGTGTTTATCACCAAGGGACTGTTGGCGCGCATGAACAGCGAAGCCGAATTGGCCGGAGTGTTGGCGCATGAGATCTCGCATGTGCTGCGCAAACATCATTTGCAGGCATTAAAAAAGGGCGCACGTACCGAGCTGATGTCCGATTTGGCCAATGATGCGATCAAGTCACACGGCGGTGACCCAAAACTGACCAAGCTGGTCAGCGCCGGCACTGAGATCTATGCGCGTGGATTGGATAAACAGGATGAATACGAAGCGGATCGAATGGGCATCGTCATTGCCGCACGGGCCGGTTACGATCCCTACGGTCTGCCAGCCGTTTTGCAGACTCTGCAATCGATTAGCCCGGGCGATTCAAAACTCGCCCTGATGTTCAAGACCCATCCTTCGCTGGATGATCGTTTGGGCTTGCTTGATGAATTGATGTCAGGCGAGTTTGAGTCGGTGGGCGAACTGCCTGATCTGGCAGGGCGTTTTTCTGCCCAATTGCGTGCGGCGAAGTGAAGATTTAACGGGCTGTCTAGTTTGGCCGAATTGCAATCTTGGTTGGCTGTCAGCTTAGTTGCTTACAATCAGCAAGGGCGTAGTTCTCCATTTTGTTAACAGAAGTCTGTGAACGGACGGAAGCATGGAAGAACGACTACAACGAAGAGTTACCGCTTGATGCACTGGGGCGATCTGACACCCGTCGAGTACAGAGTACTGCACCATCCTGAAACCTCTAGTTATGAGTGGCACTGATTTTGGGGAGGTTTACAGAAATACTTTGTGATATTTCACGTTCGAGTAATTAAGGAGAGGGTATGCCCATCCAACACGCTATCTGGAAAGTCGGGGAAACTCCGCAACCTTTATCCGCAAGCCAACTTGCAAGCGAACAGAAACTGGAAGCAATGATTGTGCGCGACCCGCGCATTCTCTCCGGCGAGTGGATGCTGATCGGGCGGCAGGAGATCACCATCTACGGTGGGCGCATTGACTTGCTGGCGATTGCGCCAGACGGTTCGCTGGTGCTGATCGAACTCAAGCGCGACCGAACCCCGCGTGAAATCATCGCGCAGTCGTTGGACTATGCCTCGTGGGTGGAGCAGCTGACCTCGGAAAAAATTGCGCAAATTTACCAGCGTTTCTCCAACGGCGGCAAATTGGACGAAGCGTTCCGGCAGCATTTTGGCATGTTGTTGGATGAAGATTCGCTCAACCAGTCGCACCAGATCATCATCGTCGCGTCGGAACTGGATGCGGCCACCGAGCGCATCATCGGCTACCTGAATGCGCGCGACATCGCGATCAACGCGGTGTTCTTCCAGGTGTTCCAACATGGTGATGAGCAACTGTTGAGCCGCGCATGGCTGATCGACCCCGGTGAGACGCAGGCCAACGTGGCGATGACCACCAAAGCAAAAGGCGAGAAAGAACCGTGGAACGGCGAATATTACGTTTCGTTCGGCGATATGAATTCGCGGAGCTGGGAAGATGCGCGCCAGTATGGCTTCATCAGCGGGGGCGGCGGGAGTTGGTACAGCCAGACCTTGAAGATGCTGTCACCCGGCGACCGCGTGTGGGTGAAAATTCCCGGCATTGGCTATGTAGGTGTGGGTCGTGTGACCGAAGCGGTGCGCCCCGGCAAGGAATTTTCCGTGCAGACTCCGAATGGAGAATGCCCAGTACTGGATGTGCTGAAGTTCGGCGAACGCTACAAGCAGAATGCTGACGATCCCGAGAAGGCGGAATACTTCGTGCGGGTGGATTGGATCGAAACCGTGCCCGATGCAAAAGCCATCAACGAGGTGGGTTTGTTCGGTAACCAGAACACCGTTTGCCAGCCATCGACTCCGAAGTGGAGGCATACGGTGGGGAGACTCAAGACGTATTTCACGAAGTGGGAAATCAATATCGGGACTTAACAGACTTTTATAAAGTCTGATTACGGAATCGATCATTCAAGACTGACTGATATGCCGCAGAACGTCTGCGGACGTTTATAAAAACGCCCGCAATTTACGTTCAGTCTTCGAAACGCCTGATCATAATGCGGCGCAGCAGGTTGTCTTTGACGATGAACTGGTGATACAGCGCGGCGGCAACGTGGAAGACAACCAGCAGCAGCAAAATTCCGATGAAAAGTTCGTGGAACTCTTTGGCATCGACTTTGTGAAAGTCGGGAATCAGTGCCGGGTCATTCGTCTTGAAAGCTTCGAGCAGGCCGGAGGTAACGACGGTGATGATTCCGGTGATCGCGGTCGCGATGAGCGTCAGGTTCAAAAACACATGGGTGAGGGAAGCGACTTTATTCAGCAAGGGATTGGCATTGGCGGGAGCCGGTTCGCCGTCCTTCTTTCTGAAATAGATGCGCACCAGCACGAGCAACAAAGCCAGATCACCGATGATGAAATGTACCGGATAGAGCGAGAGTTTCTGTGCGGTATTTTCACTTTCATCCAGGAAGATGCCCATGGCGAGTGCGGCGATGACCAGAATAAAGATCAGCCAATGGATGATCGCGGTACGCTTGCTGTATTGCTTCATAGTGTGATCCTTTTGGTTGGAAAAAAGTGCCGCGCATTGTAGCGCAGACGCATCGTCAAAAATATTACGGTGCGATTATAAACATTACGATTTTTCCGGTTTTTTCAACCAGCCCAGCACAGCTTTTCCCGCAACAAAACCGCTGGCAAAACACGCAGAAAGCAGATAACCGCCGGTGGGTGCCTCCCAGTCGAGCATTTCACCGGCACAGAAGGTGCCGGGAGATTTTTTCAGCATCAGCGTTTCATCCAGCGACTCGAATGTCACGCCGCCCGCACTGCTGATCGCCTCGCTCAATGGACGCGGAGCGTTGAGAACCAAAGTAAGTGTTTTCACGGTATGTGCCAGCAATTTGTTATCCAGCATTTGCTCGGCACTCAATACTTCCCGTATCAGATTTGCTTTCACACCTTTCAAGCCCAAGCGGCTTTGCAGGTGACTTGAAAGCGAGCGCGAGCCGCGCGGATGTGACACTTCATCCAGCACGCGTTGTGGCGACCAGTCCGGTAACAGATCAAGTTGCAATGTGGCCTTGCCGCTGCGCTCGATCTCGTCGCGCAAGACAGCAGAGTGGGCATAGATCAGTCCGCCCTCAATGCCGTGTTCGGTGACGACACATTCCCCCTGTTTGCGTTCTCCGTTGCAGCTTGCTGCCACAGACTTGAGCGGTTCACCGGCGAAGCGTTCGCGGAAGTGTGTGCTCCAGGTGACCTCGAAACCGCAATTGGCGGGACGCAGCGGAGCGACATTTGCGCCGCGTCCGATAAGAGGCGTAACCCACGCGCCATCCGATCCGAGTTGCGGCCAACTGGCACCACCCATCGCCAACACGACGGCATCGGACTGGATGCGAGTGAGGCTGCTTTCATCTAGCACAGTTAAATCCCCCGCCTTCGGCACCCCCCTTTGCAAAAGGGGGGCTGGGGGGGATTTGCGCTCTTTGAGTGACGAGTCTTTTTCCAAGTTGCTCGGTGGTATGGCAAAACACAGCGCCCCCGTTTCATCCCATCCCACCCAACGATGGCGCATATGGAATTGCACGCCACTTTCACGCAAGCGGTGCAGCCAGGCACGCAATAGCGGGGCAGCTTTCATATTGGTTGGGAACACGCGTCCGGACGTGCCGACAAAAGTGTCAATGCCGAGTTCGTGTATCCACTCGCGCAACGTATCAGGCGGGAAGTCACGCAACAAAACTTCGACATGTGTGCGGCGCGAGCCATAACGGGTAACGAAAGTTTCGAACGGCTCGGCATGGGTGATGTTCATGCCACCTTTGCCTGCCATCAGAAACTTGCGTCCCACGCTGGGCATGCTGTCATAGACATGCACACGGACGCCGGCTTTTGCGATCACCTCGGCTGCCATCAAGCCGGCAGGCCCGCCGCCGATGATGGCGACGCTGGTCATGGATCGAGGCGCAGAACTTGGAGTATTCACCATGAAAGGAAGGGGTCGTGCGTGATGGCGGCAGCGACGATATAGAAGAATGTCAGTTGCGCGGCAAGCCAGGCGACAAGGCGCATAGGGTTCGTTTTGGCGAATCTGAAAGCGACCATGCCGAGGCCGATATAGAGCAGCAGCGCAAGGATCTTGGCCGCCAGCCAGGGTGAATTGAACGGCGTGTAGCCCAATTGCCAAGCCAAAATAATCGCGCTCAACAACAGAACGGTATCGACACTGTGCGGCGCGATCTTCACCCAGCGTTGCCGAAGCAGGGGCGAGCCGCGCAGCAACCAGATACCGCGCAGAAAGAACAGGCTGAAACTAAGCACGACGCAACTGATGTGGACGAGTTTGAGCATTTGTGCCGATCAACTCTGCTTGAGCCGGTTATCCAGCCTGTTTTTGGCATGTGTCTGCGCCTTGTCATAGATTTCAGCGAGGTCGTCGATATTCACTTCCGTCACGCTATCCATCTGTTGCAGTGCCCATGCGAAATCTTGCTGTTCGGGCAGGACGCCGGGTTCGGGGCTGATCGGATGGGGGGCGACGGGTTGTGCAGGATATTGCCTGCCGGGCAACAGGTTATTAATGAGCAGTGCCAACAGCAACAAAATGAGGACGTTGGCGATCACGATCATTGCCACCCATTGCCAGCCCATCTCATGAAATTGACCACTCGCCAGAACCAAGGTCAGCGCGGTGGCTGCACCCGGAGGATGCAGGCAATTCAGGGCGTACATCAGAAAGATCGCGGAACCGACGGCGAGTCCTGCAGCGAGGGCGGGATCGGGTACGAGCAGACTGCAAACCCAGCCGGCTATCGCTGAAACGAGATGCCCGCCCGCCAGATTCCAAGGCTGTGCGAACGGGTTGTGCGGAGCGGCGAACAGCAACACGGCAGAGGCGGCCATTGATCCCAGCAACAGCAGTGGATATTGATGTTGGGGTACCGAATAGAGCGCCCATGCCAGCAGAAAAATCGCGATGCCCCCGGCAACACCACTACGCAGTTTTTCCCGATACGTGGCGAGACTCTTTTGCGGGCGAAAAGAGCGGATGAAAGCACTGAAACTCATTTCTTGAGTTTCGCTTTGGTACCGGGAAGCAGGTCGGCCAAGGTGCTGCCGTCAAGGGTATCCATGAAGGCTTTTTGCGCATTGAAGAATATCTTTCTCAAGCGGCAGTTTGGCATCAGCGGGCAGCAATCGTTCAAGGCATCCTCTTTCATGCAATAGAGGAGTGCGAGGTTGCTTTCCATCAAACGCACGACATCGCCGACCCCTATTTCCGAGGGGCTCCTTGCCAGTCGGATGCCGCCGTTCCGCCCTCTTTCGCTAATTACCACCCCTGCCGCGACTAATTGCATGACGACCTTCATCAGGTGGGTCTTGACGATATCGAAGGCTTCCGAAACCTCCGAGATGGTGGCGGGTCCCTCTTTTTGACCCAGATAGATCAGGGTGCGCAGCGCGATATCGGTGGAAAGATTGAGTTGCATGGCGGGTTACCTGTATTCGGCGATGACACGTTTATAGGCGACATTCTGCCGCATATTTCGTGTGAATCATAATACATTCAAATCTGTTGCATCTTTTTAAAAAAAGGAATACATTTCTTTTCAATGAATCAATTAACGATCCGGGGGGAACAACATGATCGAACCAGCGAGTCTCGGTAACTTCTTTACGATTTTTTTTACTTCCGCGATGGTGATCATGTTGGGTGCGTTATATGCGTTGCTGTTCGCGTTCTCCCGTCTTAAAGGCGAAAGCCGTTTGATGCCCTTGGCCTACCTGTCTTATGCGGGTCTCTTTATCGCCACCTTTTTTCTTGCGGATGCGGCCAATCTGCTGAAACACCCTTTTTGGACAGTCATCGTTGTTTTCATGTTGGTGGGGTATTTGCTCGCACCGCATGCGATCTGGCATTTGTGTGTGGGGACACATGCTGCGGAGCATGCAGAGGAGCAGCCGGTACCGGTTAAAGATTTTTAACGTTAAGTAAGGGAGAGAACCATGGCGACAAGTCAGTGGTGGGCATCTGAATCATTCTGGCGCAAGACGGCCATCTGGGTTACCGGCGGTTCCTTCGTCGCGCTGATCTTTTTAACGATGGATACGATTCCTCAAATATCCAGCGGATCAAAACGTGTTCCTGCATATTCGGTCATCAACCATCGCATCGAATACAAATTCGATGAGAAGCGCCTTGTGCAAGTGCCAGTGATTGGCGTAAAAGAACCGCTGTTCGGTAAAGAGTTGAACGAAGAAGATGCTGAGGCGTTGGTCAAGCTGGGCAAGTTGACCACGCAGTCGAAGAACTGCATGAACTGCCACACCTTGTTGGGGAACGGTGCCTATTACGCGCCCGATCTGACTAAATCATGGCTGGACCTGTATTGGGATACCAAAGAGGTGCGCGAAGTGCAGATGGTCGAATTCATCAAAGACCCCTCCGACAAATTGCACAACGGCATGGGGCGGCGTATGCCCAAGCTGGACATCACCGACGAAGAGGCGCGTGGCGTGGTGGCTTTCCTGAAGTGGATGTCCAGTATCGACACCAACGGCTTCCCCTATAACTTCAAATCTATCGAACAGGAGAATTGATCATGGCGACGCTAGGAATGTTGGATAGTGCCAACCTGAACGGTGGGCAGAAGCTGGCGGTAAGATATTTTACTGTGGCGATCGTGTTATTCGGTGCGCAAGTATTGTTCGGCCTGCTCTCGGGGTTGCAATACCTGTACCCGGATTTCTTATATGGCGTGCTGGATTTCAGCGTCAACCGCATGGTACACATCAACGCGCTGGTAGTGTGGTTGCTGTATGGCTTCCTCGGTTCTGTGTATTGGTTGCTGGAAGAAGAGTCGCAGCATGAAGTGGTCGGACTCAAACTCGGCAATCTAATCTATTGGGTGCTCACAGCGGCAGTCACCGTCGTCGTGTTGGTATATCTGTTCGTGCAGATAGGCCCCGGCAAGGAATCCTCCATCTGGCTCATCAACGAAGGCCGTGAATATATCGAGGCACCGCGTTGGGCTGACATCGGTATCGTGGTGAGTGTGCTAGTGGTCTTCTATAACGTTGCTGCCACTTTCTCCAAAGGACGCTATACGGGTATCGCTGGGGTGTTAGTGTTGGATATGCTAGCCCTGTTTGGCATCTATCTGGCCGGTATGTTCTATACGACCAACATCTCCATCGATCAATATTGGTGGTGGTGGGTGATCCACTTGTGGGTAGAGGCCACTTGGGAAGTGATGGTCGCCTGCATCATGGCTTACGGTCTGATGAAGGTGTTGG
>CAYROQ010000038.1:0-21596 GCA_964425955.1 uncultured Sideroxydans sp.
ATAAACCGCGCCAATGGATCAATTCCGGTGGCTTGGGCACGATGGGTTTTGGCTTACCCGCCGCGATGGGGGTGCAGCTCGCACATCCGGGTGCGGCCGTGGCCTGTGTGACGGGTGAGGGCAGCATCCAGATGAACATTCAGGAGCTCTCCACCTGCAAGCAGTACAACATCCCGGTCAAGATCATCGCGTTGAACAATCGCTATCTGGGTATGGTGCGACAGTGGCAGGAATTCTTCCACGGCAACCGCTACTCGCACTCCTATATGGACGCGTTACCCGATTTCGTGAAATTGGCCGAGGCCTATGGACACGTGGGTATCCGAATCGACAAACCGTCTGATGTGGAAGGTGCCTTAAAGGAAGCATTTGCACGCAAGGATGACTTGGTGTTCCTTGATTTCCGCACCGATTCGACCGAGAACGTCTATCCGATGGTTCCCGGCGGCAAGGGCTTGTCCGAAGTGATTCTGGCGGAGGATCTGTGATGCGCCACATCATCTCATTACTGATGGAAAACGAAGCCGGAGCGCTGTCGCGAGTGGCCGGATTGTTTTCTGCACGGGGTTACAACATCGAATCGTTGACCGTCGCCCCGACTGAAGACACCACCATGTCGCGTATGACCATCGTCACGCGCGGTTCGGATGAGATCATTGAGCAAATCAAGAAGCAGCTCAACAAGTTGGTGGACGTCGTCGCGGTGTTGGATTTGACCGACGGCGATCATCTGGAGCGGGAGTTGATGCTGTTGAAAGTGAGTGCGGTGGGCGAGGCGCGTGAAGAGCTGAAACGTGTCACCGATATCTTCCGCGGACGCATCATCGATGTGTCCAGCACCAGCTACACCATTGAGTTGACCGGCACGGGTTCCAAGCTGGACAGCTTCCTGCAAGCGATTGATCACGATCTGATTATCGAGACGGTTCGCACCGGATCTTCCGGTATCGGCCGTGGCGAACGTGTCCTGAAACTTTAACGACGATTTTACAATTACTGATTTTTTCAACGAGGCCAACATGAAAGTTTATTACGACAAAGACGCAGACCTTTCCCTGATCAAGGGCAAACAAGTGACCATCATCGGCTACGGCTCCCAAGGCCACGCCCACGCACAGAACCTGAAAGAGTCCGGCGTCAACGTGACTGTCGGTCTGCGCAAGAGCGGCGCTTCCTGGAAGAAGGTCGAAGCTGCTGGCATCAAGGTCGCGGAAGTGGCTGATGCAGTGAAGAACGCTGATGTCGTGATGATGTTGTTGCCAGACGAGAATATTCCCGACGTCTACAACAAAGATGTCGCACCCAACATGAAGGCTGGCGCTGCCTTGGCATTCGCGCACGGTTTCAACGTGCACTACAACCAAGTCGTGCCACGTGCCGATGTGGACGTGATCATGATCGCGCCAAAAGGTCCGGGCCACACCGTGCGTTCCGAGTATCTGAAGGGTGGCGGCGTACCGACACTGATCGCCGTTTACCAAGACAAGAGCGGAAAGGCGAAAGACATCGCATTGTCGTATGCGGCCGCAAACGGCGGCACCAAGGGCGGTGTGATCGAGACCAATTTCCGTGAAGAGACTGAGACTGACTTGTTCGGCGAACAAGCCGTACTGTGCGGCGGCGCGGTTGAGTTGGTGAAGGCGGGTTTCGAGACCTTGACTGAAGCCGGATACGCACCGGAGATGGCTTACTTCGAATGTCTGCATGAACTTAAGCTGATCGTCGATCTGATGTATGAAGGCGGTATCGCCAACATGAACTACTCCATCTCGAACAACGCCGAGTACGGCGAATACGTTACCGGCCAGCGCGTGATCGCCGACCAGGCGCGTGCCGCGATGAAGGAATGTCTGAAGAATATCCAGAACGGTTCTTATGCCAAACAGTTCATCCTGGAAGGCCGCACCAACTATCCTGAAATGACTGCACGTCGTCGATTGAATGCTGAGCATCCAATCGAAGTAGTGGGCGGACAATTGCGCGCCATGATGCCTTGGATCGCCAAGAACAAATTGGTTGACCAATCCAAGAACTAAAAACAATAGGAAGAGTGAAGGGTTTAAGGGGGAGGAGTGATACCTTCGGTTTCGAACCTTTCACTCTTCTCCATTCCTTCTATACACTTCCCAGAAAAATGACCAACTATCCTCACCCGATCATCGGTGATAAAGTGCCCGCCACGATCACCATACTGGCGAAGCGCATATATCTATGACCGATCTGAATCAGCGCAAGCAACACATGGACTTACGTCGACGCAGTATCTATCTGCTGCCCAACCTATTCACAACAGCTGCATTGTTCGCCGGGTTCTATGCCATCGTACAGGCGATGAACGGCCGCTTTGAAGTTGCTGCTGTCGCTGTTTTCATCGCCATGGTATTGGATGGGCTTGACGGGCGTGTGGCCAGGATGACGCACACTCAGAGCGAGTTTGGTGCCCAATACGATAGCCTATCGGACATGGTGTCATTTGGTGTCGCTCCTTCCATTCTCGTTTATGAATGGGCCTTCCGTGATCTGGGCAAGTGGGGTTGGTTCGCCGCATTCATCTACTGCGCGGGAGCAGCGTTGCGCTTGGCTCGGTTCAATACCAATATCGATGTGGTGGATAAACGCTATTTTCAGGGATTGCCCAGTCCGGCGGCGGCGGCGTTGGTTGCAGGATTTGTATGGGTGATGCAGGACAATCACTTCAACGGTAGCGAGTGGCGCTGGTATGCGGTAGCTTTGACCGTGTTCGCGGGTTTAAGTATGGTGAGCAATTTGAAGTACTACAGCTTCAAATCAATCAACATGCGCAAGAGTGTTCCGTTTATCGTAATTTTCCTCTTTGCGCTGTTCTTCATTCTGGTATCTGTCGATCCGCCTTTACATTTGTTCTTGCTGTTTTTTGGCTATTGTCTGTCAGGCTATGTATTACTCCTGCTTGGTTTAAGAAAACCCAAATCTCCCCCCATACCTTGAGTCGGAACAAAAAAAGGGCGCACAAAAACTGTGCGCCCTTTTTGTTTTTGTATACTGAAATTATTTCGCTGTTGCCGCCTTTTGACGACTGCTCTCGGTCAAACGCAGTATTTTGGACGATGAGAACAAGCCACGCAGCCTGGGTTCTTGCCCTGCCTTGACATCCAATACCGGAAGATGTGTACGGCTGTGTTTTTGCAACGACTCCAGAATGTTCTGCACATTCGCATTTTCGATATCGTGCATCTCGGCAACGACCCAGTCATTGGTGCTTTCCATGATGTCGCGTACCCGGATATCCTTGTGAGTGACACCGCGGTCAGAGAAGCCGACACTTTGCAGAAAACGCATGGGTTTTTCCCCCATGATGTCGTACGAGGTGATCGAGCCAAGCAGTTTTTCAGAAGTCTTTTCTTTGACGAATGCAATGCGCAAACCCGCGACTTTCATTTTACGCAAAGCCTCGTCGATCGTTTCGTCCGGTTCGACTTTGAACATTCCGCGAACACGAAAATCCGTCATTACCGACACAGCCGGATCCTTTAATTCAACTTGCCAGGGAACATTGTGCGGCTCCAAAATTTCTTGCAGATGTGTTGAAGTCTTTAATACGAAAGGTTGGTGATGATGGCGGTGCGGCATTGTGTTCTCCCTTTAACAAGTTGATAACAAAATTACTCTAACGTAAATATTCACTTGCAATGTGTGTTCCAAACTTGATGTCAAATAATTAAACACGACCACCGGATCACGGTTTTTGATGTTCCCACAAAATTTCAGTATTGCCGACAGTCCGATTGAGTATTCGTGCCACGATGAACAACAAATCGGATAACCGGTTGAGATAACGCAGAGCATCCTGGTTTTCATTCTCACTGTGGATCAGATACAGCAAATCGCGTTCGGCGCGGCGTGTGACACAGCGAGCCACATGACAAAGTGAAGCAGCCCGCGATCCTCCGGGAAGGATGAATTCCTTCAGCGGCGGCAGGTCGCTATTGTAAGAGGCGATGGCCTTATCCAGTCTGGTCAATTTATTGTTGCCGAATGCAGAACCCGGCAGGGATAACGCCGCGCCCAAATCGAACAAGTCTTGCTGGACTTGAATCAATTCGGAGCGGATGTCCGGGGGTATCGACTCGGAAAGTAAAACACCTAGATGGCTACTGAGTTCGTCGAGATTGCCAAGCGAAGTGATGCGGGCACAATCCTTGGGGACACGCGTGCCATCAGCCAATCCGGTCGTTCCATCGTCGCCGGTACGCGTAACGATTTTGCCCAATCGATTACCCATCACTGCTTCACCAGGCAGTTCAAATAAACGGAGGCATCCGGAGATGTCTTGCTACGTTGTGCTTGCCAGATCATCTCGCCCAAACAATCCATCATGGCATGTTGCGCTTCGTGTTCGGATTGGTATTTCTGTGTCAGTCTCGTAAATTGTTCACGGATACCGGTGGGCTGGCCGATTGAGATCTGCTCCTCAATCGTCAGATGCATCATCAAATGCAGGAATGGATTTACAACACTACCGTCTGGCGCAAAATCCTTGTCCTGATAATTATCCGGGTCGTCAAGGAGCGCGTGGTACTCGGGGTGTTTTTCAATGAGTTGGGCGGTGAGATCTTCGAGCGGAGAAAGTAATTCGCCCCTGCGTCGTTTGCGCCAAGATTCAAATAGAAATTTTCTTGCATCGTCACGCGTGGGATTGAACATACCGCATCCGGCTAAGCTTCAAGGTGCGCGGGATTGTCCTTGCATCCGCAGAATCCGTCAATGTGGCAAATCATGCGTCACGAAGGACCGGACCGGGTGCGCACGAGCCAGTGGATTGCCAGGGCGTTATACACTTCCTAGATTACGGCCGGTGCTGGGCAGATTGGTTTGACCGTCAGGTCCGTACAGCCCGGCGGCGTGTTGAGTGGCGCCAATCAACACTGTCAAGGCTTGCTGGTTATAGCGCATCTTGATCTGAATTAAATCCCCATTGCTGCGATTCAAGCTTTGCGCCTGTTTGGCAAGGCTGATGATCTCTTCCCACAACACGGCAGACTGGGGCGCATTCTTCTTCAGCCATTCCGCAGTGCCACCCGAGCCTGCAAATTCTCTGTAACGATCTTGCTCCAGAGCCGCCAATTTGTCTGCGATGCTTGTCTTGAGTTCGGCCAGAACCAACAAGGGTTCTGTATCTGTCCCCAGCAAGATTTTCTGTTCCTGTTCAAGCAACACGATGAAATCGCGCAATGTATCGCGTTCGTCATTCAACCGGGCCAATGCTGCCGACCCTTGGGCAGTGGGAGAGTGTTTATTCAACGGGCACTCGCGCTGATCAGATCCTGTACGGTGTTGATCAGTTTGTCCGCGACCACGGCAGAATTGACCTGGAAGCGTCCTTCGCTGATTGCTTGTTTAATCTCGGCGACTTTCTTGGCATCCACCACGGGCGCGCTGGAAACGCTGCTTTCCAAGCTGCGCAATTGTGCAGTGGTCGACCCAAGGTGCACGCTGGTCCCTGCGGAGTCAGTAGCCGGGGCTTTTCCGGTATTGGCTTTTGCGATATTACGCGTGCCGGCTTCGCCAACCGTAGTTGGGGGCAACGGTTTAGTGTTCTTTTCAATCTTCATTGGGTACTCCCTTTACAGTGGTTCGATTGACACACTCATCGGCAAAACTTTCTTGAACTTTAGAGTGCGAGCGGCAGGGCGTCCACACTCCCACACCGGGACAGTGTTATAGGTTTTGCAGTTGCCGTCAAGGTTTGACCTCTGCGTTTCCATCGGTAGTGGCAGTCGCCGAAATGAGCTGGCCAGAAGTAACTTTGATCTTTATCCCCTGTCCGGCTGCGGCGTCATTCATAGCCAAGCCTTCAGTACTGAGGAGATAGCCGTCTCCGCGCGCATGCAGTTTGACGGTTTGCCCCTGATGAATGACGAATGGTTCGCGCAACATATCCAGACGCAAAACCTGCCCGGCACCAATAGAATATTTAAGTACCTTGCCAAGGGCTTGTGCCGGGTCGAACAGCAACCCAGGCTGGCTCATTTCTCCCCTTCGTAGATCGTAGTCATCATTACCCAATACGCTACCTTGCGTCAGCGGTTTGTTGCTGACTAACAGTTCCACGCTGACACTTATATTGGCTTGAACAAAAATACTCCATCCCGGCTTTTCGTTGCATCGGACACCGATGCTGGTCTTGCCGGGTATCTGGGCACCATTTGGCAGAAAAGCTTCCAGTTTTTCACAAGCATCCAAGGCTACCCGTGAATCGATATCTTGTATTTTGATACTGACCTTTCCGGGCAGATTGAGCGTCTGCTGCCGAGCGAATTCAAACGCCGCTTGGTGGATCAACGGGTGACTTTGCCGGATATCCGAGATTGCGGCCAGCGGGGCAGCGCAACCGAGGAATAACACAATTCTGAATAGAATTTTCATGGGAGACATTGTCTGTCTGTCCTGCCAGAGCTAAGGCGCGAAATAAAACTGGTTTTCACCTTTAATCGGTAGATAGGGGTGTGCTTGCCTTGTTTAGTATGCAATCCATCGAAGAAGGTGCGAGGAAGGCAGGGAAGGCAGATGAATAGCAGGATAGACCAGTTGTTTCAATTCCACCAAGTGGCTTTGAACTTGCGTGCAGCAAAGCAAGAGCTGATTGCATCCAATATCGCCAATGCGGACACCCCGAACTATAAAGCCAGGGATATTGACTTTGCCAGTGCACTGAAAAGTGCGATGGAAGGTTCCAGCGAAGTTTTACCGCTGGCGACGACGTCAACCAGTCATTTGGGCGGAGCGACAGGAGGAGGTGTGATGGGCGCGCCGGTACTCTACCGCACCCCACTGCAGCCGAGTGCCGACGGCAACACCGTGGATATGGATGTGGAACGGGCGCAGTTCGCCGACAACGCACTGCGTTACGAAGCCAGTCTGCGATTTATTAGCGATGCCGGTAAAGACGTCCTCACTGCATTACAGGGTTAAGCGAAACGAGTTTGGGCACTGCCTTGTGTACCAAAGTGAAGGGCTTGGGATGAGTTGTTCAATTAGGAGAATACGATATGTCTTTGTTCAACATATTCAACATTGCCGGTTCCGCGATGACTGCCCAGTCACAGCGACTCAACGTGGTGGCCAGCAATCTCGCCAATGCGGATAGCGCCACCGGGCCGGATGGAAAACCGTATCACGCGAAGCAAGTTGTATTCAGCACCACGCCCATCGCGGGACAAGTGGGTGCGGGAGTCAAGGTGTCTGCTGTGGTTGAAGATACTTCGCCGATGCGTGTGATGTACGACCCCAAACATCCGATGGCGAATGAACAGGGCTATGTAACTTTGCCTAACGTCAATCCGGTGGATGAAATGGTGAACATGATCTCGGCCTCACGCTCGTATCAGAACAACGTGGATGTGATGAACACCTCCAAGACATTGTTACTCAAGACGCTCACCATCGGTCAATAAAGGAGATAGGACATGGTCACCTCGGTACAAAACAACGCGTCGGTGGCTGCCTCACAGGCAGCCAGTGTTGTATCCGCAACACAGGTGGGCGCCACACAGGATCGCTTCCTCAAGTTGCTGGTCACGCAGATGAAGAATCAGGATCCGCTCAACCCGCTGGACAACGCGCAAGTCACTTCACAAATGGCGCAGCTGTCAACGGTAAGCGGAATTGAGAAACTGAACTCAACCGTGCAAGCACTGAGTGCCAGCATGTTGGCCTCCCAATCTTTGCAGGCTGTATCAATGATCGGGCATGCGGTGTTGGTTCCCGGCACGCAGATCGATCTGTTGAATGGTAAAGCCAATGCTGCGGTCGAGTTGACGCAGCCAGTGGACAGCGTGAGTGTCAATATCACCGATACCTCGGGCAATCTGGTGCGTACATTGCAGTTAGGTTCGCAAAACAGCGGCGTGGTGCAAGTGCAATGGGATGGCCGCACAGAAAGTGGCTCGACAGCGGTTGATGGCAGTTATCAGTTTAATGCGGCAGCCGTGTTGAGTGGCAAACAAAGTGAAGCGACCACCTTGTCATATGGTTTGGTGAACAGCGTGGCACAGAGCCAAAGTGGCGTCACGGTCAATGTCGGTCAATTGGGCGAAGTCAGCCTGACGACCATCAAGCAAATCTTGTAACGAGGAGAAAAACATGAGTTTTCAACAAGCACTTTCAGGTCTCAATGCCGCAGCCAAGAATTTGGACGTGATTGGTAACAACGTCTCCAACTCCAACACGGTGGGTTTCAAGATGTCGCAGGCGCAGTTCGCCGATATCTATGCCAGTACCCTGGCCGGTTCGAGCGGGGCGCAATCCGGTATTGGTACACGGGTGGCGGCTGTGGCCCAGCAATTTAACCAGGGAAATATCACGACCACCAACAATTCGCTGGATATGGCAGTGAGCGGAAATGGATTTTTCCGCTTGAACGATAATGGCTCGATCTTGTATTCGCGCAATGGACAGTTTCAGCTGAACAAGGATGGGTATGTTGTTAACAACCAAGGAGTTCGTTTGACTGGATTCTTGCCCAATTCTCAGGGGCAGATCGTGGCAACAGCTCCGACCGATCTGCAGATATCAGCAGCCGATTTGTTACCCAATAAAACGACCAATATAAATGCCGGCCTGAATCTCGATGCACGTTCGACCATCATCCCCGCCGCACCTGCCTTCGATCCGAACAATTCAGCTACGTTCAACAACTCTACCTCGATGACGGTGTATGACAGTCTGGGTGCCAGCCATATCGCATCCTTATATTTTGCCAAGACAGCGGCAAACACTTGGAATACGCACTTGGTTGTAGATGGCGGCATAGTTCCATCCGCCGGCACACCTTTATCTGTCTTGTCTTTTAACACCAATGGCACATTGGCAACGCCCGCGTCCCCCGTCGTTTCATCCTCATTCAATCCCACCCCGCCAGCCATCTCGCTTGCTGGCTCTTCACTTAATGCAGCAGGCACCACGGCCACAGTGAGTACCACCTCAGGCTTGGCGGTTGGCGCAGCGGTGACAGGCGGCGGATTCCCGCCGGGAACCACGATCAGCAGCATCCCTAACGCGACTTCATTTACCACATCGGCAGCCGGTACCGGAAGTGCATCCGGGGTAACGTTGTCAGTTACAAATCCCGCCAGCGCGGCAGCTCAGACACTGACATTCGATTTTTCCGGCACCTCGCAATTCGGAGGCATCTTCGGTGTTAATGCGTTGAGTCAGGATGGTTACACTTCGGGTCGTATGACGGGTTTTAGCACAGGTTCTGACGGGATGATTTCCGGACGGTATTCAAACGGACAGACCAAGACATTGGGTCAAGTCGTATTGGCGAATTTCAACAACCCGCAAGGCCTGCAACCAATGGGGGGCAACAACTGGGGTGAGACATCTTCCTCGGGAACGCCGCTCACCGGCGCTCCCGGTTCCGCCAGTCTGGGGGTGTTACAGACGTCGGCGGTGGAAGACTCCAACGTCGATCTGACCGCCGAACTGGTGAACATGATCACCGCACAGCGCGTGTATCAGGCCAACGCCCAAACCATCAAGACGCAGGACGCGATCTTGCAGACTTTGGTGAACTTGCGTTGATCGTATTGAACTGCGGAGGCTGATATGGACAGGCTGATCTACACCGCGATGACGGGTGCTTCTCACATCTTGCAACAACAGGCATCGGTGTCACAGAACCTGGCGAACACCAATACGCCCGGATTTCGCTCAGCCATCGATGTGTTCCGCAGTGTGCCTCTGGTGGGTGAAGGGTTGCCCACACGCACCTTCGTGGTGGACTCGACGGCGGGTACTGATTTCACCCCGGGGGCGATGCAGGCAACCGGTCGTGCACTTGATGTGGCAATCGACGGCAAAGGTTGGATCGCGGTACAGGATGCCGGCGGCAACGAGGCATATACCCGTAACGGCAGCTTTCAGGTACTACCCGACGGTCTCTTGCAGACACGTGGTGGATTGAACGTGATGGGCGATGCCGGACCGATCACCATTCCTCCCGATAGCGAAGTGACCATTGCCAAAGACGGCACCATCTCCACCGTACCCAGCGGCACCAAGCCATCACAACTGGTGGTGGTCGGACGCATCAAGCTGACCAATCCACCGGAAAATTTACTGGTGCGTGGCGAAGATGCGCTGTTTCGCACACGCGACGGTAATGCGGCGGAGGCGGATGCCAACGTCACAGTCGTCTCGGGGAATCTGGAAAGCAGCAATGTGAACATGGTGGAATCCATGGTCAACATGATTACACTGGCGCGTCAATTTGATACGCAGATGAAGTTGCTGCAAACGGCGGATTCCAATGCCAAACAAGCGGCATCGCTGCTTAACATCAACGCTTGATTTGATAAAAGCAGTTTCACGCGGAAACGCGGGGAAAATCAAAAGTGACAGGAATTGCGCGATTGTCCTCACTTCGTGTACTCCGCGCTTCCGCGTGACAACCAGCCTTTCCCAAAATCCGAAATTGAGTCGTTTTCCCCCGAGTGTTCACTGGATGGTTTTGCGTCCATATCGCTATTGTGTCAACCAGGCAAAAGTCATTTGAAAGGACGCAAACATGATTCGCTCCCTGTGGATTTCCAAGACCGGCCTTGAAGCGCAGCAGACGCAGATGGATGTGATCTCCAACAATCTGGCCAACGTCAGCACCACCGGATTCAAACGTTCGCGCGCGGTGTTCGAGGATTTGTTGTACCAGAACCTGCGCCAACCCGGCGCGCAGTCATCGCAACAGTCGCAAATCCCTTCCGGTTTGCAGATCGGAACCGGTGTGCGCCCGATCGCTGCCGAGCGTATTCACACCCAAGGCAATTTGCAGCAGACCAGCAACAAACTGGACGTGGCGATCCAGGGCGCAGGTTTCCTGCAAGTGTTGTTACCCGACGGCACCACGGGCTATACCCGCGACGGCTCTTTGCAGACCGACAATCAAGGCCAGCTGGTGACTTCCAACGGTTATGTGGTGCAACCGGCCATGACCATTCCAGCCAACGCCACCACCGTTACCATCGCTCTGGACGGTGTGGTCACCGTTACCCAACCGGGCGCGACTGCACCGGTACAGGTTGGCAGCATGCAGGTGGCGAGCTTCATCAATCCATCGGGCTTGGAGAGCATGGGGCAAAACTTGTATCTGGAAACCGCCTCGTCGGGTACACCCAGCACCAACGTGCCGGGAACCAACGGCACCGGGACGATCAGCCAAGGCTACGTCGAGACTTCCAATGTGAACGTGGTGGAAGAACTGGTGAATATGATCCAGATCCAACGCGCGTATGAGATCAATTCCAAGGCCATCACCACCTCGGATCAGATGTTGCAGAAACTGTCACAAATCTGATGAGGTGCGCCATGGCCAGTTCACTTAAGTTGCTGATAATTTCGCTGACGACGTTGCTTGCCGCCTGTGTCCCGACAACCAATATCAAAGAGCCATTGACGGTGCTGCCGCAAAGTCGTCCCGTTGTCGCGCAGCCCGCCAACGGCGCGATCTTTCAGGTAGGTGTCAACGACAGACCACTGTTCGAGGACAGGCGCGCGCGCCAGGTGGGTGACATTCTGACCATCACCATCGTCGAAACGACATCGGCCTCAGGCAAGTCTGGCACCACGCTGGAAAACAGCGGTTCGTTGGCGGTCACCACACCGGCGATCACCGGCGGATTATCCGGGAGCAGCTCAGTGAAATCGGCCAACAAGAGCGATGCCTCCGGTACCAATACTTTCACCGGCACGCTCACTTCGACCGTGATCGAAGTGTTGCCCAACGGCAATCTTCGCGTGGCAGGCGAGAAGCAAGTGACCATCAGGCATTCCAATGAATACGTGCGTTTCTCCGGTGTGGTCAGCCCGGTCGATATCAGTTCCACCAACAGCGTGCCGTCCACCAAAGTCGCCGACGTGCACCTGGAATACAAGGGCGCGACCAACCTCGACGCGTCGGACGTGAGCAGCATGTTCGCGCGAATTTTCACCACGGTGTTGCCGTTCTGAGGAGTGTTGACATGAAACACCGGATCAAATTTTTTCTGTTCGTAATACTGGCACTACTCTCGCTGAACACAGCGGCAGAACGCATCAAAGATCTGGCCAGTGTGCAGGGTGTGCGCGAGAACCAGTTGCTCGGTTACGGGCTGGTGGTTGGTCTGGATGGCAGCGGCGACCAGACCACGCAGACGCCTTTTACAGTGCAGAGCACGGTCACTATGCTGGCGCAGATGGGTGTTACGTTGCCGCCCGGTACCACCCTGCAGTTGAAGAACGTGGCCGCCGTGACGGTGACCGCATCGTTGCCGCCTTTCGTGCGTCCCGGACAAACCATCGACATCACCGTTTCTTCCATCGGTAACGCCAAGAGTCTGCGCGGCGGGACGCTCTTGATGACGCCGTTGAAGGGCGCGGACGGTCAGGTCTATGCCATGGCGCAGGGCAATATGCTGGTGAGCGGTGCGGGTGCCGCTGCCGCAGGTTCCAAGGCGCAGATCAATCATTTAAGCGTGGGCAGGATACCGGGTGGTGCCACCGTGGAACGTGCTGTAGCGACGGGTCTGGGCTTGGGCGACTCGATCTTCCTGCAATTGAACACGGCCGATTTCACCACCGCCTCGCGTATGGCCGATACCATCAATCGCGACATCTCTCCGGATGCGGAGATCGCCTACGCGCTGGATCCGCGCACCATCGAAGTCAAAGCACCGTCGGGCAACGCGCGCATCGTGTTCATCTCGCGTATCGAGAACCTGTTGGTGAATGCGGCAACGTCCGGTGCGAAAGTCATTGTCAATGCGCGTACCGGATCGGTGGTGATGAACCAGAAAGTTTCGCTCGATGAATGCGCGGTGGCACACGGCAATCTCACCGTGATCATCAGTGCAGACAATGCGATCAGCCAGCCGTCCGCGTTGGCTCAGGGCGAGTCGGCGGCAGTGAGCAATGCCAGCATCGAGATCAAGGCGGCACCCGGCAACCTGTTGCAACTCAAGCGCGGGGTGGCACTGGGGGATGTGGTCAAGGCGCTCAATTCGATTGGTGCCACCCCGCAAGACATGCTGGCCATCCTGCAAGCGATGAAAGCGGCGGGTGCGTTGCGTGCCGATCTTGAGGTGATTTAAGGAAGCAACCATGGCGATCTCATCCAACGATATCAGCAGTCTGGCCGCGGACAGTCAATCTCTGGACAAGCTGCGTTACCAGGCCAAACAAGCACCGGATCAGGCGCTCAAGGCGGCTGCGCAACAGTTCGAGATCGTGTTCCTCAACATGATGTTGAAAAGCATGCGCGAGGCGACACCGCAAGACGGCATGTTGGATAGTGAGCAAACCAAGATGTTCACCGGCATGCTCGATCAACAATTGGCACAAGACATGGCAACGCGCGGCATCGGCTTGGCGGACATCATGGTCAAACAGTTGGGTCGTTCGCTTCCCACCGGCAACACTCCCATTCCACTTTCTAACGCTATCCCTTCTGCATACAAGGCCGATATCCAAAAGTCCTTCGTTGATACGATGAAAGTTCCGGCAGAGTTGGCCAGTCGCAGTACCGGTATCCCCGCGCACCTCATCCTAGGGCAGGCCGCATTGGAGAGCGGTTGGGGCAAACACGAGATCAAAATGGCAGACGGCAGCTCCAGTCACAATTTGTTCGGCATCAAAGCCGGCGCGGGATGGAATGGCAAAGTGGCAGAAATAACCACAACCGAATATCAGGACGGCGTGGCAAACAAAGTTGTTCAACGATTTCGTGCCTATGATTCCTACGCCGAGGGCTTCCGCGATTACGCCAAATTGTTGAGCGGGAATCCGCGCTACGCTGAAGTTTTGCAGCAGCAAGGCGGATCGGGCTTTGCTCAGGCTCTTCAGCAGTCAGGCTATGCGACCGATCCGCGATATGCCGAAAAATTGGTGCAAGTAATCGTTTCGATCAATACACGCGCATAAAGCTGCCGGAAGTTGTCCACTATTCCCGAAATTTCAGTCGACTTTTCGACTCTCTGGTGGAGAGCCCTGGCAGGCGCGGGTTGGAATTACCTAAAGGATTTTCATCCGTTGCCGATAGCCGCTGTAGACAAGGTGATGAGTCGTTAGGAGGGCAAGATGAGCAGTGGAATGTATGGCATCGGAGTGAGTGCGCTGAAGGTTGCCCAAGCAGGCATCAGCGTGACTTCCCATAACATCGCAAATGTCAATACACCCGGATATTCGCGACAGGAGATTCTGCAATCCGCACTGGTGCCGCAGAACACCGGTGCCGGTTTCTTCGGTCAGGGCGCAGACGTTGTGGGCGTCAAACGCAACTACGACGAGTTCCTCAACGCGCAATTGGCTGAAGCGCAAACGCAATCCAGCAGTTTGACCACCCAGTTCGGCTTGTCCCAGCAAGTGAGCAATTTGCTGGGCGACATCAACGGCGGACTTGCGCCAACCTTGCAGGATTTTTTCAACGCGGTAAACACGGTGGCAGATGCGCCGGAATCGATTGCGGCGCGCCAGACCATGATTGGCAGCGCCCAATCTCTGAGCAGCCGCATGCAGTCGCTGGATCAGCGTTTGACAGAGATTCGCAACGGTCTCAACGGGCAGATTGGCAACAGTGTTGCACTCATCAACGGCTACTCGAAACAAATCGCCGCGTTAAACGACAACATCGTGCGCGCTCAGGCACAAAGTTTGCCCAATCAGCCGCCCAATGACTTGCTCGACCAGCGTGACCAGGTGTTGACTCAACTCAGTCAGGAGATTCGTGTTTCGTCCATCAAGCAACCGGATGGTTCGATGGATGTTTTTATCGGCAATGGCCAATCGCTGGTCATTGGCAGCAAGTCATCCACGTTGCAGACCACGACTTCGCAGACCGACCAAACCGCGCTTGAGGTGGTTTATGTCAACAACAGCGGCGTTAGCCGCATTCAACAAAGTTCGTTACAAGGCGGCAACTTGGGTGGTTATCTGAGCTTCCGCCAAACCATGCTTGATCCCGCGCAGAACGTGTTGGGGCGCATCGCAATCGGTTTGGCAGAGACCTTTAACCAGCAACACCAACAAGGCATTGATTTGAAAGGTGCATTGGGCGGCAATTTCTTCTCGGCCGGTGTGCCGCAAGTCTCTCCTGCCAGCAACAACGTGGGTAACAGCAGCGTGAACGCGACCATCAACAGCGCCACCGCGCTCACCGGACACGATTACGCTTTGCATTACGACGGAGCCAGCTACACCCTGTTTGACACTTCCAACAATACAGCAGTGCAGTCCTACACTGCGGCGCAACTGGCGACAGCGCAAGTGGTTGCCGGAACAGGAATCACCCTGCAATTGACTGCGGGTTCCGTAGCCAGTGTGGCCGGAGATTCTTACGCTATCCGTCCCACCGTTACCGGTGCCCGCGACTTCGTTTCGGCGGTCACCGACCCGGCCAAAATTGCCGCAGCCAGTCCGATTCGTGCGAACACAGCCAACTCGAATCTTGGCAGTGGTGTCATCTCGCAACCGAGCTTGAGCAGTGGTTTGCCGTTGAATGTGAATTTGCAGCAACCGATCACCCTTACCTTCACCAGCGCGACGTCCTATACCGTTTCGGGTACAGGCGCACCTGCCGGTGCGCAAGCCTTCACCCCCGGAGCGACTATCAGTGTCAATGGATGGAGCACGCAAATCACCGGAACCCCATTGGCAGGCGATTCTTTTACCGTCACTCCGAATACGAATGCCACCACGGATGGCACCAACGTGCTCAAACTGGCGCAACTGCAAACGGCCAATACACTGGTGAACGGCACGGCCAGTTATCAGGGAGCCTATGCGCAGTTGATCAGTCAAGTGGGAACGCAAACACGTGAACTGGAGGTTACCAGCAAAGCGCAGGCAAGTATGTTGAGCCAAGTGAGCAAGTCCCAACAGTCGGTGGCGGGCGTCAATCTGGATGAAGAAGCGGCCAATCTGTTGAAATATCAAAATGCCTATCAGGCGGCGGCCAAGGCGATGTCGATCTCTCAGGCAATGTTCGATACATTGCTGACTCTCGGAAGGTAGGTGGATCATGCGTATCAGCACTAGTACTTTTTATAGCGAGAATGTCAGCTCGATGAGCCAGTTGCAGATCAATATCGCGCAGACTCAACAGCAGATCGCTACCGGACGCCGCATCCTGTCCCCCGCAGATGATCCCGCCGGCGCGGCACGCGCGGTGGAATTGTCCATGTCAGATTCGGCAAATACCCAGTTCTCTTTCAACCGCACGGCGGCGATCAATACCCTGTCCCTCTCCGATGGATTTTTGCAAAGTGTGACATCGTTGCTGCAGGATGCGCAAACCACCGTGCTCGATGCGACCAGTCAGGGTTCGAGCAGCGCGAACCGTAGTGCATTGGCCACACATCTCAAATCAAGCTTACAAGAACTGTTGGGTTTGGCCAACAGTACCGACGGAACCGGGAATTACCTCTATGCCGGCGGTCAGGGCGGCGTGCAACCGTTTGCAATCTCGGCCGGAGGCGTTGTGTATCAGGGTGACGATGTGTTGCATAAAGTCCAGGCAGCGCCCTCGCGTCAGATTCCCACCAGCGATTCGGGAGCGGATATCTTCATGCGTATCAAAAACGGCAATGGCACCTTTCAGGCCGCACCCGCAGCCGCCAATACCGGCAGCGGCATCGTCAGTCAGGGTGTGGTGCTCGATGCGACACTGTACAACGCTAACACTTATCAGGTTTCGTTCAGCGTCGCCCCCGGGGGGACTACCTACAGCATCAACGACACCACCAGCGGCACACCTGTTGCATTGGCTGTGCCCTATGTGAGCGGTCAAGCCATTACCTTCAATGGTATCCAGTTCGACATCAAAGGGGCGCCAGCTAATGGAGACACATTCAGTGTCAGCCCAAGTGGTAACCAAAGTATCTTTGACACTATAGACAAGCTCATCACCACACTGACGATGCCCATTCCGGCCGGGAACAGTGCAGCATTGGCGGTTTATCAGCAAGGTCTGAACAATGCTTCGGCCGCATTGGGGCGCGGTCTGGATACAGTGCTGGGTGTGCGTGCCACCATCGGCTCACGCTTGAATGAACTCGATGCGCTGCAACTCAGCGGAGATTCTATGGGATTGCAATACAAGCAGACACTTTCCAGGATTCAGGACACCGACTACACCAAAGCGATCAGTGACCTGACACAACAGAATATGAATCTGCAGGCGGCGCAACAGACGTTCGCCAAGGTTGCCAACCTGTCGTTGTTTAGCTATCTCAACTAATTCGGTTTTCAATGACGGTTCGTGTCCTGAAGATGAATGCGGGCGCCCTATGAGGCTGCAGAGAGATCTTCGTGTCGGGAGTTCGGCGTGATGTGAACGGGATGGTGGATAGTGTGGCGGAAATTTTGTATTCGGCAACTTTGTGATCCATTGGTAAAGACGCGCCTGTTGCAAAGCGGTGTAGTGATGAATCAATGCGCGGGGGCAATATGGACAGAACAATATTGTTGGTTGACGACGACGAAAACATCTCGTCTTCCCTGACACGCTTGTTGCGGCGTGATGGTTACCGCATTCTGCGGGCGAACAGTGGACAGGAAGGCTTGGTGTTACTGGCACAACACCAGGTTGGAGTGATCATTTCCGACCAGCGTATGCCGGGGATGACGGGTACCGAGTTTTTGAGCAAAGTACGCGAGCTCTTTCCCGACACTGTACGTATCGTGTTGAGCGGATATACCGAATTGAATTCGGTGACCGAGGCCATCAATCGTGGTGCAGTGTATAAATTTCTGACCAAACCCTGGGAAGACGACCTGTTGCGCGCCCATGTGGAAGAGGCTTTCCAGCGGCACGAGATGAAGCTTGAGAACGCACGGTTGACCAACGAACTGCGCCAGGTCAACGAAGCGTTGCGCTCCATTAACCAGGAGCTTGAGCATCGGGTCGAATTGAAAACACGGGAAGTCTTGCGCAGCCTGAATGTGGTTCGGGTCGCACAGGAGATCCTTGAGCATCTTCCTGTCGCCGTCCTCGGAATCGGTGACGATGGTTATATTGCCACCGCCAATCAAGCCGCCCATCAAGTGTTCTCATCCGGAAATACCAAGGCGCTGATCGGTGAGGCTGCACGGGATGTGCTTCCCGCAGAGATACTCAACTGGGCATTGACAGGTATTCATACGGAACAAGAGGGCGCCAAACCATTCTCGTTTGATGGGCGCGAGATTGCTTGCAGATGCCGTTCCATGGGGGAATTCTCGCAATCAAATGGCGTGTTGTTGATCATTGAAGCAGGATTGCAGACCGAATTGTTCGAAGACTGGTTGGCCAACCGGCAAGAGAGCTGAATATGTCCGTCAGTCAACAAGAACTCATTACCAAACTGTATCAATTACCCAGTCTGCCCGGGGTGGTTCAGGACGTGATTGCCAGCTTCGGCGATCCCGCTCTGGACATTCCCTCCCTCGTGTACAAGATTTCGCTGGATCAGGGTTTGAGTGCGAAGTTGCTGCGCGTGGCGAATTCGTCTTTTTATGGACTGCCCCGCAAGATTGGCTCTGTGCAAGATGCCGTCGTTGTGCTGGGGTTCGATGTGGTGCGATCGATGGTCTTGTCGGCAGGCATAGCCAAGACATTGCCGTCTACACCGGGCAGTCTATTCGACCGCCATGCCTATTGGCGCAAAAGTTTTCGGGTGGCGGTATTTTCCAAAGCGATGGCCAGGATGTTGCGGGACGAACCACAGTTGGCATTCACCGCAGGCATGTTTCACGATATCGGTTTGCTGGTGCTGGATTTGTGTTTGCCGCAGCAGTTTGCCGAGTTGTTGCAAGTTCAGGCTGCAACAGGGGAAGACTTGATCGGAGTCGCGCGCCGTGAACTGGGTTTCGACCATGCCTCCACGGGAGCCGAGATCATCCGGAGTTGGAACTTTCCCGTAGAAATCGAGCGGGTCGCCGCCGATTGTCTGCGGTTGGAAAAAGTGCCGATCGACCCCATGGCAGGCATCGTTCATCTTTCGATATTGCTGGAACGCGGACTGACCGGCGCTGACCTGATGGAAAGCCTTCCGCAAAGGTTGAAAGACACATTGAATATTTCCTGGGAACGTATCGAAGAGTGCCTGCCGACCCGTGTCCAACTGGAAGTGGCTTCCGCTTTGGTAGCGGATCAATAACGCGGGAGCGAGGGATGTCACTGGTCAGGCTACAACAACTCTCCTGGATTTATGACCTGCACAAACTGGGGCAGGATGCGGTGGCGACAAATGACGTTTCGTCCGTGTACCAGCGCGTCCTGCAACACATCGTGGACGGATTCGAGGCCGAAAGCGGCTCTCTTGCATTGCTCGACAAACCCCGGGATTGTCTGACCATCGTTGCTGGCATCGATTTGCCAAACGGAGTGATCGGCAGTCAGGTCAAGCTGGGCGAAGGCGTGATGGGATGGGTGGTGCAGGAAGGTAAGCCGTTACTCTTGAACGGCGATGTTTCCAATGACTCGCGCTTTCAGCGTCGCCGTGAACAGCGCGGGGACACGAGTAGCAATTCCGCGATCTGCTGGCCGCTGAAGATTGAGGAACGCACCGTTGGCGGAATTTCGGTCAACCGATGCCTGAAAGAAACCGAAGCCGTGGAGGGTTGCAAAAAAACTCCTGCATTTCTGGCGGAGGATATGCAACAGGGCTCGGTATTGTTGAACATGGTCAGCCTGGCGCTGAGTAATATCCAATTGCATATCGAACAGAAGCGGCGCCTGGAGGAATTGCAGGAATTGAATTTCAAATTCGAAGAAGCGCAGACGCACCTGATGCAATCGGAGAAGATGGCCTCGATCGGGCAATTGGCAGCGGGGGTGGCGCACGAGATCAACAACCCGATCGGCTACGTGTATTCCAACCTGGGCACGCTGGAAAAATACGTGCAGGACACCTTTGGCCTGATCGACCTGTACGAACAGGCCGAAGTGGCCATCACCGACACCGGATTGCGGGACAGGATCAAGACCGCCAAAGACAAGCTGGACATAACCTTCCTGAAAGAAGACCTGCGCGCCCTGATGGACGAATCGAAAGACGGCATCACCCGCGTGAAGAAGATCGTGCAGAACCTGAAAGATTTCTCGCACGTGGACACATCGGACGAATGGCATTTCTCCGACCTGCACCAGGGGTTGGACAGCACCCTTAACATCGTCAACAACGAGATCAAATACAAAGCGGAAGTGGTCAAGGAATACGGCGTCATCCCCGAAGTGGAATGCCTGTCCTCGCAACTCAACCAGGTGTTCATGAACCTGCTGGTGAACGCGGCGCATGCCATCGAAGAACACGGCACCATCACCATCCGCAGCGGACAACAAGGCGACGAAGTGTGGGTGGACATTGCCGACACCGGCAAAGGCATCGCACCCGAGCACATCAAGAAAATATTCGACCCGTTTTTCACCACCAAACCCATCGGTAAAGGCACGGGACTCGGGCTGTCACTTTCTTACGGCATCCTGCAGAAGCATCATGGCCGTATCGAGGTGCGCAGCGAAGTCGGCAAGGGAACAACGTTTCGGGTGTGTGTTCCCATCCGGCAGAACGCGCAATCTAAAGAACCGGAGTATCTGATATGAATGGCAATTCGGTAAGCGAGATTGGGTATGAGTGAGATGAGCGACTACTTGTTGCACGCAGCATTGGACCAGCACGCCATCGTCAGTGTTGCCGATGCCGGAGGCAGGATCATTTATGTGAACGACAAGTTCTGCCGGATCAGCCAATACGGCCGGCATGAGTTGCTCGGCCAGAATCACCGGATATTGAAATCCGGCACACATGACGCGAAGTTCTACGAAGAAATGTGGTCGACGATTTCCAGCGGCCAGACTTGGCAGGGCGAGGTATGCAATCGCAACAAAGCGGGGGAGTTGTACTGGGTCGAAACCACCATAGTTCCCAATTTGGACAAAGACGGCCGACCCTTCCAATATGTTTCGATGCGTACCGAGATCACCCGCGTCAAACACGCCGAGATGGCTCTGGCACAAAGCAAGGCAGAGTTGGAGTTGCGTGTCAGGGAAAGAACATCCGAATTGGAGCAGACAAAACGGACGCTGGAATCGGACGCGATCGTGCGCAAACAGATCTTGAACAAACTGCTCTATTTCAAGAGCGTACTCGATCACTCCCAGGAGACTATCTTCATCCTGGATGCGGAGTCGTTGCACATTATTTATCTGAATCACAGTGCGGAGACTTGGTTCGGCTATGGCAAGGAAGAATTGCTAAGTCTGTCGTTGCCGCAACTCGACGAAATCATGCCGTTTTTAGCCAGCAGCGAACTGGTTGCCGCGTTGCGTGCGAACAGCAACGAAGAAATCGTTCTAGATACCGAGTTTCATCGCAAGGACGGCAGTAAATTCTCCGTGGAACTCACGCTGAAATTAGTCATGGGAGGCGATGGCAGGGCCGTGCTGGTGGCGATCGTGCGCAATATCGAGGGACGCAAATCGGCGTATCAGGAGCAACGCGAAAGTTACGCGGCGGTGCAGGCATTGAACCGGGAACTCGAAGAAGCGCAGACACACCTGATGCAATCGGAGAAGATGGCCTCGATCGGGCAATTGGCAGCGGGGGTGG
>CAYROQ010000039.1:0-14019 GCA_964425955.1 uncultured Sideroxydans sp.
CTGCTGCTGAAGCTGGCTTGGCCGCTGATGACGCTGCCGCCGAGCGGGTTGGCTTCAGCGTGTTGAATACCGAACGCGAGCAGGACCGCCGCACAGGTGGCGGTAAGCTGCAACGTGGTTTTTCCAAATTTTGGGTTCGTGTTTGAACTCATTTTGAAATCGGGATTCGGCTATTCCGGACAAAAAGTCTGCGGATTATCCGCGAGGCCCAAAAAAAATGGTATAGGCCAAAAGATATATGACCCGTGACATTCCTCCTATATCTTTGCCGCACTATTTTTATCAACTTCTATTGGAAACTGGCAGACTTTCGCGCCACGTGGCACGATTGAACATCCTACAAAAATACCGCTTCTTTTCCATGCCAGCCTCCTCCGCAACTTCGGGTTTCAAATTCACCACACCGCAGTCGCAGCCGCTCACTCCGGAACAGGCATGGGTTCTGGCCGGACAACTGCAAGGACAGGGAAAGCTGGCCGAAGCCGAACATTGGCTGCGCCAGATATTGCAACTGCAACCCAACCATGCGCCTGCTTTGCACCTGCTCGGCGTGGTCGCGTATCAGGCGGGTAATTTGAATCCGGCTGCCGACTTGATGCAGCGCGCTGTTTCGTTAATGCCCAATGCCTCTCTGTTCCACGCCAACCTGTGCGAGGTGTTGCGCCGTTTGCAAAAATTGGATCAGGCAGTGGAACATGGCAAACGCGCGGTGGCACTCGACCCCAACCTGGCGATGGGACACAGCAATCTCGGCATCGCCTTTTACGATCTGAAACAACTTGATGAAGCGGCGATTACACAGCAACGCGCACTGCAACTGGCACCGGGTTTTGCGCCCGCGATGAACAATCTGGGCAACATCAGGCGCGAGCAAGGCGACAAGATCGCAGCGATGGATTATTACCGCCAAGCCATCGCCGCCAACCCGCGTTATCTCGAACCGTTGAGCAATCTCGGGGCACTTTTGCTGGAAGAGGATCGCAGCGACGAAGCGGAGACGATGCTCAAACAGGCACTGCAACTTGATCCCAATTATCCCGAGGCGATTTGCAATCTGGGTGGTGTGTTGCTGGCGCGCGAAGAGAATGAGCAAGCGCTGGTTCACTATCAGCGCGCTTTGCAACTGCGCCCGATCTATGTCGAAGCGCAGATGGGTCTGGCCAAAACGTTGCAGGCGCTGGAGAATCTGCCCGATGCGGAAACTGCCGCATTGAGTGCGGTGCAGATGGCCGATGGCAATGCGAAAGCGCATTCGCTGCTGGGCAGCATCTACGCCGAGATCGCCCAGCCGGAAAAAGCCGAAGTCGCTTTCAACCGCGCTTTGTCCCGCGATCCCAAAAGTGATGACGCCTTACTCGGACTCGGTCATCTGTGTATGGAAAACGGCCAGCTGGAACGCGCCGAAGTTTTATTCCAGCGCGCGCTGGAATTCAAACCCGACAATCTGGCGGCCCACATCCATCTGGTACAGGTGCGAAAAGTGCGGGAAGGAGACGCGAGTTTTGCCGCGTTGCTGCAACAGGAAAAACAGTTCGCCACACTTTCCGAAAACCGCCGGATGTCGTTGGATTTCGCCTTGGGAAAATGTTACGACGACACGCAACACTATGAGCTGGCGTTCCCGCATTTCCTCAACGGCTGCAAACTGAAACGCGCGAAACTGAGTTATGACCCGGCTACAGCGGCACAACAATTCGCCGAATTAAAAGCACTATTCACCCAAAACAATATTGACCGCCTGCGCGGTGGCGGCGATCCTTCCGATCTGCCCATCTTTGTCCTCGGCATGCCGCGATCCGGCACCACCCTCACCGAACAAATTATCGCCAGCCATCCCGCTGTGTATGGCGCAGGCGAGTTACCCGATCTGTTGCGCATCGCGCATCGCAAGACGCATCCCGCGACCACCACCTTTCCGGATAATCTGCGTTATCTCGACCAGACTATTCTTGCCGCCTGGGGTGTCGAATATGTCACCTGTTTGCAGCAACGTTCACCGGGTGCACGACACATCACCGACAAGATGCCGACTAATTTTTTCGCGCTGCCGCTGATCCACCTGATGTTGCCGAACGCAAAGATCATCCACGTCAACCGCAATCCGGTGGACACGTGTTTGTCATGCTTCACGCGGCTGTTCAACCGCAAGCAGGAACACACTTACGACTTGGCTGAACTCGGACGTTACTACGCCGACTACGCGCGAATGATGACGCAATGGCGCGAGGTCTTGCCAAACGGTGTCTTCCTCGATGTTAATTACGAGGACATCGTGGCCGACCAGGAAGGACAGGCGCGGCGCATGCTCGACTACTGCGGATTGGAATGGAACGACGCGTGCCTCGACTTCCACAAGACCCAGCGCCAGATTCGAACGGCGAGTGTGCCGCAGGTGCCCCAGCCGATCTACAACACCTCGGTGGAACGCTGGCGCAAGTATGAAAAATTCCTCGGGCCGTTGCTGGATGAACTCAGCGATTGGGTGCCGAACCGCCAATGACTAACAGGGAAAATAATCTCGCGGCACAACTGGGTGATCTGGTGCTCGGCATCGACCATGTCGCTATCGCCGTGGCAGATATTGACGCGGCCATCGACAGATATTCTGCCGCGCTGGGTTTTGCCTTGGTCGAGCGCAGTAAAGTCAGCGGCGATTTTTCGGGCATGTTGTATGCGGTGATGCACTGCGGTAGCGCCACCATCGTGCTGGTACAAGGCACCTCACCGGCCTCGCAGGTATCGAAATTCTTGGAAAGCTACGGCAGCGGCATGCATCACATCGCGTTCGCCGTAAGTGATCTGGATGCGGCGATTCACAAAGCGAAACTGGCGGGAGCAGTCGCCGACACGCCCGTCGTCAGCGACGAAGGAATACGTCAGACTTTCCTGCAACGTGACGGCGCAACGGGTGTGCGTATTGAACTGATCGAACGCCACGGTGCGGCATTTTCCGAGCACAATGTGTTGCAACTTTTCAAAGCACTCGAAGCAAAAGACCTGTTCTGAATGATAGCCATCCTGCCCGATCAAACCACTCACCAACACTGGCAGGATTTCGCCAAACAATGGGACCGTCTCGGTTCACCGCTACGTCCCTGCGCCGAAGACGTGGAGAACTTTCGCCTGGCGCTGGGGAATAATCCCGGTCGCTGTTTGTTGCTTGGCGTCACACCCGAACTGGCCGAACTCGCGCCCAATCTCACCGCCATCGACAACAGCGCCGCAATGATCGCTGCATTGTGGAAAAGTTCACAACCGGCGATGTTGGGCGACTGGTTACGGCTGCCTTTCGCTGCATCATCGTTCGATAACATCCTCGGCGACGGCTGTCTGGCGCTGCTGGGACATCCCGTGCAACACGAAAAATTCTTCGTGCAACTTGGCCGCGTTGTTAAACCCGGCGGCAAGATTTTCCTGCGGCTCTTCGTCAGTCCCGATCAGCGCGAAAGTCGTGAAGTGGTTTGCGCGGAAGCGCTCAACGGCAAGATGAAATCGTTCCACGCGTTCAAATGGCGTTTGTCGATGGCCATCGCTTCGGAAAGCACCGAGCATAATTTGCACGTCGCCGAGACACTCGCCACCTTTGACCGCCTGATCCCCGACCGCACACAACTCGCCGCCGTAACAGGCTGGTCGACCGACGAGATCGAGACCATCGATTTCTACCGCAATTCGCCCGCCCGCTACAGTTACCCGACGCTTTCACAAGTACGCGACATCATTCCCAGTTCGCTGCAAGAGACCGGCTTACTTTACGGCCATTACGAATTGGCCGAACGTTGCCCTATCTTGATCCTGCAAGCGCGCGCATGAATCCGCTGTTACAACTAAAAAGCAGCGTAGCCGGCATCGGCTGGCCGGCTATCCCCGACCCCATCGCCGCTAATCTGCTTGCGCAGCTGACGCAGCTTGAGCACAGCCAGTGGTGGCAACCGCAACACTTGCAGCAAAAACAATTCGACCAATTAACTTTGCTCGCAGCACACGCTTATCAACACTCTCCATTCTTTAGGCTGCGCTTGGAACAGGCGGGGTTGTCGCCGCAACACACCTGGACCGCCGAATCATTCGCAACGATCCCGTTGCTGACCCGCGCCGAACTGATGCAACAGTTCGAACAAATAAATTGCCGCAACTTGCCCAACAAACACGGCGCCGTTCACACGATCCAAACATCCGGCTCGACCGGACAAGTGGTCACGGTGTTGCGCAGCGAAGTCACACAACTGATTTGGCTGGCTTTGGCGATGCGCGAACACCTGTGGCACCAGCGCGATTTCTCGGCCACGCTGGCGGTGATCAAAGCCAAAACCCCGACGCTGGACGACCCGCTGGAAGCAGCGCGTATCGGCTGGGGACATCCGGCGACGCTGCTGTTCGACACCGGCCCGTCGTATGCGCAGCCGCTTGCGCTGGATGTCGCGCAACAGGCGGCATGGCTCGCGCGCATCGACCCGCGTTATCTGCTCACCTATCCTTCCAACCTCGCGGCCTTGCTCGATCTGTACGAGAGCGGCACGTCGCTTCCGCCTGCACTGCGCCAGGTGCGCACCATCGGCGAGACGCTGCATCCCGCTCTGCGTCAGCGTTGCCAACAACTCGGCGCGATCGAGATCGTGGATATGTACAGCTCGCAGGAAGTCGGCCTCATCGCGTTGCAATGTCCGGTCAGCGGGCTGTATCACGTACAGAGCGAAAGCCTGCTCGTGGAAGTGCTGGATGAAGCGGGACGTCCGTGCAAGCCCGGCGAAGTAGGACGGGTGGTCATCACCGACTTGCATAATTTCGCCACGCCGCTCATCCGTTATGAGATACGCGACTACGCTGAAGTCGGCCCAATTTGCCCCTGCGGGCGCGGGCTGCCTACCCTGTCGCGCATCCTGGGACGGCGCCGCAACATGGTGGTGTTGCCCGATGGCAGCAAGCATTGGCCGCTGATCGGCGCGTACCATTTCAGAGAGGTCGCTGACATCCGCCAATATCAGGCGATCCAACATTCACTGAATGAGGTCGAGATCCGATTGGTGGTTTCAACAGCGCTGAGCGCGGCACAGGAAGGCAAGTTGAGTGCAATGATCCATGACGCGTTGGGGCATGCCTTCACGTTGCGCTTCAACTATTTCGATCAGGAATTGCCCAAGACACGGGGCGGCAAATTCGAAGAATTTATCTCGTTGGTAAAATGAAGTCGTTTGGGGAATCCACCACCATGAATCACACGAATACCCTACGCCATACAGGTCACGTCTCCACTGATGACCGGGTGCGATTGCTGGGACAGAAAGCGGCAACGCTGTGGCTGACCGGACTCAGCGCCGCCGGAAAATCCACACTGGCGTATGCCCTAGAACGCGAGTTGATGGTCGCGGGTCGTGCCTGTTACGTGCTGGATGGCGACAACGTACGCCACGGCTTGAATCGCGATCTGGGCTTCAGCGCAAATCACTCTACATGCCCGCTATCGTTGCGTTGTACAAAACCGCTTGGGGAAAACGCTTTTACGAACGGTTAGACGCTGCTGGCAACCACCCAAGCTCATTATTGGGGCCATGATGCGTAAACTCATTCATGTCGCATTGAGTGTGCTCAAATCGAATAAATTATTCGATCCAGCGTTGCACGGGTGTTGATATGGATAACAGTATCTACACGTTCTTCCACTGCTGGCAAAACACTTTCGCGTCGTCGAACCACTCGTAAAAATCTATCGTAAATCCCTCCATATTCGCAAGAAATTCATGCTCACCATTTACCAGTGGATTGGGCTGCCGTGCGCGGCGTGACATGCGTGCCAACACGTCGGCAATCTCTTCGATGTGTGTGTAACTGGATAGCCAATCTTGTTGCGCCATCATGTTCAGTGCGGGGTGTGAAGATGTGGGCAGGTCGGGCAGTCTGTCTTGGATGTGGCGGTAGACTTCGTCGCAATATTCATCCAGAGGGCGGTGATGTATTTCTGTCCAGTACTTCGCCAACAGATGGTCGTAGAACACATCGACGAGGACGCCGGCATATCGTCTGCGCTGCGATGAAACTCTTCTGCGACTGCGGCAGAAAGCGGGATGTGATTCGGCAAATTCATCAATGGCGCGATGCAGGGCAACGCCCTTGGCAAGGTCGGGCGGCAAGACGCCGGGCAAGGTTCCTTTGATCCAATCACCAACGACTCCGCCCACGATCAGGGCGGGAGAATCACCGGCAAGCAGGGCGTGGGCAAGGAAGTTCACGGTAGGTCTTTCGGTAACTGCTTATCATGCAAGGACATCTCTATTCATTCGTATTTCGTCGCTCCCGCGCTGGCGGGAGCCTAGTTTAAACAACCAACTGGATTCCCGCCTTCGCGGGAATGACGGGGTGGATGAACACGTTTTCTATTCTCCACCAATAAAAGACCGAAGAGGCATTTAACCAAAATATTCCATTACTACTTTACTTGTTAATTTCTCCGGTTTGAAAGAGAGTCAATAAGTGTTCCCCCACCCCAGCCCTCCCCCGTTGGGAGAGGGCGCAATTTCGGCAACCGCGCGTGATATTCTTGACCTGTAGAATTGATCCATCCCAATTAATTTCACCTTACACAGCTTTGAAATTCGACTTGTTCCTAATCTACAAAATCTACGCGCAGCGATTCGTTCTCTTGCTGGCACTTTTGTGTTGCGCCAATGCACATGCTGACGGCCTGCCACCCTTCACATTGACCGAAGTGCAGCCACAGAATCAACTGTGGCTTAACGCGGGCTTTTATTCTTTCCACTTCGACACGAACAAGGGATTGAACAATTCCAACTCTGGATTGGGTGTGGAATACCGCTACTCCACCACGAGCTCGCTAACGGTCGGTCAGTTTTACAACAGTGACCGCGAGACTTCGCACTACCTCGGCATGTATTGGGAACCGATCACGTGGGGCAAAGTTAAGTTGGGTGCGGTTTTCGGCGGATTTGATGGTTATCCGAGAATGCTCAACGGCGGCTGGTTTCCCGCCATCATTCCCGTTGCCAGTGTCGAATATGAGCGCGTCGGTGCCAACGTCGCTTTTGTACCGTCGTTTCAAGACCGGCTGTATGGCGCGATTTCGGTGCAGATCAAATTGAGGTTGTATTGAGGTCGAAAAAAATGTTCGCGAGATGACTTATTTTTTCACCGCGATCACCACAGCCCACGACCCCAGCACCACATAACCGATCAGCGCCAACTCGGGAAGGCCTAGGCCAAGGAATGTCCAACCCTTGGCTGCGCATTCGCCCGAGCCGTGCATCAGTTCCTGCCACACCTCGGACATGGGGAAGTTCTTGAGCATGAAATCCAGCCCCGGTCCGCAAGCAGGTATTTGATCTTTTGGCAGGTGTTGAATCCAGATGTGGCGCGAGGCCACGGCCACACCCCCGAGGGCGGTGAGCGCGATCAGGGACGAATACACCCAATTGCCGATCCGGCCGGCGTTATGTAATGCAGCCCCGAGGAAGATCACCCCTATCGCAATAAAGATGACGCGCTGCACCATACATAACGGGCAGGGGTCTTCGCGCAGGACATATTGCATATACAGCGCGGTGCTGAACAGGCACACAACGACCAGTGCTCCCGCAAGGTAGAGCCAACGTGGCGAAATTTGCTTCCACAGATTCATCACTCGGCCTCTTCCATCCACGTTGCCTGGATCGCTTCCAGCACTTTTTCACCGCCGCGATTGTGGTCGTCGTCGAAGCCGTCAAGATCAACCACATAATTATGCAGATCGACAAACAGCACTTTAGCGGGATCCACTTGGGGATGTTTTTCCGCCAGTGCGATGGCGATGTCGCGAATATCGATCCATTTCATTTCGAGTGTCCTTCCTTCGTCATGTTGATGGAATATTTTGGGATCTCGATCACCAGATCTGTTTGACCAACGAGTGCCTGGCAACTCAAGCGCGAGTTGGGCTCCAATCCCCATGCTTTGTCCAGCATATCTTCTTCGAGTTCTTCCGCCTCTTCCAAACTCCTAAATCCCTCGCGCACAATGACATGGCACGTCGTGCAGGCGCAGGATTTTTCGCAGGCATGCTCGATTTCGATATCGTGTTCCAGTAAAGAATCACAGATCGATTTCCCCGGCTGCGCTTCAAACAACGCTCCTTTGGGGCACAACTCTTCATGCGGCAAAACGATGATCTGGGTCATTCGGGCACCTCTAATAATTCAAAGTTCTAAGCAAGACAAGGCGCGAATGAAAAAATGCGACGCAGCATATATCTGATATGTAAGGAGTAATTTTTCGTGAGCAACGCAGTATTGCGACGAAATTTGGATTATTTGAGGTGTCCATTGCTAACTTTCCAGTTCCGACAGGTTATGACCTTTGAGGGCAGTTGAAACACTACGATCCATACGCGCTTGGGCGAAAATCACCGTCGCCTGATTCAACGCCTCGACCGCACGTTTGATCACGAGGTGGTCACTCCCCATCAACACACTCCGCAACGCATCCATGCTGCCGCGAATACGCGCCTGGGATTGCACATCGAGCAAAGCATCACCATCCAGGTGAAGCGCGTTATCCACGGCTTCCAATAATTGCGCGGCTTCGGTCTGCTGTTCCCGCAGGGCACGTGCTTGCATATCGTCGCGTGCATGCTGGTTGCCCTCTTGCAACATACGAGTGATGTCGCCTTCGCTCAAGCCATACGAGGGTTTCACGATCACTGCGGATTCGACACCGCTGTTCATCTCACGCGCCGTCACGCTCAGCAAACCATCGGCATCCACCTGATAGGTGACGCGGATACGCGCACTGCCCGCCACCATCGCCGGAATTCCGCGCAATTCGAATCGTGCCAACGAACGGCAATCGCTCACCAACTCGCGCTCGCCCTGCACCACATGGATGCTGATCGCGGTCTGGCCATCTTTGAACGTGGTGAATTCTTGCGCCCGCGCACTTGGGATGGTGCTGTTGCGCGGAATGATCTTTTCGCTGAGACCGCCCATGGTTTCGATACCGAGCGACAGCGGAATGACGTCGAGCAGCAACCATTCATCCGCATTGCGATTCCCCGCCAGCACGTTGGCCTGGATCGCCGCACCCAGCGCCACGACTTTATCCGGGTCAAGGTTGGTCAGCGGTGTCTGCTTGAACAACTCGGCCACGGCGCGTTGCACTTGGGGCATACGCGTCGATCCGCCTACCATCACCACGCCTTTGACATCTTCCACCGCCAACTTCGCATCACGCAACGCACGACGGGTTGGTTGCAGGGTGCGGGTGAGCAAGTTCTGCGTCATCGCGTAGAAATCATCGCGCGTGAGGGTGACATCGACCAGTTCGCCACTGCTCAGCACCGCCGTTATCTGCGTTTGCACCGTGTCGGTGAGTTGTTCTTTCGCGGCTCGCGCATGGGTCAATAGCAGGCGTGTATCTTTGGCATCCAATTGCGACAGACCGGCTTTTTCCAATACCCAGCAATAGATGCGCTGATCGAAATCGTCACCGCCCAAGGCGGAATCGCCATTGGTCGCGAGCACTTCAAACACGCCTCTGGACAAACGCAGGATGGAGATATCGAACGTCCCCCCGCCCAGGTCGTATACCGCATACACACCCTCGGAAGCATTATCCAAACCGTATGCGATCGCGGCAGCGGTGGGTTCATTGAGCAGCCGCAACACGTTCAGCCCAGCCAACTTCGCCGCATCTTTTGTGGCCTGACGTTGCGCATCGTCGAAATAGGCGGGAACGGTGACGACTGCGCCCACCAATTCGCCTGCCAGTGAACGCTCCGCACGGTCGCGCAACACCTTCAATATCTCGGCGGAGATTTCCACCGGGCTCTTCACACCAGCTACCGTCCTCAATTGCACCATACCGGGCGAATCCACAAAACGATACGGAAGATCGATGACCTCGCCCACATCTTTCAATCCGCGTCCCATGAAACGCTTCACAGACACGATGGTGTTTTGCGGGTCAACACTCTGCAGGGCTTGCGCGTCGATACCGACCTGCACACCGCCCTCTTCCGAATAACGCACAACCGAGGGCAACAGTGCCGACCCCGCTTCGTCGTTCAATACCACACTGATGCCGTTCCGCACGGTCGCAACCAGGGAGTTCGTCGTGCCCAAGTCGATGCCCACAGCCAACCGGTGCTGGTGGGGGGCGGCGCTCAATCCCGGTTCGGATATTTGTAGCAGTGCCATGTCAGGAGTCTAATTCGTTGTAGGCGGATGATATTTCTTCCGCGAGTTTTTCAAGGAAGCGCAATTTTCTCACAGTGCCCGTTGCAGCGAGGGGATCAAAAGCTTTGTCGAGCTGTATTTCCAGCTGGTGTTGCAATATCGCAACCTCTATTTGGTTGCTATCGCTCAACACATCAAGTGCATCGATATCCTTGGATTGGAGCACGTCCTGCAAAGCTTCACGCCGCTCCATCTGCTGCATCAGAAAATCAAGCGGCATCGCCGTGTTCATCTCTTCCTGGGTATCGACGCCCTGCAGCAACAGAATGTACCGGCCCCGCGCAAGCGGACTGCGCAAGGTTTGATATCCCTCGTTCACACGGGTAGCCCATTGCATGGAAAGGCGCTGTTCGGATTCGGGAAGATGCGAGAACTTGTCCGGATGGACTTGCGACTGCAAATCGCGGTAACGCTGGTCGAGCAATGCGTTGTCGATTTTGAAACTAAGTGGCAGATCGAACAACTTGAAGAAGTCCTGCTGAAAATCGAGCGACTTCATAGGAAAAAACTCATCAGACCTTGAAGCTTTCTCCACAACCGCACGCGTCTTTGACGTTTGGATTGTTGAATTTGAAACCTTCGTTCAAGCCTTCGCGGGTGTAATCCAGTTCCATTCCGTCGATATAAGGCAAGCTTTGCGGATCGACCAGCACCGTCACACCATGACTGCTAAATTGCAGATCGGCATCCTCCGCCGCATCGGCGAATTCCAATTTGTAAGCCATGCCCGAACATCCGCTGGTGCGCACGCCCAAACGCAGACCAACGCCTTTTCCGCGTTTGATCAAAAAATTCTGCACGTGCTTCGCCGCGTTCTCAGTCAATGTGACGCTCATCTCCGACTCCTATTTATTCCCGTTACACGCCGCAGTCTCAAGCGTTGCACCATGCTTGGACTTGTAATCCGCCACCGCCGCCTTGATGGCATCCTCTGCCAGGATCGAGCAATGGATCTTCACCGGAGGCAAAGCCAATTCTTCCGCGATGTGTGTGTTCTTGATCGCCAACGCCTGATCCACCGTCTTGCCCTTGACCCATTCGGTCACCAGTGAACTGGAAGCGATCGCTGAACCGCATCCATAGGTCTTGAACTTCGCATCTTCGATGATGCCGTCCTTGCCAACCTTGATCTGCAACTTCATCACGTCGCCGCAGGCGGGTGCACCGACCATGCCCGTTCCCACAAAACTGTCACTCTTATCCAACGAGCCGACATTACGTGGATTCTCGTAGTGATCCAATACTTTTTCGCTGTATGCCATTTGATGCTCCTTTCGTAGCGGGGAAGGGAGAAGAGTAAAGGGAGAAGAGTAAAACCCTCTCGCCGCTCTAAGCTTTTTACCCTTCTCCCTTAACCCTTCTCAGTTTTCAATGCGCTGCCCACTGCACAGTATTGAGGTCTACGCCGTCTTTGTACATCTCCCATAAGGGGGATAGTTCGCGCAATTTGCCAATCCTTTCGTGTAATAGCTTTATCGTAAAATCCACTTCTTCAAGTGTGGTGAAGCGTCCCACTGTGAAGCGGATCGAGCTATGCGCCAGCTCATCATTACGCCCTAGAGCACGCAATACATAAGAAGGTTCCAGGCTCGCGGAAGTACAGGCAGAACCGCTCGATACTGCGATATCCTTGACGGCCATGATGAGAGACTCACCTTCCACGAAATTGAAGCTCACATTCAGGTTATGCGGCACACGGCTTTCCATGTCGCCGTTCAAATAAACCTCTTCGATATCCGAAAGCCCCGACCACAACCGGTCACGCAACATGCGTATCCGCTCGTTCTCGTTTGCCATTTCCTCCCTGGCCAGACGGAAAGCCTCACCCATACCTACGATCTGGTGCGTTGCCAGAGTGCCGGAACGGAAACCGCGTTCGTGCCCCCCACCGTGCATCTGGGCTTCCAGCCGCACACGCGGTTTGCGGCGCACGTACAAGGCGCCGATTCCCTTGGGACCGTAAGTCTTGTGCGCCGAGAACGACATCAGATCGACCTTCAACTTTTGCAGATCGATCACCACTTTTCCGGTTGCCTGTGCCGCATCCACATGGAAAAGAATTCCGCGCTCACGGCAGATTTCGCCGATAGCGGGAATGTCCTGAATCACACCGATCTCGTTGTTCACATACATCACCGAAACCAGGATCGTGTCGGGTCGCAGCGCGGCTTTGAATTTTTCAAGATCAAGCAAACCACTCGGCTCGGGATCAAGGTACGTTGCGGAAAACCCCTGGCGTTCCAATTCGCGCACCGTGTCGAGCACGGCTTTATGCTCAGTCTTTATCGTGACGATGTGCTTGCCTTTTTCCGCGTAGAAATTGGCTGCGCCTTTCAAAGCCAGATTATTGGATTCCGTTGCGCCGGAAGTCCAAACGATCTCTTTCGGATCGGCATTGACCAACGCCGCCACGTGCTCGCGCGCTTTCTCCACCGCCTCTTCTGCTGTCCAGCCATAGGCATGTGAACGGGATGCCGGATTGCCGAATTTTTCAGTGAGATACGGGACCATCACATCAGCCACACGCGGATCGACGGGTGTGGTCGCGGAGTAATCCATATAGATGGGGAAATGCAGGGTCATCTTAATTTCCTTGGCTTGTTGTCAAGCCGTTGCGGTTGCTTTGCTGATCGACTTGTTCATCACAACGGGTTGAATACCCGAACTTTCCACTTTCTTTTGTCCATCCACCAGTTGTTGCAGATTCACCTGCTGCAAATATTCGTGGATCTTGTCACTCAAACCCAACCAAAGATCATGGGTGGAACACGGCTCGCCTTCGTTGCAATTGCCCATTCGGCCACAGTTTGTGGCATCCAACGGCTCATCCACCGCAACGACGATCTCGGCGATGGATATCTTGTGGGCAGGACGCGCCAGACAATACCCCCCGCCCGGACCGCGCACGCTGGCGACCACATTATTCTTGCGCAGCTTGGAAAAAAGCTGCTCCAGATAAGAGAGCGAGATCTTCTGGCGTTCACTGATCGCAGCCAGCGTCACCGGGCCTTTGCCCCCGCGCTGAGTCAGGTCAACCATCGCAGTCACAGCGAAACGTCCTTTGGTAGTCAGGCGCATATCATTTCCTTTTCAGAAAGTTTGATGGGATTAACGGATTGGAGTGCCAGTTGAACCAGCTCCCAAATAAGCGTCAATCGGATAATAGAATACCCGATTGTTTTAATCAACAATCTTGTTCAGATGATTCGGATCGAACTTCTCTGCGGTAGCGCGTTCTTCTTCCACCCTCACGCCCATCTTTTCAAGTTGCACCAAGATGAACTCGATGCGCTGATCGACGGTGACGCTGTGGCCAAGCAGCCCGTGGATGGCCTTTGAAAGCGGATCATTCTGGTCGTTGCCGATGCCGTAAGCGTTAAAACCGTGTTCGACTTTTTTCTCTTCATCCAGGATACGTGCCGGGATGCCCGCAGCCGTCGCGCCCGCCGGCACATCCTTCACCACCACCGCGTTGGAGCCGATCTTGGCCCCATCGCCAATATGGATAGGGCCGAGAATCTTGGCGCCCGCACCGACGACCACCCCATTCCCCAACGTCGGATGGCGCTTGCCTTCTTTCCATGAGGTGCCCCCCAATGTGACGCCGTGATAAATGGTCACGTCGTTGCCGATCTCGGCGGTCTCGCCGATCACCACGCCCATGCCGTGGTCGATGAAGAAGCGCCGGCCGATCGTGGCGCCGGGATGGATCTCGATCCCGGTGATCATGCGGGCGAGCTGCGACAGCGCCCGCGCCAGGAACCGCCAGCCGCCGCGATAGAGCGGGTTGGCCACCCGG
>CAYROQ010000039.1:14029-20161 GCA_964425955.1 uncultured Sideroxydans sp.
TGAAGAAGCGGCGTCCGATGGTCGCCCCGGGATGGATCTCGATGCCGGTAACCCAGCGCGCGAAATGCGAGACGAAACGCGCCAGCCATTTCAGTCCGACATGCCATAGGGTGTTGGACAAACGATGAAAGATACGCGCATGCAGTCCGGGGTAGCAGGTCAGCACCTCGAACGTCGTACGCGCCGCAGGATCGCGGTCGAATACGCTGGCGATATCTTCTCTGAGGTTATTGAACATCGGGAAATTCTTCCGCATAGCGTTTTTTAAGGCGCGCATTGTACTCGGTCGCCACGGTCAACATACCGCGCAGGATATTGATCTCCTCATCTTCAAGGTGGGTGCGCGAATAGAGCCTGCGTAGGCGCTGCATCAGACGCGCCGGATTTTGCGTGGTGAAGAAACCGATCTCGAACAGCGCCTTTTCCAAGTGGGTGTACAAACCTTCCACGCGCTCATGCGTGGCGGGATGTATCGGCGGCGTCACTAGACTGAAAGACGCGGCGGCCACACTCAACTCATACGCCATCACTTGCACCGCAGCAGCGATATTGAGCGAAGAAAAATCCGGGTTCGCCGGAATATTCACCCCCAACTGTGCTTTGCCCATCTCTTCGTTGGTCAGACCGGACATCTCTGTGCCGAACAAAAGTGCCACGGGCGCCACGCTGGCCTGTTGCAAAACGTGCGGCATCGCCTCGCGCGGCGTTTTCACTTCAATGGAAATATCGCGCAGCCGCGCCGTCATCGCCACCGTGAACACCACGCCCTGCAAGGCCTCGTCGATGGAGTGGCACACCGTTGCGTGTTGCAACACATCGTCCGCGCCCGCCGCCATCGCGCTGGCTTGTGCGTCCGGGAAAAACCGCGGATTGATGAGATAAAGATGGCCCAGCCCCATGGTTTTCATGGCACGCGCCGCCGCTCCGATGTTGCCCGGATGGGTGGTGTGGCTCAGAACGACTCGGATATTTTCAAAAGGATTTGGTTTATTCAAAACGCAATACCAACTAAAATGTGCGCCGGATTTCCCCAGCTCATTAAAAAGGTCGTACTGATATGCACCCCATGCTCAACATCGCGGTGAAGGCCGCGCGTCGCGCCGGCAATCTGATCCACCGTGCCGCCGACAACCTCGACCACCTCACCGTCACCAAAAAGTCCCATGCGGATTACGTCAGCGAAGTCGATCGCGCCGCCGAGCGTATTATCATCGAAGCCTTGCAGGACGCCTATCCCAGCCATGCGATTCTAGCAGAAGAGAGCGGCGCCCAAGGCGAGTCGGAATATTTGTGGATCATCGATCCGCTGGATGGTACGACCAATTTTCTGCACGGCTTTCCGCAATACGCCGTCTCGATCGCACTGCAACATAACGGCTTCCTCACCCAGGCCGTGATTTATGATCCGACCAAAAACGACCTGTTCACGGCCACACGCGGACGGGGCGCTTTCCTCAATGACAAACGTCTGCGTGTCAGCAAACGCAAGGACATGATCGAGAGTTTGATCGGCACCGGCTTCCCCTACACCAAGTTTGAACACATGGATGCCTACATCGACATCCTCAAAGACCTGATGCAAAAAAGTTCCGGTTTGCGCCGCCCCGGCTCCGCCGCACTGGATCTGGCGTGGACTGCCGCCGGCCGCTACGACGGCTTCTTTGAAACCGGACTCAAGCCTTGGGACATCGCTGCCGGATGCCTGCTGATCACCGAAGCGGGCGGGTTGGTGAGCGACCTGCAAGGCTCCGACACTTTCCTGAAAACCGGCCATATCTGCGCGGGCAATCCCAACATCCAGCCGCAGCTTTTGCAGATCATTGCGCCGCATCTGACGTCAGGCTTGAAAGGCAACTAACCAAAGTATTTCCGGCGGTCTCATGGAAAACACGTTATTCATACTCGCGGTCTCGACCATCCTCATCGTCCTGATCTTCGAGTACACCAACGGTTTCCATGACGCTGCCAACATCATCGCAACGGTCATCGCCTCGCGCGCGATGACGCCGGTTCAGGCCGTGTTGCTGGTCGCCTTCTTCGAATTTCTCGGTCCATTGCTGGGTGGCACGGCAGTGGCCAATACCATCGGCAAATTCATCACGCTGGACGACCTGGATCGCGTGTTGGCGCTGACCATCGTGCTGTGCGGTTTAGTCGGAGCCATCGCGTGGAACCTGCTGACCTGGTGGTTCGGCATCCCCTCCTCTTCATCCCATGCGCTGGTGGGCGGGTTGGCCGGCGTGGTCATGGTCGCGGCCGGAACCAATCATGTCGCCTGGGGATTCAGCGATCTGCTGCACGGTCATCTGAACGGTGTCGCCAAAGTATTCGTGGCGCTGATCCTCTCTCCCATCATCGGCTTCTGGGTCGGCTTCGCGTTACACCGCACCATGTTGCGACTGTTGCGCGGCGCGCACCCTTCCATCAACCGCGACCTGCGCCATTTGCAATTCGTCACCTCGGCCGGGCTGGCTTTCTCGCACGGCGCCAACGACGCGCAAAAAAGCATGGGCATCCTCACGCTGGTGCTGCTGCTCGGCGGCTTCATCCCGACCTTTGAAGTGCCGTTCTGGGTGATGCTGGCCTGCTCCATCACCATCACACTGGGGATTCTTTCCGGCGGATGGCAGATCGTGCGCACGCTGGGGTTTTCCATCTACAAGATCCGTCCGCTACACGCGCTGGATTCGCAGATGACCGCCGGTGCGGTGATCTTCAGTTCTTCATTGTTCGGCGCGCCTGTTTCCACCACGCATGTGGTCGCCTCTTCCATCATGGGTATCGGCACCTCCGAGCGCCCCAAAGCAGTGCGCTGGATCAAAGCTTTTGAGATCGTCGCCACCTGGATCATTACCATACCCGGTGCGGCGTTGATGTCGGTTTGCTGTTATCTTATTGTCCGCGCATTCACCTGATCATCGCCATGCCTGAAGCCGCCAAAACACTGCTTGCCAGAATCCTCGACCGGGTCTTTCCCAAGGTGCCCGACTTTTTCCAGATGCTCACCGAGCAAAACATCCAGGTCGCGCACACCGTCAATCTGCTCGTTGAGTTTATGGAGCACGGCGACCCGCAGATCGCCGACGCGCTCAAACAAAACGTGCATGAAGCCGACCTCATCAAAGTGCGCAACCTGCACGAACTCAACGATGCGTTCTCCACCCCCATCGACCGCGAAGATATCTATCGCGCCATCATCGCGCTCGACGAGATCGTGATGTATTGCAAGACCACGGTGCATGAGATGGACGTGCTCGGCGTCACACCGGACGACTTCATGCGCAACATCTCGCACTGTCTCAAGGAAGGTGTCGATGCGCTGGCCAACGGCTTCGCCAAATTGCGCACCACACCGGCCACCGCCGCACTGGATGCCGATGCCGCGCGCAAAGCGGAACGCCATGCCGAAAAGTTATACCGCATCGCCTTGCCCACCCTGTTCGAAGGCACCGACTATATCAACATGTTCAAGCGCCGCGAGATCTATCGTCACCTGACCAATGCCGCCGAAAACATGGCGTTATGCGCCAACCGCCTGCACGACATCGTGGTCAAGATTAGCTGATCCGCACACCAGCACGTTACCGGATAATGAACATCCCGCTCTCGCAAAAACACGAACAACTGTTGCACCGCGACATCCCCATCACGCGCGCGATGGGGATACGTGTTGCCACTTATGATGGCGCTCTGCTGTGCCTTACCGCGCCACTCACAGCCAACATCAATGACAAGGGCACCGCGTTTGGCGGCAGTCTGTATTCACTTGCCGTGTTGTGCGGCTGGAGTTTGCTGCACCTCAAACTAAACGAAGCCGGACGGCCGCATAACATCGTCATCCAGGAAGCCACCACCCGTTACGTGCTTCCTGTCGACCGGGATTTCGCGGCTGAATGTCGCATCAGCGAAGAGTCGGTCGCCCAACTTTTCGCATCGCTGAATAAAAATGGCCGGGCGCGAGTACCACTCGAGATTCTCATCAAACAGGACGAACGCCACGCAGTTGAATTCAGCGGGCGCTACGTCGTATTCAAATAGCCCATGAGCTCACCTGCAATCGAAAAACAGACCCCCATGATGCAGCAGTACCTGCGCATCAAAGCCGAGCACACCGACAAGTTGCTGTTCTATCGCATGGGTGATTTCTACGAACTGTTCATGGACGATGCCGTGCGCGTCGCCAAGTTACTCGACATCACCCTCACCCAACGCGGCGCCTCCAACGGCCAACCCATCAAGATGGCGGGTGTGCCGTATCACGCCGCCGAACAATACCTGGCGCGTCTGGTGAAGATGGGCGAGTCCGTCGCCATCTGCGAACAGATCGGCGACCCCGCCACCAGCAAGGGCCCGGTCGAGCGCAAAGTGATGCGCATCGTCACCCCCGGCACGGTCACCGATTCCGCCTTACTGGAAGAGAAGCGCGACAACCTGTTGCTCGCGCTGCACCAGCGCAACAACGAAGTCGGCCTCGCCTGGCTCAACCTCGCCTCGGGTCAATTCACGCTCGCCGAGGTTCCTGCCAAACAACTGTCCGCAGAACTGGAGCGTTTGCAGCCTTCCGAGATATTGGTAGCCGAAAGTGTCGCCGCGCCGCAGTACAAAAGCGCCGCGAACAAATCGCTGCCTGATTGGCACTTCGACCGCGACACCGCTCACCGCGCGCTGTGCCAGCAATTCGCCACGCGCGACCTCGCCGGTTTCGGTTGCGATGAGTTCACCGTTGGACTAGAAGCCGCAGGTGCGTTACTCGGCTACGCCAAACTCACGCAAGGGCAAAGCATCGCCCACATCCGCAGCGCGCAGGTGTATCACGCCGACGAATTTGTGCGCATGGACGCCGCCACCCGCCGCAATCTGGAGATCACCCAAACTCTGCGCGGCGAACCCGCGCCGACTTTGCTCTCGTTGCTCGACACCTGTGGCACCAATATGGGAAGCCGTTTGCTGGCGCATTGGCTGCATCATCCGTTGCGCAACCGTGATGTGCTTCGTGCGAGGCTGGATGCAGTGGACGAGCTCGATGACAAGTTCAGCGCCGTTCACCAGCAATTGAAATCCAGCGTGGACGTAGAACGCATCACCGCACGCATCGCTTTGCGCTCAGCACGTCCACGCGACCTTTCCGGCCTGCGCGACACCTTGAAACAATTGCCAGAGCTGCACGCTCTGTTGGCGAAGGTGTCTGCACCGCGCATCCGGGAGCTGACTGCCGCGCTCCAAGCCGACTCATCGCTAGTCGAGTTGTTGCAGCAGATGTTGAAAACCGAACCTTCCTCCGTCCTGCGCGAAGGTGGCGTCATCGCCGACGGTTTCGATGCCGAGCTGGACGAACTGCGCGGTATCCAAACCAATTGCGGCGATTTTCTGCTGGCACTGGAAGCACGTGAACGCGCGCGCACCGGCATCAACACGCTGAAGGTGGAATACAACCGCGTGCACGGTTTCTACATCGAGGTGAGCATCGCGCAATCGGTGAACGTACCGGACGACTACCGCCGCCGCCAGACGCTGAAGAACGCCGAGCGCTACATCACACCTGAACTGAAAACCTTCGAAGACAAAGCACTTTCCGCTAACGACCGTGCCTTGGCGCGTGAGAAATTCCTCTACGAACAACTGCTGGATGCACTCGCGCCGTTCATCCCGCAACTGCAAGCCATCGCCGCTGCCCTCGCCGAACTGGATGTTCTCGCCACCTTCGCCGAACGTGCGACCACGTTGAATTTCTGCGCGCCGCAATTCAGCAACGATGCGCAGATCGCAATCAAGCAAGGTCGCCATCCAGTCGTCGAAGCACAAGTGGATACCTTCACGCCCAACGACACCACGCTTTACGACACGCGCCGCACGCTGCTCATCACCGGCCCCAACATGGGCGGTAAATCGACTTATATGCGGCAGACCGCCATCATCGCGCTGCTCGCGCATGTCGGCTGTTTCGTCCCAGCACAGGAAGCCACACTGGGCGAAATCGATCAGATCTTCACGCGTATCGGCGCATCGGACGACCTCGCCAGCGGACGCTCCACCTTCATGGTCGAAATGACCGAGGCCGCCAATATCCTGCACAACGCCACCGATAAGAGCTTAGTGCTCATGGATGAGATCGGTCGCGGCACCAGCACCTTC
>CAYROQ010000039.1:20171-20409 GCA_964425955.1 uncultured Sideroxydans sp.
GGCCTCGCGCTGGCCTATGCCATCGCGCGCCACCTGCTGGAGAACAACCGCAGCTACACCCTGTTCGCCACGCACTATTTCGAGCTCACGCGGCTTGCCGAAGAATTCGCGCAGCTAGCCAACGTGCATCTTGCCGCCATCGAACATCAACACCGTATCGTTTTCCTGCACTCGGTCAACGATGTCGCGTTTTTTTTTTCAAGCAGAAGACGGCATACGAGATATAAGTATAGGTGAC
>CAYROQ010000040.1:0-20372 GCA_964425955.1 uncultured Sideroxydans sp.
TTTCTGGGAAATCTTTAGCTGCTGCACGGAACACCATACGACCGATACGACCGAATCCATTGATACCAACTTTGATAGCCATTGTTTTCTCTCCCGTTCTAGTTAATTAATTCTGTGTTTTTTACAGCACGCCTTTGACGGTCTTCACCACATTCTCAACGGTGAAACCAAAATGCTTGAACAATTCCGGTGCGGGAGCGGATTCACCGAAGCAATCCATGCCAATTACTGCACCATCCAAGCCAACGTACTTGTACCAACCACCGGTTACGCCCGCTTCTACCGAGATACGTTTGATTCCCTTGGGCAACACGCTGTCCTTGTATGCCTGGTCTTGCTTGTCAAACACATTGGTGGAAGGCATGGAAACTACTCGTACATTTATGCCCTCCGCAGCTAACGCCGCTTGCGCCTTGTTTGCAAGATCAATTTCAGAACCCGTGGCAATAATCACCGCTTGCGGCTTCCCGTCTGCGGCTTCGTGCAGCACATAACCACCTTTACGGATGTTGGCAATCTGGGCTTCGTTGCGTTTTTGGAATGCCAAGTTTTGACGGCTGAAGATCAAGCTTGTTGGCCCATCGCGGCGTTCAACTGCTGCTACCCAACTTACTGCAGCCTCTACGGTATCGCAGGGACGCCATACTTCCATATTTGGGATGTAACGCAACGTTGCAGTCTGTTCGACAGGTTGATGAGTAGGGCCGTCTTCCCCCAAACCGATGGAGTCGTGGGTAAACACATAAATCACACGTTGCTTCATCAGTGCTGACATACGCAAAGCGTTACGTGCATATTCTGAGAACATCAGGAAAGTACCGCCGAACGGTAGCAAGCCACCGTGCAAAGCCATACCGTTCATGATGTGTGACATACCAAACTCGCGCACGCCGTAGCTGATGTAATTGCCGGGTTTTTTGCCGCTCACATGATGCGCACCAGTCCAGTTGGTCAGGTTCGAGCCGGTCAAATCTGCGGAGCCCCCCAGAAATTCGGGCAATGCAGGCTGTAAAGCATTTATCGCATTCTGTGAAGCCTTGCGTGTAGCGATTGTCTCGGCTTTCTCGTTGATTTGCGCGATCGCTTTGGCAGCGTGCTCAGCCCAATTAGCGGGCAGCTCATTCTTGGTGCGGCGTTCGAATTCGGCGGCTTCTTTTGGAAATGCCTTTTTGTATTCTGCGAACTTGTTATTCCACAGTTTTTCCAGGCCTTCACCTTTGGTGCGTGCGTCCCAAGCATCGTAAACATGCTTTGGAATCTCGAACGGTGGATATTTCCAGCCGATGTGTTCGCGTGTAGCAGCTACTTCAGCATCACCCAGCGCTGCGCCGTGAACGTCATGAGTGCCTGCCTTATTGGGTGAACCGACACCAATAATGGTTTTGCAACAAATGAGCGTCGGTTTGTCTGTTACCGCTTTGCCTGCTTCGATTGCAGCATTGATCGCCGCACTATCGTGCCCTTGGACATCTGCTATTACATGCCAGCCATATGCTTCGAAACGCTTGGGCGTATCATCGGTGTACCAACCATCAATATGGCCGTCGATGGAAATGTTGTTGTCATCCCAGAACGCGATCAGCTTACCCAAACCCCAAGTGCCCGCGAGCGCACAGGCTTCGTGTGAGATACCTTCCATCATGCAGCCGTCGCCCATGAACACGTAAGTGTGATGATTGACTATTTCATGTCCGGGTTTATTAAATTCATTCGCCAACAATTTTTCCGCCATCGCCATGCCCACCGCATTGGTGATGCCCTGTCCGAGCGGACCGCCGGTCGTTTCAACCCCAGGTGTATAGCCATACTCCGGATGACCGGGAGTCTTGGAATGCATTTGACGGAAACGCTTCAATTCATCTATTGGCAAGTCATAGCCGGACAAGTGCAACAGCGCGTAGACCAGCATTGAACCGTGGCCATTGGACATCATGAAACGGTCGCGATCCGGCCATTTTGGATTGGCCGGGTTATGGCGCAAGTGGTGATTCCAGAGCACATCAGCAATTTCCGCCATGCCCATCGGCGCTCCCGGGTGACCGGAATTTGCTTTTTGAACTGCGTCCACTGCCAGCATGCGAATCGCGCCGGTGATGTCGTTAAATTTTGGTGGGGTTATATTTCGCGCTGCTGACATTTCTGTTTTCCTCCGAAGAAACTTTGCGAATTGAGCACAGGTTTTTATGATTAAGGGGCGGGATTATGCCTCAGGGCTAGTCAATAGGGCAACCCGAGCAATGGCCCACTGTTTCGCTGGGTTGGAATTATTGTGATTCTTCCCCTAATCTTTTTGGGGGTTTTATTCCCAGTTGTTTGAATTTACGGTACAGGTGTGTGCGTTCCAAACCTATCTTTTCTGCGATTTCTGATACATTGCCATCAGATTTTTTGATGTGATATTGCAGATAGAGCAAGTCGAACTGTTCGCGTGCTTCCCTGAATGGCAAATCAAGCGGCAACGATACTTTTTGCATTCCCTCCGGAATTGATACTTCTGAATCAGATTTGAGTTTTGTAGCATTTAAAGATTTACTTTGTTGCAAGACCCGCTCTACTGTCTCCAACAATTTTTTTAACGCAATCGGTTTTTCCAGAAAATCGATCGCTCCGATACGTGTGGCTTCAAGTGCGGTCTCAATCGTCCCATGCCCCGACATCATGATTACGGGCATTTTTAACTCGCCTTCCGCGACCCACTCCTTGAGTAATGTCAGACCATCTTTGTCCGGCATCCAAATGTCCAGCAGAACGATGTCGGGGTGATATTGTTGAATCATCTGATTTGCTTGAACTGCATTTTCAGCCTGTCGAACCCCATACCCTTCATCAAACAGTATTTCTGCCAGCAACTCGCGTATGCCTGCCTCGTCATCCACCACCAACACATTCTTCGAATCCATCATGCCACCTCAATTTCTTCATGAAGCAAAGGCAACACTATGCTTACGCTGGTGCCGCCATGAAGTTGATTCTCAATTGTTATATTTCCACCATGCTCCTCAACAATTTTTTTGACGATGGGCAATCCCAATCCGGTACCTTTAGCCTTGGTAGTCATATAGGGTTCGAATGCTCTGGCCAAGAGCTGTTCAGGAAAGCCGCAGCCATTATCTGCGATGGTTAGTTTCAGCATTTCTTCTTGGGTGTTAGAAGTGGTGAGCGTGATCTGTCTTTCCAAGGATTGCTGCACAGCATCGTGAGCGTTTTGAAGCAAATTATGTACGACCTGTCTCAACCGTGTTGCGTCTCCATTCACCCATGTTCGGGATGCACCAAAAATTAGGGTGATCGGAGTACTGTTGGCTTCGTAAAGTCCCATCACTTCGTTGATCAGTTGGTGTACTTCCAGTGGTGTCAACTTTGTTGCTGGGGCACGCGCGTAGTCGGCAAAATCCGACACCATGTTCTTCATTGCCCCCACTTGACTTACTATAGTCTGCGTGGCGCGCTGCAAAAATTGTGCATCTTTTTCTTCGAGTTTCTCTGAAAGCTTGTGTTGTAATCTTTCCGCTGAAAGCTGAATCGGTGTGAGCGGATTTTTGATCTCATGCGCAAGTCGTCTGGCTACTTCGCCCCAAGCCGCCTGCCTCTCCGCTTGTAGCAAATAAGATATGTCATCAAATACGACCACGTAACCTTTGTCCGATTCCGTATTTAAGCGGGTACCCCGAACCAAAAGCACCTGTTCGCCATTCTTACTTAAGCGCTTGACTTGGCGCTGCCACACTACATTTTGATTTTGGTCGGAATCCAGACTCTCACTGATGGCTTCAAGCAGGGGTCTTAACAGGGGGTGGTCAGTACCCAGTTGCTTCAGGTCACTCCCGTTTTTTTCATGCACATTCACCCCTAATATCTGGCTTGCGCTGGCATTGCTCGAACGCAATTTGCGTTGTTCGTCCACTACCAGTACACCCGACGAAAGGTGTGCCAGTACGCTCTCCAAATATGTCTTGGCATCCTCCACTTGACGACGTTGTTTTTGGCTAAGTTTTTTGGCCTCTGCCAATTGTGATGTCATTTGATTGAAAAGTGTAGTCAACCCCCCCAGCTCATCTTTGCTTTGAACGGGATATTTTCCGGTGAAATCGCCAACCGCAACGGCTTTGGTCCCGGCAGCTAACGCTGCCAGCGGTGCACTGAGTCTCGCGCTTAAAAATACAGCCGCTGAGACGGCACTCAACAGCACTATCAACATCGACAACGTCAGCGTAACCCCAAATAGTCTTTTCAGTCCGACACGGGACAATGACAGCTCCTGGTAATCGCGATAGACCGCCTGAACCGTCTCCGCATCCGCCGCAAGTTGTTTTGGTACGGGTTGGGTAAACTGCAACACCTGCCTTTCACTCGACCAACTCGAACGAATCGGTACCAAAACCCGCAATATCAGACTGTCATCAGGCATTGTGTCCACACGGCTGAAGTTTCCTATTTTCCATGTTTCGTTGACCATTGAGGTCGAGGGCGGCTCTAGACCTTTGTTTATCGACTTGCCTGCCACCGCTATCTGCTTGCCAGTGTTGTCATATATCGCCGCTGCCTGCACGCTGCCTTCATTCACGAATCGTTTTATGGTTTCGGTATATTGGGACTGATTTTGTTCTTCCAAAATTAGTGAGACAAATCGCCCCTTCTTACCGAGTTCTTCCATGCCATTTTGCAGCGTGCTACGTGCAAGACTCAACCCCCCTTCCAATGCCTTTTCCACACGCACGTCGAACCAGGACTCAATACTTTTTCCGAGAAACTGAACCGAAACCAAATATACCAATACCCCTGGCAAGATGGCGATCAATGTAAAAACGATAGTAAGTCGCAGCGTGAGTTTTGCCCCGTAGACTTGTAACTTGAGTTTGTTTCGCAACTGCCAAAATTGGTATGTGACAAGCACGGCTAAACCAAATGCCAATGTACCGGTCAGTACAAATAGTGTGAAATAATTGCGTGAGAATAAATCTGTGTTCGCACTCGCACTCGACAACATGTACAACAACACAGCACCGGCCATTGCGCAAAACAATATCAGGTACTTCAAGGCCGCCCCCTATTGTTACTGCTTGAAACAGGGCTGATGTCCCAGTGATAGCGGATGGAATCGACATTCCACTGGTCACTTGCAAGGGCATTCACCTGCAGCGGTTTGGGCAACTGACTCACGTCCAATTTCATTGCAGCATAAGCCCCAATCTCGCTGCCTTTTTTTGCCCACCTTGAAATATATCCACCACTGTTATTGTCCAACAGTGTCGCGGGGATTGCCGGCGCGGTCTGATGCCCCAAAACTTGTAGCGCATCTTTGAGTTCAAAAAAACTCTGGTACAAACCTCCGCGGGAGATGCGGTATTGTTGTGTCAGTGTATTGAATGAAAGTTTGGTCGTTTGTTCGTGGCTTCTGATTTCATTGTCCACCCAGTACCAGCGAGAACGGTGAATGGACAATTCGCTGATGAAGTAGAGCGTAACCCCGCGCTTTAGTGCCTCTTCAACGGGGGGGGGTAGGCTTATTTCAAAGTCGGCAGAAAGGATGTACCCCTCATCAGTCAGTCGGGCTTCGACTTTACTAATCTCGATACCTTCAGCAGAAACGTTTTGTAATACGAAAATTAATCCGAACAGGCAAACCGCCCCGCATATTCCTTTAACTATTTTTCTGCAACAAAGCATAAAAGAACCCGTCGTGTTGCTCGTTAGGCAGCAATTGGCCTTCTTGTAATGATATTAGACTTTGTTGTGTAGCTTCCGGGTGGTTCCCCAAAAAAACATCGATCACATTTTGATTCTCTTGTTTGAAAATTGAACAGGTTGCATAAAGCAACTTGCCGTTTTCGGCCAAGAGCGGCCACAGTGCTTCCAGAATTGATGACTGTTGTTTCGCAAAAAAAGTTATGTCTTCAGGCCTTCGCAACCATTTTATATCCGGATGACGGCGGACTACTCCCGAAGCAGAACAGGGCACATCCGCCAGAATGCGCTGGAAAGTTTCACCATCCCACCAATCGCGAGGAGATGCTGCATCACCGCAAAGTATTTTTGCTATTAAGCCGGTGCGTTGAAGGTTCTCTTTCACACGAGACAGTCGCTGCTCGTCTTTGTCGAGTGCAATTAGCTCAATATCTGCCAACTCCAGCAAATGTGCTGTTTTTCCACCCGGTGCAGAACACGCATCCAGTACCCGCATGCCTTCTTTTACATCCAGCAAGAGTGCCGCGTATTGCGCACCCGCATCTTGTACTGATACCCAACCTTCCGAGAATCTTGGTAGTCGCTCAACGGCAACCGGCTTGACTAATTTCAGCGCGTTCGGCCCAACAACTTCCGCTTCGATCTCTTGAGCAGCAAGCAAGGCACTATATTCCGTCATCGTCGTGTGCTTTGCATTGACGCGTAATGTCATCGGAGGGTGTTGATTTCCCATTCCAAGAATCTCTCCCGCCCGATCGCCATATTGTGCTCTTACTTCTTTTACCCACCACTTTTGGTATGAATACAGGCTTTCATCACCATGCTTTGCCGCATCCAGAATTTCCTTTCGTTTCCGCAGAAAATTTCTCAGCACTGCGTTAACTAACCCACCTGCAGATGTATTTAGGAGCTTGGATGCACACACCGCCTGATCGACGATGACATGCTGACCTACCTTGCTAAATTCAAGCTGATAGAGTGCAACTAATATCAAATTATTGAGCAATTCGTCGCGGTTGGGGCGCTCCATCAGTTGCGTCAGTGCAAATTTGAGCGTGCCGTAATTTCGCAAAGTTCCATAACTTAAATCTTGCAATGCACTTTTTTGTTGCGGGCTAAATTCGGGATGTTGGCGTCTATTTTCACCCAAAACCTGGTTGAGATTGCGCCCGTGAATCACGCTGTTCACTACTCTGGCAGCTTCAAGCTGAACGTGTTGCATGTTTAGAGCGTAATGAAGCGGTCGCCCACTTTGATTGACGAACCCTGAATAAATTGCGCTACAGTCTGAACCGTACCGCCCGGCTTCTGCAGTTGTTCAATCGCGAGTGTTCCTTGTCCGCAAGCAACTACGATTTTTGACTTGTTTATTGAAACGACTGTACCCGGAGGCTCACTGCTATTTTGATCCGTTTCGACGTTTGATCGCAGTATTTTGATCGGCGTCTGACCTATCGTGGTGGTTGCAACAGGGAAGGGGAAGTAACCTCGCACCGCTCTTTCTAAATCCGGTGCGCTTTTATTCCAATCCAATCGCGCTTCAGCCTTGCTTAATTTGGCGGCATATGTCGACAACTTTTCATCCTGTCTCTCAGGACGCAACAGATTCTTTTCCAGGAGATCTAGAGCTTCGATTATTGCTCTTGCTCCTATATCAGCCAACTTGTCATGCAAAGTCTGGGAGGTATCGTGAGCAGTAACAGCACAATTTCTTTTTAATAACATTGATCCCGTATCCAGTCCTTCATCCATCTGCATGATGGTGATCCCTGTTTCGGTGTCTCCTGCCAGGATCGCACGTTGAATAGGTGCTGCCCCTCGCCAACGCGGTAGTAGTGAAGCATGGATGTTCAGGCAGCCGCGATCTGGCATTTGTAGCACTGCTTTGGGAAGAATTAAACCGTAGGCTGCGACGATGATAATGTCGCTCTTTAATGCCTTCAATTCTTTCTGGATTGCTTCCGTTTTCAATGTGTCGGGTTGTAACACTTTGATGCCAAGCCGCTGAGCAAGTTGCTTCACGGGACTTGCTGTTAAAAGCATTCCCCGTCCAGAGCAACGGTCCGGCTGTGTGAGCACCGCAATCACTTCGTGCATTTTCACTAATTCTTCCAGTGCATTTGCTGCAAAGTGCGGCGTTCCGGCAAAGATTATTCTCATAGGCTAAGACGTCACAGTATTTCACGCCGTTGTTTTTTTAGTTTCGCGCGAATTCGGGTTTGTTTCAGGTGAGACAAGTGTTCGACAAACACTTTACCCCGCAGATGATCCATCTCGTGCTGAATACATACCGCCAGTAAACCACCTGTTTGTAGTGTGAAAGATTTTCCATACTCATTCAGTGCTTGCACCGTAATGAACTCCGCACGACTTACGTTTTCATAAATCCCCGGAACCGAAAGGCAACCTTCTTCACTTACTTCCTCACCTTCGGCAAGGATGAGTACCGGATTGATCAGTACTTTCAGATCGTTGTGCTCCTCCGAGAGGTCTATTACGATTATCTGCTCATGTACATCTATCTGCGTCGCGGCAAGACCGACTCCGGGAGCTGCGTACATGGTTTCAGCCATGTCTAAGATTAACTTGCGTGTAATTTCCGTTATCGCAGAAACCGGTTTTGCCACCTTGTGTAAGCGTGGATCTGGATATTGAAGAATCGGAAGAAGTGCCATAAAAGCTTGCCAACTGAAGTCACTAGATGCAGAATTTAAACAGGTGCGCAAACTTTGCACCGCATTTCTTTACTTTGCCGGAGTTTTCCATGCGCAAGATTATATCGCTGATTTGCCTTCTGTTGCCTATGCTGGCTGTCGCTGACGTGGTGCAGATACGCGAAGATGCGCCTGATCGTCACATCGTTGTGAAGGGTGATACGCTATGGGACATCTCGGCCAAGTTTTTCAATGACCCTTGGAAATGGCCTCAAATATGGGCTCTCAACAAGCAGGAAATCAGTGACCCGCACTGGATCTATCCTGGTAATGTTATCTATCTCGACAGGCGCTCTGGCACTCTGTCAATAAATGAACCCTCTACGACTCAAGAAGTTACCGCAACTACTTTACCCGAAAGTCATTCTTCCGATGGTGCTGTTAAGTTACAACCGAGGGCGCGCGTTGTAACTCTGAATAGCGAAGCTATACCCGCCATCCCTTTGAACGTCATCGCTTCCTACTTGAGCCGCCCACTTGTAGTCGACAGCGAGGAACAGAAGTCTGCGCCCACTCTTGTTGGAACCTTTGAGCAACGTACTTTATTGTCAGTCAATGACATTGCTTACGTTAAAGGTGTGCCTGAAGACAAGGGGACTAAATGGCAAGTGTATCGTCCTGGTGCTACTTTCGTCGATCCGGATACGGAAGAAGAACTAGGCAGGGAGGTTCTATATTTGGGAGATGCCACTGTCGAAAAATTTGGTGAACCAAGCACGCTCAGAATTACTCGTGCGATTCTGGAAATTAATAAGGGCGATCAATTTGCTCAGGCTGCTTCAGGCTACTCCAACAATTATTTGCCGCATTCCCCTGATACCAGCATCAATGCAAAGGTAATCTCAATATACGGAGGAGTGCATCAGGCCGGGCAACACGCAGTGGTCACTCTAAACAAAGGGCTTCGCGACGGTATCGAATCAGGGCACGTGCTTGGACTTTATCAAAAAGGAGAGATTCTAAAAACCAAAGGTTGGTTTACTCCCAATGTGGCTTTGCCAGATATGCGTTACGGTTTGATTATGGTATTTCGCGTCTTTAATAAAGTCTCTTATGCTTTAGTGATGGAAACGAAGCTGCCCGTTCAGTTGCAAGATAGCGCGCGTAATCCGGAATAAATGCAACTTGATGCTGTTCTTGCTGCTTGGCTCAAACTCAGTCTTGTTCCGGGTTTGGGCAATGAGACGTTGCGCCGACTGTTGCAAGTGTTTGGTTCCCCAAGTGCTATTATCGATGCTTCCAATTCTTCGCTGTGTATCCACGTCAAGCCGGCTGTAGCCAAAGCTATTGCTACAAATACTCACGAAACCTATCTCACTGGTGTTTCCAGCTGGCTTGAAGATCCTCTTAACTGCATCGTTACTATTGCTGATGCCGAGTACCCGCAGCCACTTCTCAATATCCCTGACCCGCCGCTACTAATTTATGTCAAAGGCCGTCTCGACCTGTTGAATAAACGCTCACTCGCTGTTGTTGGAAGTCGGAGCGCTTCCCATCAAGGACTGCGCAACGCTGAGTCATTCGCAAAAGCCATTTCTGATGCGGGACTTTGTGTGGTCAGCGGTATGGCTCAAGGCATTGATTCTTTTGCTCACAGGGGTGGAATACAGGGTGTTGGATCAAGCATTGCCGTGGTAGGTACCGGTTTGGACAAAGTTTATCCATCCTCTAATCGCGATCTTGCTCATATACTGGCTCAACAAGGCACGATTATTTCTGAATTTGCATTAGGAACCCCCCCTCTTGCTTCTAATTTTCCTCGTCGCAATCGCATTATCAGTGGGCTAAGTGCTGGTTGCTTGGTGGTTGAGGCGAGTATACAAAGTGGTTCTCTCATCACCGCGCGTATGGCGCTTGAACAAGGACGAGATGTTTTCGCCATTCCCGGCTCAATTCATTCTCCGCATTCCAAGGGTTGTCACGCACTCATAAAACAAGGGGCAAAGCTGGTCGAGAACGCGCAGGATATTTTGGAGGAATTGGGTCTATCCACTTTGTTGCCCTCCACGGTTAATTTTCCCGATCATGTTCTTTTCGACTCTCTTGGCTTTGATCCTGTTGATACAGATACGCTTTCACGTTTGAGTGGCTTGACGATATCAGAACTATCCGCCATCCTGCTACAACTGGAGATGGATGGTGCTGTCGCCTCTCTACCTGGTGGCTTATTCCAACGAATTGTTTAGAAAATCCTATCCCTTTCTATGTTTGATATTTTGCTTTTTTTATTTGAAAGTTACTTCGATGCGGGTAGCTATCCAGAACCGGATAGGCTCTCGGTCAAGCTCACGGCAGCCGGGTTTGAAGAGGATGATATTCACCAGGCGCTCTCTTGGTTATCAGGACTTCGTGAACTTTCTAACGCCACCTATCCCGACAGCATCAATCAAAGTGGCTTGCGTTGTTACACTGAGTTTGAAGCACAACGCATTTGTGAAGAAGGTCTGCGTTTTATCGCCTTTTGGGAGCACAACAAAATTATAAGTCCGATCGAACGCGAGATGATCATCGATCGCGTTGTCGCGTTGGCCCAAGACAAACTAGCTTTGGAAAAGGTCAAATTGATCGCTTTGATGGTGTTGTGGAACCAGCATGATGAACTCGACCCTTTACTCATCGAAGATCTGCTTACTTCTTCCGATACAACTCAACTTCACTGACTGCCCAAACACGTATGGCTAAAAATTTGTTGATCGTCGAGTCTCCCGCCAAAGCTAAGACACTAAAGAAATACTTAGGCAAAGACTATGAAGTCCTGGCTTCGTACGGCCACGTGCGCGACCTTGTACCGAAAAATGGTGCTGTAGATGTCGATAACGGTTACACGATGAACTATGAGACGATCGCACGTAACAGCAAACACGTCGATGCCATCGCCAAAGCAGCAGCTGATGCAGACACCATCCTGCTCGCACCCGATCCGGATAGAGAAGGGGAGGCTATCGCCTGGCATATATCCGAGTTGCTGAAAGGTAAGCGCGCGCTTAAGGGAAAAGCCATGAAGCGCGTTGTCTTCTACGAGATCACCCAATCTGCCGTACAAGAAGCTGTCGCTCATCCACGTGAAATATCCATGCCATTGGTGAACGCCCAACAAGCTCGCCGTGCTTTGGATTATCTGGTCGGCTTTAACCTGTCGCCATTGTTGTGGCGCAAAATCCGCCCGGGTCTTTCTGCGGGTCGCGTGCAAAGCCCAGCGCTACGTCTCATCGTAGAACGCGAATTGGATATTGAAAAATTTAAGAGTCAAGAATACTGGTCTGTGCATCTGGATAGCCAGAAGAACAGTATCCCGTTCAAGGCAAAGTTGTTCCAATTCCAAGGCAAGAAGCTAGAACAACTGAGTATCGGTAGTCAGAAGGAGTACGACACCATCCACACCAAACTGGCGGATGCTAAACTGCCCCCTAAAGTGGTGCGTGTGGAGAAGAAAGGCAAGCAACGCAACCCTGCAGCACCGTTTACAACATCTACCCTGCAACAGGAAGCGGTACGTAAGCTCGGCATGACCTCAGACCGTACCATGCGGACCGCGCAGTCGTTGTATGAAGGTGTGGACATCGGCGGACAGACTATTGGTCTCATCACTTATATGCGTACTGACTCGTTGAACCTGGCGAATGAGGCAGTTGCAGAGATACGTGACTATATCGGCAAGAATTTCTCCTCCGATTACCTGCCAAGCAAACAACCCACTTACAAGAGTAAGTCGAAAAACGCGCAGGAAGCGCACGAAGCGATCCGTCCAACCTCGATCTTGCGCTCACCGGACAGCTTGCGCGACCACCTCACCATCGACCAGATGCGTCTTTACGAGATGATTTGGAAACGCACGCTCGCATCTCAGATGTCGCCCGCGCGCTTCGATACCGTCAGCGTTGATATCCGTTTGAGTAGCGACGACACCCTGTTCCGCGCCTCGGGTCAGACCTTGGTGTTTCCCGGATTCGTCGGGGTGTATATGGAAGACGTGGACGATGTTGAGGAAGAGGACAGCGCCAAGCTGCCGCCGTTGGCGGAAGGTGATGTACTGCCTGTGGACAAACTTTACGGTGAACAACATTTCACCCAACCACCGCCGCGATTTTCCGAAGCCAGCCTGGTTAAATCATTGGAAGAGTACGGCATCGGTCGTCCTTCCACTTACGCCACCATAATTTCCACCCTGCAAGCGCGTGAATACGCCACCTTGGATAAGAAGCGCTTCATGCCAACCGACGTAGGACGCGTGGTCATCAAGTTCCTCACCGAGCATTTCACGCGCTATGTAGATTATGGTTTTACAGCGAACTTGGAAGACGAATTAGATGAGGTGTCTGAGGGTAAGCGCGATTGGATTCCTGTTTTGGATGAGTTCTGGGGAAGTTTTTCCGGACTTATCAAGGAAAAAACCAGCATAGAACGTCCGGTGGAGTTGATTGAGGAAGCCTGTCCGGAATGCGGAAAACCATTAGCCAAGAAACTCAGTCGTTATGGCAGTTTCATCAGTTGTACCAATTATCCGGAGTGCAAATACAAGCGCAGCCTTAGCGGTGAATCTCAGGGCGACGCTGCTGCCAGAGTTGAATTGGGTGTTTATCCCGAAACGCAACAAGCTGTATTGCTCATTAAAGGTCCATACGGCCACTATGTGCAGTTGGGAGAAGTAATTGAAGGTGACAAAGCTAAACCAAAGCGCGTCTCATGGCCCAAAGAGATGCCCGTCGAGCAAGCTGGTCTTGCCAGCGCACTCAAATTGTTATCACTACCGCGTACTCTCGGTTTGCATCCCGAAACATCAAAGAAAGTCATCGTCAACATAGGCCGCTTCGGGCCTTACATTGGCCATGACGGTAAATTCAAATCCATCCCGCGCACCGACAGCATCTTCGACATCGGGTTGGATCGAGCTGTAGAACTTCTGGCACAGGCAAGAGAAGGCAACACAATATTACGCACCTTGGGAGACCACCCGGACGACAATGTTAGTGTCGAGATTTGCAGCGGACGCTACGGCCCATACGCACGCTACGGTAAGATCAACGCTACCTTGCCCAAAGGCGTGTCGCCGGAAGACATTACCTTGGAAGAAGCTCTTGAATTGATCGCCGCCAAATCAGCGAAGGGTGGTACAGGGAAATCCAAGGCCACCTTGAAACCTATTGGCAAGGCAAAGACCACCAAAGCTAAAACAGCTGCCAAACCTAGGGCGACGGTTAAAAAATAAATTGCCGCCAATCCAACTACGAAGAGAATCATAAAGCAGCAAGCCTAACATTCGGTTTAAGTAGCGGTTTGCAGTTCAACCGAGACATGTGCAGCTTAACCATGAAATTTCTACGTTTCTTCAAGCAGTTATTATCGACTCGGCAGTCAACCTTGGGTCACTACTGCGGCGATATATATAATTGCAGTAAACTAAATGGCACTTCAATTTAGCATTACCCCTTTCAATTGAACACGTTGACAATGCGCTTCTTACGCTTTCTCAAAATAATCTTCGTCGTCCTACGCTTTGGCTTGGACGAATTTTTATTGGCACACGAACGTACAAGTTGGTTGTTGCGGCCGCTCAACTGGCTATTATTTTTCCGTGATGTGTCACGCCCACGTGCTGAACGTCTGCGCCTGGCCTTGGAAGCCCTGGGTCCCATCTTCGTCAAGTTCGGCCAGTTGCTTTCCACACGCCGCGACCTGATCCCTACCGACATCGCCGATGAATTGGCGAAGCTGCAAGACCAAGTGCCCCCCTTCCATTCTGCACAGGCAGTGGACCTACTAGAAACCGCTTACGGCAAACCCCTGAGCGAAGTGTTCACTAGCTTCGACGAGACTCCCATCGCCAGCGCATCCGTGGCGCAAGTACATTTCGCGGTATTGCCGAACGGGCATGAAGTGGCCGTTAAGATTTTGCGTCCCGGCATCAAACACACCATCAAGCATGACATCGCCTTGTTGCACATTTGTGCAGGTTTGATCGAACGCTGGTGGTCTGATGGCAAACGTCTGAAACCGAAGTTGGTCGTAGCCGAGTTCGAGAGGTATCTGCATGACGAACTCGATCTGATGCGCGAAGCAGCGAATGCCAGCCTGCTGCGGCGTAACTTTTCCGATGCCAAATTACTTCTTGTTCCTGAAGTGCATTGGGATTGGTGTTCCGAGCAAGTGATGGTGATGGAACGCATGCATGGCATTCCTGTCAGCCAGATCGGAGCATTGCGTGAGGCGGGTGTCAATCTCTCAAAGTTGGCCAGCGATGGCGTGGAGATCTTCTACACACAAGTTTTTCGCGATGGTTTCTTCCATGCCGACATGCACCCCGGCAACATTTTCGTTACACCTGACGGACGTTATGTGGCTCTCGATTTCGGCATCATGGGCACGCTCACCGACAACGACAAGAACTACCTTGCACATAACTTCATTGCGTTCTTTAACCGCGATTACAAGCGCGTGGCCGAGCTGCACATCGAGTCGGGTTGGGCGCCTGCCGATACACGTGTGGATGAATTTGAAGCGGCGATCCGTTCCGTGTGTGAGCCGATCTTTGCTAAACCCTTGCGTGATGTCTCGTTCGGCAAGGTGCTCTTGCGCTTGTTCCAAACTTCGCGACGTTTCGGTATCGAGATTCAGCCGCAATTGGTACTTTTGCAGAAGACCTTGCTCAATATTGAGGGATTGGGTTTACAACTTGATCCTGAGCTCGACCTGTGGAAAACGGCAAAACCTTGGCTTGAGCGCTGGATGAGTGAACAGGTTGGTTGGCGCGGCTTCATCAAGACTCTGCGCGCCGAAGCTCCGCGCTACGCTGCTTTGTTACCCCAACTTCCACGACTGCTGCATCAGCGCCTGAAGGATGACCTCGCAACACAGGCAACACCGCTTTTGTTAGAGATGCTCATCCAACAAAAAAAGCGCAATGCCTGGTTGTCAGTCATTGCACTCCTGTTGGCAGCCTCCGTTTTTCTTACCGCGTTTATTCAACTTGCCTAAACGAATCCGCTGTCCATCAATTCCTTGGCCAGGGCTTTGTAGTCTGCTGCGCCGGGACTGTTTGGCGCATAGGCAAATACATCCAAACCATGCATTGGACTCGTAGCCAATGCGACTGTTTCGCCGATGCGTGTTCTGCATAGCAAATTCCCGTAGCGTTCCTTGAGCTGGTCGTAGATTTCGAAGGACAGTTTTCTGCGCGAGTCGAACCGAGTAACAACAATGCGGCGTTCGAACTTTCGTTGCAGTTTCTTCTCCAGCACGTTCAGTGCACTATCCAGCCGATGAACTCCGTGTTGCGAGAGAAAGTCTGCTGAAACCGGAATCAATACTTTATCTGCGGCTAATAGTGCGTTCAAAGTCAGCACTCCCAACATCGGGCAGCAATCTATCAGAATGGGCGCACCGGTCAGTGCCAATTCCTCACTCAACCCTTTTGTCAGCATTTTTGCTGCTTGGGGATCACTTCCATAAAGCGCGTCAATCTTGGATAGTTCGAGGGTTGAAGGAATGAGCTGCCAACCGGCAGGTGTTTCGTAAAGCAACTTCGCAAGTGGGATGTGCTCCTTAAAGAAGGAGACGATACTTTTGACTTGGGAAGTCCCGTGCTTCAATCCGGACGCCAGGCTCAAATGCCCTTGCGGATCCATGTCGATTGCGATTGGGCTGCGCTGCGCCAACGAAAAGGCAGCGGTCAGATTTAGGCAGGTGGTGGTTTTTCCTACCCCGCCTTTTTGATTGAATACGGCGATAACCGCCATGTTGGTACGTCTCCACGTTCGCGGGGACGGATAGACCGCGCTTTATCCAGCCTCAATTTCAAATTGGCTGGAGCGCGTTTATTGTGGATTATTCGACTGTTACCGACTTCGCCAGATTGCGCGGCTTATCCACATCCGTTCCCTTCTCTAGTGCGACGTAATATGCCAAGAGTTGTAAAGGGATGGTGTGCAGAATAGGACTTAGAAATCCCGCGTGTTCGGGCATTTGCAGGATGTGTACACCTTCGGATTCGCGGATATGAGTTTGGGCATCGGCAAAGACGAATAACTCGCCGCCTCGCGCTTTGACTTCTTGCAAATTCGATTTCAGTTTTTCCAACAGGGTATCGTTTGGTGCGACCGACACAACAGGCATATCCGCATCAACCAAGGCTAACGGGCCGTGTTTTAACTCACCGGCGGGGTAGGCTTCGGCGTGGATGTAGGAGATCTCTTTGAGCTTGAGCGCGCCTTCGGCTGCAATTGGGAAATGCATGCCACGTCCCAGGAACAAAGCATGGTGCTTGTTGGCAAAATACTTGGACATTTCGGCAATCTTCGGCTCCAGTGCCAACACTTTTTGCACCGCTGCGGGCAGGTGACGCAACTCGTGCAGGAATTTCTGTTCGCGTTCATGATCCAGTCGCCCGCGCAATTTCGCCATCACCAAGGTCAGCAGAAACAAGGCTGCAAGTTGTGTGGTGAAGGCTTTGGTCGATGCCACACCGATCTCGGGACCCGCGCGGGTAAGCAGCCGCAGTTTTGACTGACGGATGATGGCGCTCTCCGGCACGTTGCAAATTGCCAGCGTGAATGTATGGCCTGTGGATTTGGCGTGGATCAGAGCCGCCAAGGTATCTGCCGTTTCGCCCGATTGCGAGATCGTGACGACCAGTGTCTTTGGATTAGGCACGCTGACGCGGTAACGATATTCGCTTGCGATCTCGACGTTGCAAGGGATGCCGGCGATCTCTTCCAGCCAGTAGCGTGCAACTTGGCCAGAGTGATTGCTTGTGCCGCAAGCAAGGATGAGGATGTTCTCGACCTGCGGGAAGATGGTGTTGGCTTCAGCACCGAAGATGCCCGGCACCAAAGACTGGCTATTACACACCGACTCCAAGGTATTCGCCAAAGCCTGGGGTTGTTCGTGGATTTCTTTCTGCATGTAATGTTGGTACTCACCCAGCTCCACGCTGTCGTTGTCCAATTCACTCACATGCATCGCACGATTCACTGCATTTCCCTGTTGATCGAAGATGCGATAGTTCGCCAAATTAACTTCGACCACATCGCCTTCTTCCAGATACACCACGTTTTTGGTGACCTGTAACAACGCAGACATATCCGACGCGACGAAGTGCTCACCCACTCCGACACCCAACAACAGCGGGCTTCCCTTTCGGGCGGCGATGAGTTGATGGGGATTATCTGCCGCCACAACACCGATGGCGTAGGCACCCACTAACTGCGACAAAGCCATTTGTGTTGCGACCAGCAGACTGCCTTGCGCATAGTGGCTATGGATCAGGTGAGCGATCACTTCGGTGTCAGTGTCCGAGGTAAATTCGTATCCTTGTGCAGTCAGTTCAGTACGCAACTCTTCGTAGTTCTCGATGATGCCGTTGTGAACGACGGCGATGAGATCACGGCTCATGTGTGGATGGGCGTTACGCTCGCTTGGTACGCCATGCGTTGCCCAACGTGTGTGAGCGATCCCCAACTCACCGTAGGTATTTGCGCTCTTTATCGCCAGTTCCGCAACGCGACCCGCGCTACGTACACGATCCAACTTCGCATCATGCACCACGACCAGGCCGGCTGAATCATATCCGCGATATTCCAAGCGTAACAAGCCATTTACTAGAATGGATACGACATTGCGTTTGGCGACAGCTCCTACGATTCCACACATATTATTTCTTCACTTTCTGCGGGCGCTTCCACCCGTTGATGGTTATCTGTTTGCTACGCGACAAAGTCAGTTCTCCTGCCGGTGTATCTTTGGTGATGGTGGAACCTGCACCAATCGTGGCACCTTTGCCAACGGTTACAGGTGCAACCAATTGTGTGTCTGAACCGATGAAAGCATCATCTTCGATGACCGTGCGGAATTTGTTTGCACCATCGTAATTGCACGTGATGGTTCCGGCACCGATGTTGACGCGACTTCCCACCGTGCTGTCACCGATGTAACTCAGATGATTGGCCTTGCTGCCTTTGCCGATCTCGCTGTTTTTGATCTCGACGAAATTGCCTACATGGGCATCGTCATGCAATTTGCTGCCGGGACGCAAACGGGCATAGGGCCCGATATGACAGTTAGCCCCCACTTCACTGCTGTCTATATGACTGTATGCCGCAATCTGTGTACCTTGTTCAATATTGGCGTTGCGGATAATGCTGTAAGCCCCCACTTGCACAGAATCTCCCAGCTTCACTTCTCCCTCAAAGATGCAACCTATGTCGATCTCGACGTCGCGTCCACAACTCAAATTTCCTCGCACATCCAAACGCGCTGGATCAGCCAAGGTGACACCTTGCGCCATCAATTTGCCCGCTACCGTTTGTTGCCACACGCGCTCTAAGGTAGCGAGTTGTGATTTGTTATTGATGCCTTCAACTTCCCAACGCTGAGAGGGTTGTGTTGTGTGCACGGGTATGCCATCTGCTACGGCCATCGCCACAATGTCGGTAAGATAGTACTCACCTTGAACATTATTGTTGCTTAACTTGCTCAGCCACTCGCGTAACTTCCGGGTTGGCGCGAGCAGAATGCCCGTGTTCACTTCTGTGATTTTCCGCTGTTCGGTACTCGCATCTTTTTCTTCGACGATGCATTGCACCGCGCCTTGTGAATCACGCACGATGCGGCCATAGCCGGTGGGATTTTCCAAGTTGACTGTGAGCAATACCAAACCCTCAGCCGCTTGTTGCATATGATGCAAAGTTTCGTGTTGAGTCAACGGCACATCGCCGTATAACACCAGCGTTCGGCTTTCATTTGCAAGGTGTGGCATCGCTTGCTGTACGGCATGACCCGTACCGAGTTGCGGTTCTTGAATGACGAACTTCGCGCTATAGGCAGACATAGCTTGTGGGACTGCATCACCACCGTGTCCGTACACTACGCAGATTTGCCTGGGTTGCAGCTCGACCGCCCTATCCAACACATGTTGCACCAACGGCTTTCCCGCCAATGCATGCAACACTTTTGGCTTATCGGAATACATGCGCGTGCCTTTGCCGGCCGCTAGGATAACGATGTTCAAGGCATTCATATTGGTCGCTTTTTCAAGATGGCGAAGTATATCGTCCAGATAACAAAAAAGCAGCCGCAGCTGCTTTTTGTTTGATGCAGCAAGAGAGTAGCCTAGTGCGTGTTCTTGCGCATCTGAGAGATGGCACGCAATTGCGCCAACGCTTCGGCCAATTCTGCTTGGGCTGCTGCGTAGTCGATGTCGGAACTCCGGTTCTTCATCGCTTCTTCAGCGGCTTGCTTGGCTTCCAGTGCACGCGCTTCATCAAGATCTGCACCACGGATGGCGGTATCTGCCAACACGGTGATGACGTTAGGCTGGATCTCCAGCATCCCTCCGGAGACATAGACCAACTCTTCTTGCTCTTGATCCGGGCGCTTGATGCGTACCGCACCGGGTTTGATGCGCGTCATTAACGCAGTGTGGCGCGGATAGATACCCAGCTCGCCCATTTCGCCTGGAACTACGACGAACTCGGCCAAGCCGGAGAAGATCTGCTCTTCTGCGCTCACCACGTCTACATGTACGGTCATTGCCATGGTTGCTCCCGATTATTATTGCAGGGTCTTGGCTTTTTCGACTGCTTCTTCGATGCCGCCGACCATGTAGAACGCTTGCTCTGGCAGGTGATCGTACTCGCCGTCAACGATCGCCTTGAAGCCCTTGATGGTCTCTTTCAGCGTGACGTATTTGCCTGGTGCGCCTGTGAACTGTTCAGCAACGTGGAACGGCTGAGACAAGAAACGTTGGATCTTACGTGCACGGGCAACAGCCAATTTGTCTTCTGGTGCCAACTCGTCCATACCCAGAATCGCGATGATGTCGCGCAATTCTTTGTAGCGTTGCAGAGTCTGTTGAACACGGCGTGCCACGGTGTAGTGCTCTTCGCCCACGACCAATGGGTCGAGTTGGCGAGAAGTGGAGTCCAGTGGATCGACCGCTGGGTAGATACCCAGAGAAGCGATGTCACGCGACAACACGAC
>CAYROQ010000041.1:0-19174 GCA_964425955.1 uncultured Sideroxydans sp.
AAGCTCAACTCGGGAAATCGCATGGCAATCAAAGCAACCATCTTCAAAGCCAATCTGCAGATCGCGGATATGGAACGTCACTATTACCAGGACCACACACTCACACTGGCGCGTCACCCGTCCGAAACAGACGAACGTTTGATGGTGCGGCTGTTGGCTTTCGCTTTGCATGCGCACGAGTACCTTGAATTCGGCCAGGGAATGACCAACGATGAGGAAGCGGATCTGTGGCAAAAAGATCTGACCGGGCGCATCGAGTTATGGATCGACGTCGGTATGCCCGACGAGAAACTCATCCGCAAAGCCTGCGGCCGTGCCGATCAAGTGGTGGTGTATTGTTATGGCGGCCGTATTGCCGACATGTGGTATGCGCAAAATAGTGCCCAGTTCGAACGCCAGAAGAATCTGACCCTCGTCAACTTGCCGGTAGAAAGCACCCGCGAGCTGGCCAAGCTGGCGCAGCGCAAGATGGACTTGCAATGCACCATTCAGGATGGGCAGGTGTGGTTAGGTGATGGGGTTGCCAGTGTGCAGGTGGAACGGGTGATTCTGAAATCTGCTTGAATTGTGATAGTGGGTCAGCTTTCCACCAGATTCTTGTAGATGAAATATTGCAGGGTGTTGCGTTCCTCACCTTCCGACGGCACGAATTCCATCCCGATCGGAATCAACCTTTCCCCTCCGGAACTGTCCTTGTCGATGCCGATGTTGCGAATATTGGCGGACACTACGATTAATTGTTCCGTGCCATCCACCGGTAGTTTGAAACTGACTTCGACTTCATCACCCACTTTGCCGAATTCCGCTTTCGACTGGATACGCAGTCCGGTGATGCTCATATCATCAATGGTCGCCGCCGCCAAATGGTCGCCCGATTTCGTCCTGATCGAACACACCAATTTGATCTTGATGCGCATCGAGCTACGCATATTGATCGTGCTGATCTGCGACGGGAAAGACAAATGCAGATACGGGTAAGGTGTCAGACAGACGTTGATCACATCCGCCGTGAAATCATAGGTCTTGGTGCCTGAAAAACCGCGAACCAGGAAACTTTCACCCTTCTTCACAAAGAGCAATTTATCGTCATGCGTGGGATGCGCGACCAACACACTGCGTTTGTTCAGGTATCCGATGAGTTTGACGTAATAGCGCTGTTTCGCGGCTGAGAAATCCTGCAGTTGCACCACATCGCCGATACCCAATTTCATCGCTAACAAATCACCCGTTGCGGCTTGTTTCGATGCTGACTGATCCTTTCCCATGCTTTCCCCTAACGATAGCGATTGAAAAACTTTTGGCGGCGCCTTCATAACGTCAAGCCAGTCGACCCAATTTCATTGAGACAAAATACTGGTGATGATGCTCAGTACTTGACGACTCCGAAGTCATACAACAATCCGGATCCGCTCTCCGCCTGAAGCACCACAAACGTCTTTGTCCCGTCACTGCTGCTGAATACGAACTTGCCGTGTCCCTGGAATTGAAAATTTCCGTTGATAAAGTGTGGCAAGCGGATCGTCCTGTCAAATGTCAGGTAAGGGTAATTGAATATCCTGATCTCGGTATCTGCATTACTGACTCCCCACCAGACATCACTGGGAATAGCGGTGATTTTTCCAGTGGCCGACGAATGACTCAGATCGGTGATATTGCTGAGATTTGGCAGCGCGCCAGCGTAAGTCATATCGGTTGCCGTAGCTGAATTGACTGGGTCGAATTGTTGGGGCGTCGAATTGAAAACATTGCCGCATTTGGTGAAAATTCTAAGCCCGTCTTCAGACATCCACAGGTCGCCACACATGGCATAGTCACCGTGATAGGGCGAGTTATACAGATAAGCGGGAACAGCCGATGTAATGTCATATTTCTCGATGTCGGAAGGAGAAAGGCCATTATTCGCACCGTAGATCGATGTGCCATTAGGATGTAACTTGGCCTTTGTGCCTGCACGGATGCAGCAGGACACGCTCAGTGTTTCAACTTCTGTGGTGAGGTTGATCGCATGGATCGCGACCCATTGATCGACGCGTGGAAAGGCATACGCATAACCATTGCCTGCCAGAACGATATCGGACACATCCGCAGTAGCGGGAATCGTCTTGAGCAAAGTCGCCGTTGAGAGATCCACATAGGATATCCAGGCGTTATGCCCGATTGCCGCAAACAAGCCATCCGGACTGACCGAGACGCTGGTCGGTGGCAGATTGAGAGCCACAGAGGTGTCAGTGGCATTGACCGGATCGTAGATATGAAGTTGATTGCCGGGCGCAGTTGACACCAAAACGATCCGATCCAACGCTTTGCTGTATTCAGCATCGACCACATTGAAATTGATCGGATTGATGGTTGGGTCTGTGGTAAAGCTCCAGGTGTAGGGAGTCGAAATGAAATTCCCCACCCGATCTCTTGCGGCACCCGAGATCGTTGCCGTATACACAACTCCATTCAACAGATTATTCGAGGGTGTGAAGGTGGCAATATTCCCGCTATAGCTGATCACGCCGGCAACCGGTGTAGCTCCGTTCGACACAGTGAAACCGGATGTAATGATCGAGGCAGGTTCCATCGCTTCACTGAAGGTGACTTGTATCACGCTGTTAATAGCGATTCCGGTAGCCGCATCTGCCGGGTTCGCAGAGATCACCGATGGAGGTGTTATATCAGGTACATCAGTCGTAAAAGTCCAAGTGAGGACTGAACCCAGCGGGTTGCCAGCCAAATCCTTTACGTTCTTATTGATAGACGCTGTATACAAAGTACTTGGAAGCAACGGATTGGAGGGTGTGAAGGTGGCTGTTCTACCTGCCAGACTCACCGTTCCGGCTACCGTTATTCCAGATGTGTCCCTGAGCGAGAATGATGAAGTATTGAGTGTTGAAGAATCGATAGCTTCGCTGAACGTGGCAGAAACAGTCGATCCGGTCGGAATGTTTGCAGAAGAATTGGCCGGGGTAATCGTCACAACTGAGGGTGCAACGTTATCGGGATCGACCGTCAGGATCAAGTGTAGCGAACCGGCTTCAAGGATATCCGAGGATATTGGGACCAAAGTGCCGTCGGCCATGATGCGATACTTGTCATTACCGGTAGCAAGCAAATCACCTGTTGCCGAATAGGAACGGTTGATCATATTCACTATTGCGGTAGTCGCAGTATCAGGCTCAATCGAATAGCTGATGACCTCCCTCCCGGTACCGGTCAATTTGGAAGAGTCCGTATAGTACTGACGCGTACCCAGAGTCCCTGAATCGCCAACTCTGACTGAAGTTGGAATGCTGGGTGGAATCAGAAAGACTCCATAGTCGCCTCCGTTGATACTTGAACCCAAAGGCAGATAATTGATATCAAAGTAATTTGTCGCGCTAGCAGAAATGTAGTACGGAGTACAGTCGGAAAAATTGATCGTTTGAGTGCTGGTCACCGACAGTCGTCCGTCGACCCCTTCGAAGGATGCAGCAATTGGCACAGTGGAGGTATAAGTCGCTCTTCCCCTGCATGAACCCGTGATTGTGTAGCTGACGGATGATCCTTGTGCCACTGAAGCATTCAATCCACTTTGGAAAGGGAATGACAACGCAGAAGTCACTGCTTGCGACGATGGCGAAGACCAAGTCGATGCTTTGTTCCCGCCACCACACGCCGTAAGCGCAACCGAAATCAAGCATGAAACAAACAGAAGATTGAGTCTTAACATTGCTCAGGTCTTGGAGAAAGTTTGTGTTTGAAACTGTTACGGTTTTATTTTTGGAACAACCGCGCAGACCGCCTTGACCACTGTTTCAGCCATCGTGTTGGGAGCGGGGGGATTGAATTTCACTTCTTCATGTTTAAGTGTGAAGGTGCTAACCAGAGTGTCGTCCTGGTAGAAGCGCCTAGCCTGAACCCCCAGCGTAGGAGCGGCACAATCAACCAGCACATCATCCATGCGCAGATTGAATAAAGCGTAAGGGGGTGTCGCGATTTTCTGCGAATCATTGAACTGATAGACAAGTATTGCGGAGGTGTATTGGCCGTCTTTGGTCACCGTGGATTTGTCCAATCGCAACTGGCCGACCTCGGTATCGGCGACGACTTGCCAATCCGTTGCGGTTGCGATCAAAGACCAGAATGAAATCACCACCGCCGCTGCGAACTTGACCATGTCATGCCTTTATTGATTTTGGGGGCCGATTGCACTGGACAGCAACCGGCCTATTCAGAATTACGCCAGCTTTCCGGATCAGCCGTGGATCAAATTGAGCTGCTTCGCGATCACATCGTGATTCAACCACAACACGGGACCGGCGGGGTTGGAAGTTTCGCGGAACATCAACGGCCCGGTTCCTTCCAGTACCAACGCGCTCAAAATATCCGTCACCAGCGCATCGCGTGACTTGTGCATCTTGGTGATATTGTCCGACGTGCCAATCATCACCTCGGCCAATTCGGGTGAATTCGGCATCGGCCATGCCTCAAAATTGCGGAAGCCCGCCATCACGCTGCTGTCGTTATAGTCATCGATGGTCTGCAACAATCCCTCAAGCGTCTGGTCAGCCAGCAACACATCGCGGCACGCTTGCCATTGGGTCTCGGCCCACGCACCGCCCCCCTCTTGTTTCAGCGCCTTCAACAGCGGGAACAATGAAAGTTCCACACCCACGAAGATGTCGGATGAATTGGTTCGAATCTCCGGGCAGTTGTAACAAGTCGCCTTGATACCCTGCTTCCAAGCCTCTTCCGCGATGTGCTCAAGGCGCATCTTGGCCTTGCCCTGCGTGTAGCTGGTGTAGGTCTGCCACTGGTAACGACCGTCGATGAGGATCTCGGTGCCGTGATAGCCGTAAGCAGTATAACGCACCTGCCCGCCGCTTTTCTCCAAACGCGCACGGATCGCCGCGCTGCCTTCGATCAGATATTGGAATGAGTTCGCTGTGACCTCGTCAAAGTTCATCAGAATCAGCTTGCCCAAGTCGCTGTTAAGCAACGCGCTGGAAGACATGAAACGCTCGCCGCGACCTTTGTAGATACGGTTGGCGATGGCAAGGAACACCTTCACCTTGGGGATGCCGCCCGCCATGGTGTGCGCGAAGAAGGCATTGGCGCCGTCCGGAATCATGTTATCCAGTTCGGCCATCACTTTCGCCACGGAATCTTTGAAACGCTGCACGCCCACTGTGCGGCATTTTTCAATGTGTGCCCAATCCAGCTTGTCGTCTTGCCAGCTTTTCAGCGACATGTTCGCCAGCAGATCGGTGGGAGTCGGCTCGCCCGCAGGCGCGTCCAGATCGAAACCCGCCATCAGCGGTACATTGATGATTCGACCGCCCAGATTGGCTTCGGCAGCCGCCAGTTCTTCGGCTGTAAGTGCACGTAGCGCATTGTTCTCGTCGCGACGACCCACAGTGATTCCGACGATGGTCATGCCCGCATCGCGTGCCTCGTTGATCAAGCCGTTGGCGTAACCCCGTCCAAATAATTCGCCGAATAATACAAAGACGTCGCCTTTGCGAAAGATGTTGGACTGGGGAACATTGCGCAGGGGAATGGGTGCTTTCATAAACATGGACTCCGAAAATAATGATGTAACAAACGACTGGGGCGGATTGGGGTTTCCGCAAGGGCGCAATTGTACAGAACCCGACGCGGAACGGCAGTGCGTTTTGGATAAGTATCTCGCCTCAAAGCACCCTGAAATCAGCCAATTGGCGAAGAATATATTGGAAAAGTTACAACCCTATGCACGGCGTTCCAGCCCACTAAGTACGCAGGCCTTTGATTCTCCCGCGCACTACCAAGGAACCCGTCTGGTCAAGAACCGCTTCGATGCGGACACTTTTTCTTGACGCAATCCGCGTAGATATAGAGCGAGTGTTCGTGAACGGCAAAACCGCGTTCGATGGCCACCTTTTCCTGGCGCGACTCGATGACAGCATCGTAAAACTCTTCAACATGACCGCATTGCAGGCAAACGATGTGGTCATGGTGTTTGCCCTGATTGAGTTCGAATACCGATTTGCCGCCCTCAAAATTGTGGCGCACCAATAACCCGGCCTGTTCAAACTGGGTCAGCACGCGGTACACCGTGGCCAGTCCCACGTCATCGCCGCTTGCCAGCAACAATTTGTAAACGTCTTCGGCGCTCATGTGGCGTTCCTGGCCGGACTCGAACAGGCTCAATACCTTGAGTCGTGGCACGGTGGATTTCAGGCCGGCGCTTTTCAGATGTTCCGGTTGGTGCATATCAAACTCTCCGCTCATTTTTTTATTTATCTTGCCCGAAAGTAGTTGCAGTTGCAAATGCGAACGATTATCATTTGCAACATCCAAAGACAAAGGAATGCCATGAATCCAATCTACCTTGCTGTTTTGTTGCTCCCGCTTGCCGCTGTTGCGGCCGATTCCGACCACACGTTAATCATCAGGGAACATCGCTTCCAGCCGCCCGAACTGATCGTCCCGGCGGGCAAGAAGATCAAATTACGCATCGAGAATCAGGATGCGACGCCGGAAGAATTCGAGAGCCATGCACTGAACCGGGAAAAAATCATCTCAGGACAGAGCAGCACCACGCTGTATATCGGGCCATTGGATGCGGGTCGCTACCCGTTCTTCGGCGAATTCCATGAAGCCACCGCCCAAGGCGCGATCATCGCGCGATAGGAGAGACAGACCATGTTCGGAACCGCCATCATCGTTTTTCGGGAAGTACTGGAAGCCTCCATCATCATCGGCATTGTTGCCGCCGCCACACGCAACGTTCCGGGCAGCCGACGCTGGCTGGGCGCAGGGTTGCTGGCCGGCCTGATTGGCGCAGGGTTGGTCGCCGCCTCTACCGATGCGATCGGATCGCTGGCCAGCGGCATCGGTCAGGAACTGTTCAACGCAATCGTGCTTGGAATCGCTGTACTGATGCTGGCTTGGCACAACATCTGGATGTCGTCCCATGGCGCGACACTTGCCGCCAACGCGCGTGCTGTGGGCGGCAACATCCGCGAGGGTCGCAGTGAATGCTCGGTGCTTATGCTCATCGTCGGCCTGGCCGTACTCAGGGAAGGATCGGAAACCGTGTTATTCCTCTACGGCATCGCCGCCACCGAGAGTGGTGGACGATCACCCATGTTGCTCGGCGGTTTGGCCGGTTTGTTGCTCGGTATAACCGTCGGCTACACGATTTATTCCGGGCTGCTGCGTCTGCCGATGCGCTGGTTCTTTAGCGCGACCAGCGTGTTGGTGTTACTGCTGGCCGCCGGTATGGCCTCGCAGTCCGCGCGCTTTTTGATCCAGGCGGATCTCTTGCCCAGTCTCGCCGCACCGTTGTGGGACACTTCGTCGGCACTGCCGGAAGATGGGCTGCCCGGCATCTTGCTACACAGCCTGATCGGCTACGACGCCCGCCCCGCAGGCATGCAATTCGTGTTCTACCTCACCGTGCTGTTGACCATCCTCGCCGGTATGAAATGGGCCGCACTTCCGCGCAAAAACTCCACTTCAATTTGAAGGCTGTCATGAAAAAATCCTTCGCTGCTTTGACGTTCGCATCTCTGGTCTGGATTGTATTGATTCAGCCCGCCCTGGCAGGGCCTGCCGATTACGTATTCACCCCCACCGTGGAATACGGCGAGCGGGAAATCGATATAAAGCACGGCTCCGCCAGACAGCCGGACGGCACACTCAAACAGGTGACCAGTTTCGGCGTGGGCTATGGCGCCAAAGAATACTGGTTCACCGAGGTCTATCTGAAGCAGGAGCGCAGCGCCGGCCAAAGTTTGAGCCTGATCGAATGGGAGAATAAATTCCAGCTCACCGAAACCGGGCAATACCCGGTCGATTTCGGACTCATCACCGAACTGGAAGCACCGCTAAACGGCAACGCACCGTGGGAAATCAAGCTCGGCCCTTTGCTGCAAACTGAATTCGGCAAACTCCAGTTAAACGCAAACGTACTCTTTAAACGCGCGTTTGGAACAGTCGATGAAAGCGGCGTGCCCTTCAGCACCAACCTCGGCTACCAATGGCAGGCAAAATACCGCTGGTTACCCGTTTTTGAATTTGGCGTGCAAGCTATGGGCGAGATGGGGAAATGGAACGACTGGAGCAATCAAAACGAGCAGAACCACCGTATCGGACCGGCGGCTTTTGGCAAGTTCGCGCTCGGTGAGCGGCAAGCCTTAAAATACAATACTGCCTGGTTATCCGGCACTAGCCAAGCCGCACCCGATCACACCTTCCGGTTGCAAATCGAGTACGAGTTTTGACGGTTGGAATAAATTTTGGAACGTGGCTCATGCACGATTTTCGGGCTGCGTTTATACGAATAGGTCGCCCAATTTTCTAGCCACAAAATTCAAACCTTCGCGACAACGTGAGAAATCACCCCATGGATATCGAGGACGGTCCGCGTAAGCAGCTTCAACGCCCGCGTACACAAACAGAAACGGCACGGTCATGTAACCCCACACCCCGTCTGCTATCATCGCGCCCATGCTCAATATTCAGAATCTGACCTACCTGCAAGGCGGCACCCCGCTCCTCCAAAACGTAAATCTTCAAGCTTTCGCCGACCAGCGCATCGGTCTCGTCGGCAAGAACGGCTGCGGAAAATCCACGTTGTTCCGCCTGATACGCGGCGAGATCAAGCCCGATGGCGGCGAGGTTTCGTTACAGTCCGGCAAGACCATCGCCTGCGTCGAACAGGAGATCGCCAACTCGGAAAATTCCGCGTTGGAATTCGTCCTCGACGGTGACGCCGAGCTGCGCATGCTGGAAAAGACCCTCGCCAAAGAGAACCACGACGAGACATGGTTCGACGCGCAACACCGCTACGAGGCCATCGACGGCTATGGCGCTCCCGCACGTGCAGCGCAGTTGCTCAACGGTTTGGGTTTCGCCAACGACACTCTGGAACGCACGGTGACCAGCTTCTCCGGCGGCTGGCGCATGCGCCTCAATCTGGCGCGCGCACTGATGCACCGCGCTGACCTGCTACTGCTGGACGAACCCACCAACCACCTGGACCTCGAAGCCATCCTGTGGCTGGAAAATTATCTGGCGCGTTATCCCGGCAGCATCCTGCTGGTATCGCACGACCGCGAATTCCTCAACGCCTGCGTCAACCGCATCGCGCATGTGCACGACAACACCATCGACTGCTACACGGGTGATTACGACGACTTCGAGCGCACCCGCGCCGAACGTATTGCGCAACAGACCCAAGCCTTCGAACGTCAACAGGAAAAAATCGCGCACATGGAAGACTTCGTGCGCCGCTTCCGCGCCCAGGCCACCAAAGCCAAACAGGCGCAAAGCCGCATCAAGGCACTGGACCGCATCCAGCGCATTGCCGCCGTGCATATCACCGACGGCCATTTCGAACTGGAGATCGAAGCCCCGGAACGTAGCCCCGACTTGTTGTTGCGTGCGGAGAAAATGGGCTTTTCCTATGGCGACAAAACACTGTTCAGCAACATCGAACTGGTGTTGCGTGCCGGTGCGCGCATCGCTTTGCTCGGCCCCAACGGTGCAGGCAAATCCACGCTCATCAAATTATTGGTGGGGGAACTACAGCCCACACAGGGCAAGCTCGAATTCACCCCCGACATCCGCATCGGTTATTTCGCCCAACATCAGTTGGAAAATCTCGACAGCACCGCCACGCCGTTGCAGCACATGGAACGCATCGCGCCCAAAGAGACCACCCTCGCGCTGCGTAACTTCCTCGGTCGCTTTGGCTTGGCGGGTGACAGTGAAGACCGCCCGGTGGAAAGTTTCTCCGGAGGCGAGAAAAGCCGCCTCGCACTCGCCCTGCTGGCCTGGCAGAAACCGCATCTGCTGCTTCTCGACGAGCCCACCAACCACCTCGACCTCGACATGCGCGACGCACTCACCATCGCGCTGGAGGAATACACCGGTGCCGTGGTGATCGTATCGCACGACCGCAGCCTCATTCGCGCCGTCGCTGATGAACTGTGGCTGGTCGCCGACGGCGAAGCAAAGCTGTTCGATGGTGACTTGGAAGACTACAAGAGCTGGATCGAGACGCGCCGTCCGCGCGAGACCGTCGCACAAACGCAGCCGGAAAAACCCAAAGCGCAAAACGCACCCAAGCAGAACCGCAAAGCACTGCAATCAAAACAGAACAAACTTGAGACCGAGTTGAACAAGGCACAGACCGAACTCGCCGCCGTCAATCAGCAACTCGCCGACCCCGAGACTTATACGAATCCTGACCGCGCAAAAATCGAGAAGTTGAATGCCGACCACGCGCGTCTACAAACCAAGGTGACCGAGTTGGAAGAAACCTGGTTGGAACTGGAGATGGCGAAGGAAGAAGCGAGCTAATCGCCAGCTTACTGTAGGCTGGTGGTGAGGCACGAACCCCAGCTGCATCCTTCAATAATGCTGGGGTTTGCAAGCCCACCGCCCGCCTTCAGTTCGCGCCCAATCCCGCCAATTCCTCTTCACTAAAACCCGCCGCACGCCGCGCTTCCAGATTGAACGGGCCGCGTCGCGGAATCGCGTTATGTCGGGCAACCAGATTGGTATAAGTTGTGGCAGGTGATAAGCCGCGCTGTTCGCACACGTAACTGAACCAGCGGTTACCAATGGCGACATGACCGATCTCATCACGCAACACAATATCGAGAACAGGTGCGATGGCAAAATCACCCGCCTGCACCAACTTCGCCTTCGTGCCCGGTGTCACGTCCAGCCCGCGCGCCTCCATCGTGCGCGGCAACAAGGCCATACGTTCCAGCACATCATGCTGTGTGCGCACCGCCATATCCCACAGCCCGTTGTGCCCGGTGAAATCGCCGTAAGCAAAACCGTGAATTTGCAAATGATCGGCCAGCAGCGTGAAGTGCAACGCCTCTTCATCCGCCACCTGTAGCCAATCGGTGTAGTAATTGCGCGGCATGTTGGGAAAGCGCCACAGCGCATCCAGCGCCAGATTGATCGCGTTGAATTCGATATGCACCAGCGCATGGATCATCGCGGCGCGGCCTTCCGGCGTGTTCATCGCGCGGCGTTTCACCGTGAGCGGAGAGACCAACTCCGGCTTGGCCGGGTGACCGGGAATACCGCGCAATTCTTTCAATGTGGCACCAACATCCAACCCAAGCTCACCCGCCGTCCATGCCTGCACCAGGCGCCGAATACCCGCCGCCTTGTTTACGGCATCACATTCGACCAACCAGTACAGCGCGGCCGACCTTAATTCGGAGGGTTGAGACAAGTCAGATGACATCATTCAAGTGTTTTGCTATTGCCCGGGATCGGGAACGAACTTCAGCACATTGCCATTGATGCAATAACGCTTGTGCGTCGGGGGTGGACCATCATCAAACACATGCCCGAGGTGGATGCCGGAACTGGCGCTGCGCACCTCGACCCGCCGTCTGCCAAGTCCAACGTCTTCGTGCATCGTGATCGCCCCCGGTAACGGATTAAAAAAGCTCGGCCACCCCGTGCCACTCTCGAACTTGGTATCGCTGCGAAACAACGCCGCACCCGTGATCGGATCAACGAACGTACCGGCACGTTTCTCATCCAGATTGGAGCCGGTGAAGGGTCGCTCCGTGCCTTGGTCGAAGGCGATCTTTTGTTGTTCCGGTGTCAGCAACTGATATCCCAGCCATTGCCAGAATCGCGTCTGCTCTCCGTTGTAGCCGGTATAACGCGACACCTCCCCGCCCTTTTCGAACAGCACGATAGTTGGCGTGGCAAACAACGGTTTGTCCAACGTCCATCCGGCCGGAGGCGAAGTACTCAGCGTGCGAGTTACCGCCACCGGAGATTTCCAATGATCCAGCAACTCTGATTTGAACAGACGGCAATACGCGCAGTCTTTGCCTTCGAACACGATCAGTTGGCGCGCGAATACGAGCTGTTTCGGATTGAATTCATTCATGGCTTTGCCTGCTTGTTTGGTACTGGTCGAAGATTCGGAAAATGCCGCAGACGTGACGATTGCCAAAACGAGCGCAAGCAATATGTGGGGAATGATTCGCTTCATAAACACCTCCGCGCTTGAGTATTGAGCTTTACATAACAGAAGACAGTGCAACGTATTTTGCAAGTGAATCGCCAACTGTCGCGAATGATGGAAAACTAAAATAAGATACGTAAAGCCGCCACCGCTAAATCGTTATCTGCATCAATCCGGTATCTCAGGCTCGACCAATTTCGCGAGCTGTTCAAGCGACTCTTGCCAGCCGAGATAACACATCTCGACGGGGATCACGTCGGGCACGCCTTCCTGCACGATAGCGATATCTGTTCCGCACAACACCGGCGTCAGCGTCACCGTCGTCTTCATTTCTCCGGGCAGGTTCGGGTCGTCGAACTTGTCCGAATAACAGATCGTTTTGGAGGGTACGAGCTCAAGATATTCACCGCCGAAAGAGTGGCCGTTGCCTGTCGTGAAGTTGGTGAACGACATCCTGAAAGTACCGCCGACCTTGGCATCCATGTGATGCACCTTGCAGGTGAAACCGTAAGGCGGAAGCCACTTTGCCATTGCATCCGCGTTCAGGAAGGCTTTGTAGATACGCTCCGGTTTTGTGCGGAGTACGCGATGAAGACGGATAGTACCTGTAGCCATGATTATTCTCCTTTCGAATTTCTGCACGATGAATTTACTAAAACACCCCGACGACAGAAACGTAGGGGGGCACGTTTCTATGCCCACGTGTGAATTTTAATTTCAACTACCGCGTGGGCAATGCTTGCCCACGCTACGGCCTACAAATCACATGCATTTCATCCAATGCCTTGTTCAGCTCAGACGCCTCTTCGGGCGTATTCATGAGAAACAACAGCCTGATCGTGTCGAGCGCAGCGCCCTTCTCCACGATGTCTTTCGGATAGCCGTATTCATCCGCCATCCACAAATCATCGTTGGGTGCATCCCAATAGATGTCAGACGTGCGCACTGAGAATTTCCTTGCATCACCCTCTTTTTGTATCAGCATCGAGATGGCGATGTTGTTGCCCTCTTTGAGTTTGCGCTCCTCGAAGTAGACGGCATACGTCTCCAAGCCGCCGCCATACGAAGTCACCTTGCCCAACTCACCAAAAGCAGCACGACTGACCTTTTGCATATCCACCATCGAGCTGATCTTGAAATGCTTGCGTGAAGCAAAAGCATTGCCGTGCTCAACCTGCATATCTTCATCCACCCGCAAGCGGCAACCATCGAACTTCACCGACCGCTCGATCTCCTCCGGCGTCCGCTTCTTCAGATTCTTATCCACCACCGGCTTCATCAACAGCTCCGCCACCGCCCGTTGCGCGGCAGCCAACTTGGGATCGGCAGACAACTGAAGACTGGGAACGGCTACCACGGGAGACACAGATACCGAGACGACCGCGCCGCCTTCCATCACACACGCCTCGGCAGCCAGCAACACCATCGAACCACCTTTGAGCCTGCAATTGTTCGCCAACTCGGCCGCAATAGCGAAGGGCGCAATGGCAATCAACAACACAGCGGGAAACAACACCTTCTTTAACATGCTTGATCTCCGTGGAAATTCAGTTCAACACAATGTGACGCTGCCCGCTGTGAACCGAGGCTTTGTTCCATTCGCGCCACGCGTCACAACATCAATCACTCTGTTTGCGGTCGCATGTCCAGCTTCTCGATGGGAAGACCGGCTGCTTTCCATTCGACCATTCCCCCTTTCACGACGAACACTTGGGAGAATCCGGCTTTTTGTAGCTGCTCCAATGCTCGGGGAGCGCGTTGCCCGGTATGGTCGATCAGCATGATGGGCTTGTTCTTGTAGGGCTCCAATTCCGCCAAGCGCAAAGAAAGCCGTCCATACGGCATGTTCATACTGTTTGGAATATGGAATTCTTTATAGTCATCGGCTTCACGTACATCCAACAGCAACTCGCCCAGCGCTTGTCTTTGTAAAGCCGCCTTGGCATCCACCAATTGTTCTTCTTTCGGGCCACAGCCTAGCAAGATCAGTGCGGCCAGCGCGACGATGCATTTTTGAATTCCAGTCATTTCGATCATCCCCCTGTTAAAGTTTTTGCGTTGCCCTCGCACACATCCCACTTTCGACTCTCAACCAATGAAGTTGAGTGGACGCAATAAAGGCAAATTTCGCCTTTCGAACCTATACCTTCTTTACACCTTTGCCATATTTAGCAACCACTTTGTCCGCAGTCAATAACGTCAACTCCTCAACGCGTGCTTGTGCCACGAGGATGCGGTCGAACGGGTCTTTGTGCAACAGTGGAAAATCATTCACGACAACCGCTGGTGACAGACAATTCACGGTATTCGTTGACCAGCAACATCACCCTATAAAGCCTATTCCGGCGCCCCCTGCCAGAGCATGTTGTAACCCAACTCCTTACTCTCGACACACAACTTGGCCAACGCGGCGAATTTATCCTTGAATACCTTGTCGGCGTGCGACCGTTCATGCTGCTCGAAAGAATTCCAGTAGGTCACGATCGCAATATGTTTTTCCGCCGATCTGGAATCGCTCAGCGAGCCTTCGTCCGAAACGAAACCCGAGAACTCATACACCTGGCCAGCGATGAAACCGCCCTTGTCGCCGCCGTAAGTTTCTTTCACCACATTGCACATCTCGCCCAGCGCCAGTTCGACATCTTCAAAAGCCACACCGGGTTTGATCGTGGCCGTATTGAAAAGCATCTTCGCCCCAAAAGGGATAGTGACAGGTGAGAACATGATGGGCCTCCAATTGAAGTGGATCAGGGTAAAAGGTAGCTCTCAAACCAACCTCACGAGTTGCACTTTGTACCTTTGCGGAAATTCCTTCAACCCTTTTTCAATCGGTGCTACTTCGCCCCTGATTGCTCCCTTTATAAATGCTATTGAGATGTTGAACCGGCCCGCACAATATGCCCGCCCTGCCAGAACATTGACACTCAAATTGCCGGGTGTTACCTTCGTAACACCCGCATCAAGGAGCACAACATGGCCGCCACTACCACACTCAAATTACCGGAAGAACTCAAGGCGCGCATCGCACCGCTCGCCAACTCAACTTCCAAAACACCACATGCCTGGATGATCGAAGCATTGGAAGCGCAGGCCAAGCTGGCCGAGATGCGCCAATCGTTTATCGGCGACGCATTTGCTTCCGCAGCCGAAGTGGATGCAGGCGGCGCTCTCTATGCCATGCAGGACGTACACGAATTCATCATCAGTAAAGCAGCAGGTAAAGCCGCAAAACGCCCCCAGCCTACCAGCATCGCAAAGATCAAACCGCGCGCGAAATCCAAAGCGCGCTAAACATGCCCGCAGTCTATTTCAGCCAGCGCTCCCTCACCGATCTTGAGCGAATTTTTGACTTCCTCGCACGGGAAGCACCACCAATCGCCACCGAGGCAGCCAACGAGATAGTAGACGCCACCGGGATATTGCAACGCCACCCGCTCATCGGCAGGCCAGTTGGCAACCTGCGTGAACTGGTGATTTCTAGAGGGCGCACAGGCTATGTCGCCCTGTATCGCTACCTGCCGGAACAAGACCGGGTGGACATACTCGCCATCCGGCATCAACGAGAAAGCGGGCAGGTCTAGAAACGAGGCGCCACGAGTCTAGACCTGCCCCTGCGATTCCCTTTCGAATTCCCACCTGTAGAGGCGGGCATTACACTGAAACAAACGACTCCAGAAATTCCGATGAGAACCTTATTTGCCCTGCTTCGCAACCGTTGCGGACTTGCGCGTAACAAAAGGCGTGCCGGTCTGCTCGGCGAGTTGGCGGGCTTTCTCAGCGGCGCGCATCAGGGCTTGCGGCGCATCTTTCAGAGTGGAATTTTTCAAATGGGAAACTGGAGCTTTCATTGATTCTGTCCTTCCTCTACCCCCATGCTGTTCAACCCATCAAGCCGCTTTTTCTAACAGCGCATCAGGCACCAACCTGTTCTGGTACAAGTCAGCGATAGGGAAGCACAGTTCATAATCGCCCCACACCAATTCACCGTACTCAATGCGATATGCGGCAAAGCTGGCAGGGTCGAGATATGCGCGAATATCGGGGTGACGCGAGAGTGACAAAAAGGGTTTGAAGTCCACAGTTTGTGCCGTGCCATCATCGAACGACAGGCGCAGCGCAAACTCACCGGCCTGCGTCACTTCTGTGATGTTGATCTTTGCAGGAATCATTTCAGCCTCCTTGTGGTGCGTTCCGACTTTACAGGTTTATGTAACACGAAAAAATCAATCCATTTGCCCCCCATCGATCCTCCTGTTCCGCGTAGCCGTCAATTAAAAACTTGCCTGGACTAGCGTCTGCGCAAGGTTCGCAGTCATGGAGGAATCTGCCATGGTTATAGTGCCGCTTGAAAAATCCAACGTTACCCAACTTGGATCAATGCACGTACTGGTCGGCGCTCTGCAAGCAAAGAACGTCACTTGATTAGCAAACCATAACACCGGCACACTTTGTTGTAGTTGCGGCAACCATCCCAGAGCAAAAGGATCCCAGTGCTGCGCAACACCAGTTTTCGTATTCACCCTGCCGATCGAAGGCGTGCCCAAGCATGCATTCGGAGTGGAGCTGTTGTATGCGCATTGCCTCATCCCATACACATAGTCTCCGTAGACCCAGTGATAATCGGGACAGCCCGCACCAAACACGGGATCGACTGTACAGGTATGAAGTATCTGGCCCGTATTCATATTCCAGAGTACGCCATTGACTAGGCCACCACCTGAATCCGCCAGAGTAAGAAATCCGTTTGACGCTCCCACTGGCGTCAAATATGTAGTGTTTGGATATTGGGACGTATCCGGAGAAAGCTCCGATGCCGTCAGGCTAGCCGGGGCAATTGAATAGAGGATTGGGGGGCTCACCGCCCCGACGTTACTACAACCCCACACACTGCATTGATTGAACTGCTGCAGTGACAAAATTATGTTCGCATCGGAATTGATGAATATCGACGGATATGGTTTCTTCAAATTATTCGCAGAGCCTGCCTGACTTGGCGGGACAGGGTAATCAACGTAATTCGAGATGGAGGGGATACTCACACAGGAAGTTGATCCATCCGATATCTTCACCACCGAAACCGGGCAATTGATTTTCACGGCGTAGCCACCATAGTCCGGCTCTGAGCCTACAGCGTAAATATTGCTGGTGTCCGCCGCAAAAGATCCTGAATTGGCTAGCGTCGGATTGTTAAAGCTGATTTTCGTGATCACCGTTGCAATCCCTTTGCCATAGCTGATTGTTCGCGCACTCCCACACATTGGCCCCTTCACGTATGTATTGGTATCTCCATCAAAGTAACTTGAATCGTGAAGATCCAGGATGATCGGGAAATTCGAGGTATTCCGGGATGGGTCGCCGTTCGCCACTATCCAGAAGAACGCCCCATCATTCATTGCGCAAGCTCCCGTCTGTTTCTCCCCGCCAACCAAAGGATCAATGGTATCCCCCACTGTCTGGTCACCATAAACAATGAAGTTGCCGGATGAATAGACGAAAGAGCACGAAGAGAACTTCTCAGTGACTTGATCGTACTTAGCCTGAACTGATGACGGATATTTCATGTTGACCATCATGTCGCCAGTCGCCTTGTTCAGAGCCCACACACTGTTAACCTGCACCGTCGTCGGTATCGAATCCGTATCGCAGACCACAGACACCGACTTACTCGGATGAGGATTATTAGCGGTAGGTGTTACTGACGGATCTGGAACCTGAGTCGTAAAGACGGGATCCACTTTTTCAACTGCACCATTGATGATCTTTGCTGTGGCCAGGACGGACAGGGTCGGATTCAGCGCTGCGTTGGCGCTACTCACTAGGAAATCAAGAATCGTGGCCAGAATCGATTGATTCCGATTACTGGCAAACGTTGCATTGGTCGCGCTTACTGTGACGGTGACCAGTTTATCCGTTGCACTGATTGGCAATGACTTTGGGGTCAATGCATAGGTCGGAGTATCAGCTGTTGAAGCCCCTCCACCGCTACAAGCGTTAAGTAAAGCAACGACAAGGCACAAAACAAACGACAACATCAATTCACGCATCAAAATCCCTTTCAGGCACCAAATTGAATGACAACCTTCTATGCCCGACCGGGCTAATTATGTTTTCCTGTTGTGGATCATATCTCCGTCAAAATACGACTGCCTGACAAAAGCTGACCGCAAGGGTTTTAGAAAACGCGAGCGCCCCCTGACTTGTTTCCCAAAGTAGCTGAAGGTGTCAGCCGGTACCTTTGGTATTTGAAAGACATACCGAACACGGCTCCTTTATTCCCACAGACTAGTCAACGACATAAATCACTTTGCCCACTATGTGATCAGCAGGAACAAAGCCCCAGTAGCGGCTATCCCTGGTGTTATCTCGATTATCTCCCATGAAATAGTATCGACCTGCAGGCACATCACAAACCACACCATGTTCACTATATTTGCAGTTCTCCGCGAACCTGAACGAACTAACGGCCTGACTCAGAGATGCTCAATTTCTTGTCCAGATATGCAACCTTGTCACCCGGCAAAGCTATTAGCCGTTCACTAAACGGGAACAGACCACGTTTTATTTTCCCCAATCTCTCCATGCACCCACAGCGGATCAAGATCAGCGCCATTCGGCCAAGTGAGCGCACCTAGTTCGATGCTTACTTGCTGAAACATCTGCACATCTTTGAGTGCAGCGAAGATTCCCGCATCCACGCTATTCACTAGCGCAGTCATATCCACGATGCCGCTTGTGCCGTCGTTGCAGGTGATTGATAGTCGGTAGTTAGGCTGCACGTTTACCGCGCGCACACGCCAAGGGGCCGCAGCGGTTACTCCAGCGGCGGGATGTTCTTGGGTAACTGTTTCGATTGGCATAGATTCCAGTCCTCCATCAACTCGGTGCGGTGTTGTGCTGCCCATTCGAGTACGAGTGCCTGTGCACGTCTTGGCAGGCTGCCCTTGATGACTTCCAGTGTGCGAATGTCAATCAGCGCTTCGTACTCGCCATACATGGCGTGAAAGTGAGGAGGCGCATGCTCGCGCCAGAACATCTGAATGATGATTCCAAAGAACTGGCTGATGGTTGGCATGCGTTATCTCCGTATTTGCAAGTTTACCCTTCGATACGGCCAGTGGCCTACTCAGGGCGAACGGCTTACCCTCACCCCAACAGCTCCCCCACCCTAACCCTGTACCACCTGCCTTTCTGTGTTGGGACCCCTTG
>CAYROQ010000042.1:0-17876 GCA_964425955.1 uncultured Sideroxydans sp.
TTTTGGACATTCACTTCGGCAATCCTTCATCGTCACATGTGTATGGCTTGTCTGCCCGAAAAGCCGTTGCCGACGCACGGGCGTCGGTCGCTGAGCTTATCCATGCAAAGGCAGATGAAATCGTTTTCACCGGCAGCGCGACCGAGGCCAATAACTTGGCGCTACTCGGCGTTGCAAGAGCACGAGGCCACACGAAACAGCATCTTGTCGTCAGCGCGATCGAACATCCGGCAGTCATGCAACCGGCGCTGCATCTGCGCGAGACGGGCTGGGAGCTGACCGTGGTAGCGGTGGATAGCTACGGTCGCGTCGATCCCCATGCTGTTGCCGCAGCCGTGCGACCCGATACCGCGCTGGTGTCGATCATGCACGCCAACAACGAAGTTGGCACGATACAACCCATCGCCGAGATTGCGCGCCTCATCAAACCGATGGGCGTGCTGTTTCACACCGATGCCGCGCAGTCGGCTGGCAAGATCGAGATCGATGTCGATGCGCTGGGAGTTGATCTGCTGACCTTGGCGGGTCACAAGTTCTATGCCACGAAAGGCGTAGGCGCGCTGTATGTCAGAGCAGGAACACCGATTAAATCAATCTTGTTTGGAGCCGATCAGGAGCATGGTCTGCGGCCGGGCACCGAGAACGTTGCGCTGATCGTCGGCTTGGGCGAGGCAGCAAGGCTTGCGCGAAAACAGCTTCCAGCCACGACGCATAAATTGCAGAAGCTGCGGGACACTCTGCATGAACGACTCAGCGCAACCGTTCCCGGTCTTGTGCTCAACGGCCATCCGCTCGATCGTCTGCCCAACACCTTGCATGTCTCCTTTCCGGGCATCTCCGGGCGCGAGTTGCTGTCGCGTATTGCCGACCAAGTGGTCGCTTCGGTGGGATCGGCCTGTCATTCCGAGACCGATGCGGTGAGTGGTGTACTGGCAGCAATGGGGTGCGATGCGGAGCGGGCGCGCGGAGCTGTCAGGTTTTCGGTGGGAAGCATGACGACGCGGGAGGAAATCGAAGCCGCAGCGACGGCACTAGCTAAAGGTGTGAGCGGCTTGCTCATCCGTCGGCGTTAATTTACAGGGCTGATTGTTGCAACAACAAAGCGGTTCGGATAAAAATTAGCTGGTAATTCTTTCGGCAAAGCCGAGGATAGAACCCACTGAATTAAACCGATGACGTTGGCAACGCGTATAGATTAAAATCCTTACACAATCATGAACAAAATATTCACATTCACCTTGCGACTGTTGCTTGTCGTGCTGATCGGCACCTTTACGGCGCCGGGTTTTGCATGGCAAATGATCGCAAGCCACAGTGAAACGCCATCCATGTCGGAGTTGGCATATGCCGATCATCATGAAGGCAATTCGTATCAGCACCAGCACCATCACCACGACGGAATAGATGATACGGCGCATAACCACATTGGCCATTTTCTAAGTCACATGCCTGCCTTGAGGAATGAAATCGGTTCTTTGCCTATCCCGGCAACGGATGGGATTGCACATTCGCCTTACCAACATACTTTTTCCCACGCGGCGATTGAGCCGCCCTTCAAACCTCCCAGAAACTTCCTTTTCTTCTGATCTTGTTTGTGCTCCGCAGATATTGAAATCTGCGGTCTGTTGCATCCAGCTGAAAAGGAAACATCATGTTGAGAGAATCTTCTCGAACTTGGATAGCATTATTGCGAACCCAGGTTCATCTACCTCTATCGCTCGTCCGCTTTCTGGCGTTGATCCTATCGATCACCTTGCCTGGTACTGTTCAAGCAGAACTGTCGGCCCTAACTGAAACGCTGACGTTGACTGAACGTATGGCGGTTGCTGACGCGTTAGTGCGTCCTGATTGGGTAGAGGCCGAAACGGGCCGCGTAGCTGTTGCGCAGAGTGTCGTAACCGAAGCCGGTCTGTTGCCCAACCCAGTATTTGCTTTCAGCCGGGATCGACTCAGTTTGGCTGGTGGCGACATCACCGAACGCTCTGTGCAAGTCTCTCAAACCTTCGACTTCTCTGGTCGTCGTGCACTGCGACATGAAGCGGCGACTCGGCGGCTGGATGCCGAACGATTCGATGGACGGGTTCGACGACTGAACACCATCGCTGATGTCCGCAAGGCATTTGCCGAAACCCTGCATCACAGCCAAATTCAGGCTGCACTTGGTTTATGGCTGACACGAATCGAAGATGCGTCGGCGGTGACAGCAAAACTGGTCAAGGCGGGTGAAGTGTCCGGCTATGACCGTCGTCGTATCCAACGTGAATTGCTGACTGTCAGGGCACGACTCGCTGTAGCACAAGCGAATGCGGCTCGCAGTCGTGAAACACTTGCCGCACTGACGGGCATGAGGCGGGATGAAGTCATGCGTTTGCTTGGCGATTTGCTTCCTGATGCGGCTCCCGCACTCGACGTACTGCAATCAGAGTTACGCCAACGTGCCGATCTGGCGAGCCTCCTATCCCAAGCCGAGGCCTTCGAACGGGAACATCACGCGGCGCAACGTGGCTGGATCCCCGATCTGACTGTGGGCTTGGGGCAAAAAATGCTCGATGAGACAACACGCAGTGGCAGCGGCTCCATGGTGGGTGTGTCCTTTTCCATTCCGTTGTTCGATCGTGGCGGAGCCGCGCAACAGCGCAGTCTGGCCCAAGCTCAAACCCTGCGTGCAGAACATGCGCTGTTATTAACCCAGGCAGATGCCGAGTTGCGCAATGCATGGAATCAAGCCGAAGAATTGCGCAAGGCCACCCTTACTTATCGCCACGACGCGTCGGATGCTTCGCACAATTTGTCCCGCATTGCGCAAGCGGCCTATCAAGCTGGTGAAGCAAACCTGCTTGAATTGCTCGACGCTTACCGCACCGAATTGGATTTCGCCACCAGCGAACTCGACATAGCACTAGGTGCGCGCCTTGCCTATATCAACCTTGAAACCTTGTCTGGAGTCTCATCTTATGAATAAGCTCAACCTATTTTTGATTCTCCTGGCTGTGTTTACAGTATCAGCATGCGCTCCCAAATTCGACCACGACTCGGCCAAGCAGGATGCTCATGCTAGTGCACATAATCATGGTGGCAGCGGTATCGCCATTACAAATTACACCGCCTCCACTGAACTGTTTGTCGAATTCCAGAAACTGGTTAAAGGCGAACAAACCTCCTTCGCAGCACACACAACGCTGACTATTCCAACCGGCTTTCGAGCTGTCACAGAAGGAACAATGACTGTCGTATTGTCCGGCGGCGGCCAACCGGAAGAGCGTGCAGTAGGGGGCGTAGGCACCACTCCGGGGATATTCCGCATCGTCCTCACCCCACGTTTCGCCGGAAAACGCCATTTGATTTTTCAGTTGGTCAGCACCAAGACTAGCGTCACTCACGACTTGGGTGAAGTGGAAGTCTACCCAGATCGCCAATCGGCGGATGCGGTTACGCGGGAAGAAGATGGCGCGGCGGATATCGCCTTCAGCAAAGAACAACAATGGAAGATTCCCTTTGCGAACACTCCGGTGGTAGAGCGCGTCTTGCACGAATCGCTGGCTGCATCCGCCACCCTGCATCCGCGCGCAGGTGGTGAGGCCATCATCGCAGCGCCCGCCGCCGGTTTGCTGCGTCCCGGTCCAACGGGTTTCCCGCAGATCGGCATGACGGTCAAAGCCGGACAGATCATGGGTTACTTCGTGCCCAAACTGGGCGGCGAAGTCGATGCCGCAACGCTGGAACTTGCCGTCGAGCGAACCCGTATCGAAGCCGAGGAAGCGCGTCAGTCACTCACACGTCTGGAAGAATTGTTCAAGGCAGAAGCCATTCCCGAGAAACGACTACGCGAGGCGCGTGTCCGCGAGAGGCTGGCGGCGGCGGAGCTGACTGCGGCGCAAAACCGCGCAAGCACCTATGCCGGGGGCAGCGGTGGCATTCCGCTCAAATCTCCAATCAGCGGCACGGTGGTGGCGGTAGGTGCCGGTTCCGGTGCGGTGGTGGCGGACGGTCAGACGCTGATCCATGTCGCCGATCTCGGCAAGCTGTGGCTGGAAGTACATGTGCCGGAAAACGAGCTGGGCAGATTCACTCAGCCGACCGGTGCATTCTTTCGTCTCGATGGCGAAGACAAAGTGCGTGTGCTGACCGTGCATCGCAACGCACGTCTCATTGCGTTCGGCGGTCTGGTGGACAAGGATAGCCGCACCGTATCGGCAATCTTCGAGATCGATAATCCCAAAGGGCGTCTACGCGCCGGGATGAACCTGCGGGTCAGCATCTACACCGGTCGCACCGAAAAATCATTGGCCGTTCCCGTATCCGCCATCGTCGATGACAACGGTATGCCGGTGGTCTTCGTTCAAAAAGAAGGAGAGTCTTTTGAGCGACACATCGTTGATATAGGCACCAAAGATGGTGATTGGGCGGGCTTGCGCTCCGGTGTGGCGAACGGCGAGCGCGTGGTGTCTATCGGGGCTTATCAAGTGCGCGTTGCCGCGATCGCTCCGGCGGCACTCGGCCACGGCCACGCACACTGAGGGGTAAGCAAATGATCGCCTCCATCATCCGAAATTCCCTGGCTAATCGCCTGTTCGTACTCGTTACAGCAGGTCTTCTACTGCTGTGGGGCGGATGGCAAATGACCCGCATGCCGGTGGATATCTTCCCCGACCTGACCGCCCCCAGTGTCACCATCTTGACTGAGGCACACGGCATGTCGCCGACTGAAGTCGAGAACCTTGTCACCTTCCCTATCGAAACCGCCATCAATGGTTCGCCCGGTGTGCGCCGTGTACGTTCCAACTCCAGTGTGGGGCTGGCGGTGGTGATTGTGGAGTTTGAGTGGGGAACGGATATCCTGAAAGCACGCCAGATCGTTTCCGAAAAATTGCAGGTTGCCCGCGCCAGCTTGCCGCCGGAACTGCCGCCGCCACAGATGGTACCTGCCGCATCCATCATGGGTGAGATCATGTTCATCGCCCTGACATCCGAGCTGCACAGCGGCACGGAATTGAAAAGCACTGCCGACTGGATATTGCGTCGCCGCATCTTGGCAGTTCCGGGTGTGGCCGAAGTCGTCACAATAGGTGGCGAAGAAAAACAGTATCAAGTGACTCTTGTTCCCGAACGGCTTGCCAGTTACAAGGTGACAGTGGATGAAGTGCTGCGCAGTCTGCGCGATACCAATCAAAACGCCCCTGCCGGTTTTTACAAAGAAGGCGGACAGGAGTATCTGATTCAGGGTGTGGGGCGAATACTGACACTGGCAGACATCGGTGAGACCGTCGTGGTGATGCGTTCCGGTCAGCCGGTACTGGTGCGCCATCTGGGCGAGGTCACTATCGGTGCAGGTATCAAGCGTGGCACTGCGGCACATAATGGCAAACCGGCCATTATCCTGGCGATTCAAAAGCAACCCGGCACCAACACACTTGAGTTGACGCAACGCTTGGATGACGCTTTCGTCACCTTACAGGGCAGCCTACCGCAAGGAATGAAAATCGAAAGCCATGTTTTCCGTCAAGCGGATTTCATTGAGCGCGCTATTGCTAATTTGTTGGAGACATTGCGCGACGGCGCCATTCTGGTCATCGCTATTGTGTTCGCATTCCTGATCTCGGTTCGTGCCACGACCATCACCTTGGTCGCGCTACCGCTATCGCTGGTGACGGCACTTATCATCATGCAGGCGATGGGCGCAACACTCAATACGATGACACTAGGCGGACTGGCCATCGCGTTGGGGGCACTGGTCGATGATGCCATCATCGTGGTGGAGAACATCGTGCGCCGCTTGAAGGAGAACACCCTGCGGCCAAAAAGTGAGCAACGTTCGTACAACGAGGTCGTGTTCGCGGCAACGCGGGAAATTCAGGGGTCCATCGTTTTCGCCACCCTCATCATCATGCTGGTGTTCGTGCCGATCTTCTTCCTTTCCGGAGTGGAAGGCCGCATGTTGGCACCACTCGGCTACGCGTATGTAGTCGCATTGGCCGCTTCGCTGTTGGTGGCAGTGACGGTTACTCCCGTGTTGGCAGTGCTGTTCCTACCGCGATCCAAAGCTGTGCTGGAACATCAGGAACCAAGGTGGCTTGCGTTAATGAAAGCGGGCTATGCCACCGCATTGAGCCGTGTGGTGTTGCACTGGAAAGCGATTGCACTATTTGCAACAGTGGGATTTGTGGTTGCCCTCATCGGCCTGGGTTTTGCGGGTCGGGCTTTTCTGCCAGATTTCAACGAAGGCAGTTTGACGGTAAGTATTACCACCCTGCCGGGAACTTCGCTGGAGGAATCCGACAAACTGGGGCAACGTGTAGAAGCGGTCATGCTCAGTCATGCCGAAATCGTTGCGACCGCACGACGCACCGGTCGCTCGCCCGGCGATCCTCATGCGATGGAAATCAACGCCTCGGAGATCGAGGCCAGTTTGGAGATAAAAGAACGTAGCAAGGAAGAGTTTCTGGCCGCATTGCGAGATGATCTGTCAACGATTTCCGGCTTGAACGTCGTCATCGGACAGCCGATCTCACATCGAATCGACCACATGCTTTCCGGCACCCGCGCCAATATCGCCATAAAAATATTCGGCCCTGATCTCTACGAATTGAGGCGTATCGGTGAGCAGGTAAAAACTCAAACTAAGGCTGTAAGCGGTGCCGTGGATGTGGCACTTGAACAGCAAGCGGATATTCCCTTCGTCCTTGTAAAGTTCCGGCGTGATGCCCTAGCCCAATATGGGCTATCCATCCGCGAGGTGTCCGACGCGGTGGAAACCGCCTTCGCCGGTTTGGAAGTGTCGCGAGTGATGGAAGGTCAGGCGAGTTTCAATTTGGTGGTGCGCTTCGATCCCGTTGCGCGCGAATCGTTAGAGTCAATTTCCACTACCTTGATCACCACCGCAAGCGGTGCGCGTCTGCCGCTCTCGGCACTGGCAGAGGTTCGAAAGGATCGTGGCCCCAATCTGATCAGCCGCGAAGTAGTGCAACGCAAGATCGTGGTGATGGCCAACGTCGCCGGTCGCGATCTGGCCAGTGTGGTGGACGACATCCGTTCACGGGTTGCGGCAAACGTGAAATTGCCGACGGGCTATCACATCGAATATGGCGGGCAATTCGAAAGCGCCTCCGAAGCGGCAAGAGTGTTGAGTGTCCTGAGTGCATTGGTGCTGGTGGGTATATTCCTGCTGCTCTACCTGGCATTCCATTCCGCACGCGATGCGGCAGTGGTGATGATAAACCTGCCCCTGGCATTGATAGGCGGCGTGCTGGGCATGTTCATGTCGGGTGGCGTGTTATCGGTGGCGACGTTGATCGGCTTCATCACGCTATTCGGTATCGCCACGCGCAACGGGGTAATGATGATCGCGCATATCCGGCACTTGAGCGAAACGGAGACAACCACTCAACCCATCGATTTAGTGGTGCGCGGCGCGACCGAACGACTCATACCGATACTGATGACCGCATTGGCTGCGGGACTCGCATTGGTTCCGCTGGCGCTTTCCGGCGGTGAACCCGGTGCGGAAATTCAGGCTCCGATGGCCGTGGTCATCCTTTGCGGACTGATCTCTTCAACGTTATTGAATATGATCGTGGTGCCTGCTCTCTACTTGCGCTTTGGGTCTCTTCATCGTTCGTATGACAGGAATTTAGTGGAGGACAGATGATGGCTGACTGTTGCAACGAAAAAGCTTGCGAAATCGACGCGCTACGCGATCGTCAAAGTTCGACACTCAAAATCGTGTTGGCTATCAATGCCGTCATGTTTGTCGTGGAGCTCACAGCGGGATTGCTCGGCCACTCGATCTCGTTGGTGGCTGACTCGCTGGACATGCTGGGCGATGCCCTGGTGTACGGCTTCAGCCTCTACGTTGTCACGCGCAGCACCACGATGAAAGTCCGTGCGGCGCTGCTCAAAGGCATCATCATGGCGGCCTTTGGCCTCTTCGTGCTGGGGCAGGCGATCTACCGGATTGCTTTTCCGCAACTTCCGGTGTACGAAACGATCGGTGCAATCGGGTTGCTGGCACTTGGTGCAAACAGTACGTGTTTTTTTCTACTGTGGCGGCATCGTGTGGATGACATCAATATGAGCTCGGTTTGGTTGTGCAGCCGAAATGACATCATTGCGAATATCTCTGTATTGCTCGCTGCTGTGGGGGTATGGCTCACCCACTCCGGTTGGCCGGATATCCTGGTTGGATTCGCACTGGCCGCTCTCTTTTTGCGTTCAGCACTATTTGTGTTGCGCGAGGCCCTCAAGGCACTTGAAAGCAACAATGAATAACTCGATCAGCAATGTGATAGCACCGACTCTGTCGTGATGTGCCGCATCGCCGCGCTGATGGGTCGGCGGCATGCTCTCCTCCGCAGTGCTGACGCTGTTGTTGACCCCAGTGTTCTATGTGCTGCCCAAACAGAAAGCTGTCAACTCTCACACCATAAAAAAAGCCCCGCACGGAGCGGGGTTTGAGTGGTTTGCTTTACTGACTTATTCAGCGGCGGGTGCTGCTGCATCGTGATGCGGCAACAACGCCTTCATGCTCAAACGCATACGGCCTTTGTCATCCAGTTCCAACACTTTGACTTTGACCATCTGACCTTCTTTGAGGTGATCGGTCACGTTGGCGATACGCTCGTGGGAGATTTGCGAGATGTGCAGCAGACCATCTTTGCCCGGCAGGATGTTGATCAGCGCACCGAAATCCAACAGCTTGACCACGGGGCCTTCGTACACTTTGCCCACTTCGACTTCGGCCACGATGTCCAGGATGCGTTTCTTCGCCATCTCGCCCGCTTCACCGCTGACGCAGGAGATGGTGATATTGCCTTCGTCATCGATGTCGATAGTGGTACCGGTCTCTTCGGTCAGCGCACGGATCACCGCGCCGCCTTTGCCGATCACGTCACGGATTTTTTCCGGATTGATCTTCATCTTGAGCATGCGCGGTGCAAAATCGGACACTTCCGGACGCACGGTCGGCATGGCTTGTTTCATGATGCCGAGGATATGCAAACGGCCTTCTTTGGCCTGGCTCAAGGCCACTTGCATGATCTCTTTGGTGATGCCGTTGATCTTGATGTCCATCTGCAAAGCGGTGATGCCCTTGTCGGAACCGGCCACCTTGAAGTCCATGTCGCCCAGATGATCTTCATCACCCAGGATGTCGGTCAACACAGCGAAACGACCGCCGTCTTTGATCAGACCCATGGCGATACCAGCCACGTGATTCTTCATTGCCACGCCGGCATCCATCAGCGACAAGCAACCGCCGCACACCGACGCCATCGAACTGGAACCGTTGGACTCGGTGATCTCGGAAACCACACGCATCGCGTAACCGCACTCTTCTTCGCTTGGCAACACGGCGACCAGCGCGCGTTTGGCCAGACGACCGTGACCGATCTCGCGACGTTTCGGCGTACCGACACGACCAGTCTCGCCGGTGGCATACGGTGGGAAGTTGTAATGCAACATGAAACGATCAGAGAACTCGCCTTGCAGTGCATCGATCTTTTGTGAATCGCGCATCGAACCCAGCGTGGCGACTACCAGCGCCTGGGTCTCTCCGCGTGTGAACAATACCGAACCGTGGGCGCGTGGCAACACGCCGGTGCGGATGGTAATCGGACGCACCGTGCGGGTGTCGCGACCGTCGATACGCGGCTCGCCGCTGAGGATCTGACCGCGCACGATCTTGGCTTCCAGCGCGCCGAACAATTCGCTCACTTCGTTGTTGGAGACATTCTCGAATTCCGCTGTCGCCAGCGCGGCAGAAACTTTCGCGCGGATGGCATCCACTTGATGCGTGCGTGCCTGCTTCTCACGTACCGCGTAAGCCGCCTTCAATTCGTTTTCTGCCAGTTCATTGATCTTGGCGATGAGTGCGTCATTCTTGGCCGCCGGAGTCCAATCCCAATCGTCCTGGCCGACCGAGTCCGCCATTTCGTTGATGGCATTGATGACGACTTGCATCTGCTCGTGGCCGAACACCACCGCGCCCAACATGATCTCTTCGGACAGTTCTTGCGCTTCGGATTCGACCATTTGCACGGCCTTCACGGTACCCGCAACCACCAGATCCATCTGCGAAGTTTTCAATTCATCGGCTGTCGGATTCAGCAAGTACTGGCCGTTTGCATAACCCACGCGCGCCGCACCAATGGGGCCGTCGAAAGGAATGCCAGAAATAGCCAGCGCGGCGGAGGCACCGATCATCGAGGGGATGTCGGAATCAATCTGAGGATCGGAAGACACCACGGTCGCCACGATCTGCACTTCGTTGTAGAAACTTTCGGGAAACAGCGGACGCAGCGGGCGGTCGATCAAACGTGAAGTCAGAATCTCTTTTTCGCTGGGGCGGCCCTCGCGCTTGAAGAACCCACCGGGGATCTTGCCAGCCGCGTAAGTGCGTTCCTGATAATCCACGGTCAACGGGAAAAAGTCCTGATCGGGCTTGGCATCTTTGCGCCCCACCACGGTGACCAGCACCACAGTGTCGCCCAGACTGACCATCACCGCACCGCTGGATTGACGCGCGATCTCGCCCGTTTCCAGTGTCAACTGTTGGTTACCGTAACTCAGTGTTTTTTTATAGTGGCTCAAGATAATTCTCTCCAATGTTTGCACGCGATGCGGACGTATCGCCGGCGGAATAACAACCTCAAAACAACGCGGGCCGCATCTGCGACCCGCTGGTAATTCATCTTGTTACTTGCGCAGTTCGAGACGTTTGATCAGCTCTTTGTAACCGTCTTCGTTCTTGCTCTTCAGGTAGTCGAGCAACTTGCGGCGGCGGCTTACCAGACGCAGCAGACCGCGACGGGAGTGGTGGTCTTTGTTGTGCTCTTTGAAATGGTCGGTGAGGTAATTGATGCGGGCGGTGATCAGCGCGACTTGTACTTCAGGGGAGCCAGTATCGCCCTGGGCACGTTGATAGTCGGCCACGATTTGCGATTTTTGTGCGGCGGTTATAGACATTTTACTTTGCTCTCCAATAAAAAAGTGCGGCATTCTAACCTTGAACGGGGTCTCCGCTCAAGCTGAATTCGGTGTCGCTGCCGCTTTGGCGACACTGGACAATAAACGGCTGGGAACCAGCCTGCCCGCGTGCAACTCCCCTAACCCGATAAAACAGCCATCCGCATACAATCGGCGCTTGCCATCGGGGTGTGCATCGCTCAGTCCCAGGCGCTGTCCCTGGGCAAGTCGGCCCGCCTGGACAGGGTCCAATTGCAGACTAGGCAAGTTCTGCACCAGTCTGTCCAGCGGCATCAGGAGGGCATCGCGCTGAATGACGTCCAAAGCTTCAAGTTGCACCAGCGTGAAAGCATCCTGCAAGCGGAACTCGCCGATCCCGGTGCGGCGCAAGGCGATCAGATGCCCGCCGCAGCCCAATGCCTCGCCGATGTCCTCGGCCAAGGTGCGCACGTAGGTGCCTTTGCTGCACAACACACTGAATTCCAATTCGTCACCGGCCAAGCGTTCCAATTTCAATTCCCGGATGAACACCGTGCGCAGCTCGCGCTCGACCGTCTCACCCTTGCGGATGTATTCATACAGGGGTTTGCCCAGATGTTTGATGGCGCTGTGCATAGGCGGCAACTGTTGGCTCTGCCCCATGAACTTTGCCAACACCTCCAATACGAGCGCTTCATTTACCGCGACTGGACGTGTCTGCCTCACTTCGCCCTCGGCATCGCCGGTGGTGGTGTCTTGCCCCAGGCGGATGGTTGCCCGATAAGACTTGTCTGCATCCAGCAAGGCAATCGTGAATTTGGTGGCTTCGCCAAAACACACCGGCAACAAACCGGTGGCCAGCGGATCGAGCGTACCGGTGTGGCCGGCCTTCTCGGCATTGAACAAACGTCGGACTTTTTGCAGGGCGATATTGGAACTCAGTTCCAGCGGCTTATCGAACAGCAGAACGCCGTCGAGTGGGCGTCGTTTTTTGGGAGTCATCTTCTAACAACTGCTTGCATTGGGAGTCGGTAGGGTGGGCACGTTCTTGGTGCCCACGCAGTCAGCGAAAGTTGTTCGGCGTGGGCACACCCAAAGGGTGCGAGAACCTCTTCGAGGCCAAAAACGTGCCCACCCTACTTCATCAGGATTCGTGTTTATCGCTGGCAACGGCTTGATCGATGAGTTGCGACAGATGCGCGCCGCGCTCGACCGAGGCGTCATAGACGAAATGCAATTGCGGCGTAATGCGCAGCTTCATGGCATGCGCCAACTGGCTGCGCAAGAATCCGGCAGCGCGTTCCAGCCCCTGCAACAAGTTTGCGCTGTCGCCGTCCAGCGAGGTGTAGAACACTTTGGCGTGGGCGTGGTCGTTGGTCACCGTCACGCCGGTCAGGGTGACTTTACGCACACGCGGATCTTTCACTTCGAGGCGGATCAGTTGCGCCAATTCGCGCTGGATCTGCTCGGCGATGCGGTCGGTGCGTGCGTAGTCCTTAGGCATTCATGAACCCTACAGCGCCCGCGCCACTTCGACGATCTCGAACGCTTCGAGGAAATCGCCGACTTCCAGATCGTTGAAACCGCGCAATGACAAGCCGCATTCGAAGTTCGACTTCACTTCCTTGGCGTCATCCTTGAAACGCTTCAGCGAATCCAGTTCGCCGGTATGGATCACCACGTTGTTGCGCAAGACACGCACGCTGGAATTACGCTTGATGATTCCCTCGGTGACATAACATCCGGCCACTGTACCGACCTTGGAGATATGGAACACCTGGCGGATCTCCACCATACCGATGATGCTTTCGCGCTTCTCCGGGGCCAGCATGCCGGACAACGCCGCTTTGATCTCATCCACCATGGCATAGATGATGTTGTAGTAACGGATATCCACGCCTGCCGACTCAGCCAGTCGCCGTGCTGTCGCATCGGCACGCGAATTAAAGCCGATGATGATCGCCTTGGAAGCCAGTGCCAGATTGACATCGGACTCGGAGATCGCACCCACACCGCTGTGGATCAGACTGACTTTGACTTCCGAAGTGGACAGTTTTTGCAATGAACCAGCGATGGCTTCGAGCGAACCCTGCACGTCCGCCTTGACGATCACTGACAAGGTGCGAACTTCGCCCTCGCCCATTTGTTCGAACATGTTCTCCAACTTGGCAGCCTGCTGCTTGGCCAATTTGACATCGCGGAACTTGCCCTGACGGAACAACGCGATCTCGCGTGCTTTCTTTTCATCTGCCAGTACGAGGAAATCGGCACCGGCCAACGGCACTTCGGACAATCCCTGGATTTCCACCGGGATGGACGGACCTGCTTCGGTGATGGTTTTACCGTTCTCGTCCAGCATCGCGCGCACACGACCGGATACCGAACCCACCAGAATCGCGTCGCCGCGTTTCAGCGTACCGGATTGCACCAGCAGGGTCGCCACTGCGCCTTTGCCTTTGTCCAGACGCGCCTCAACCACCACCCCTTTGGCACCGGTGTTCTTGGCTGCGGTCAGCTCCAGTACTTCGGCTTGCAACAGGATGCCTTCCAGCAAAGAATCGATCCCCTGACCAGTCTTGGCTGAAACTTCGACGAACATCGCATCGCCGCCCCAATCTTCGGGCACGACGCCTTCCGCCACCAACTCCTGGCGCACGCGCTCGGAATTGGCATCCGGTTTGTCGATCTTGGTGATCGCTACCACGATGGGCACTTCTGCCGCTTTGGCGTGGTTGATCGCTTCTTTTGTTTGCGGCATCACGCCGTCATCCGCCGCCACAACCAAAATCACGATATCGGTCGCTTTCGCGCCGCGTGCACGCATCGCGGTGAACGCCTCGTGGCCCGGAGTATCAAGGAAGGTGATCATGCCGCGCGGGGTATCCACGTGGTAAGCACCAATATGTTGGGTGATTCCGCCTGCTTCACCGCTGGCCACCCGAGTACGACGAATGTAGTCGAGCAACGAAGTCTTACCGTGGTCGACGTGTCCCATCACCGTCACCACAGGGGCGCGCGGTTCCAGCACTGCATCGACATGTTCGGTGTTTTCCATCAGGAAAGCGTCCGGATCATCCGGCTTGGCGGGCACAGCTTTGTGCCCCATCTCCTCAACCAGGATCATCGCGGTCTCCTGATCCAGAACCTGATTGATGGTGACCATGGAACCCATCTTCATCAGTGTCTTGATGATCTCGGCCGCCTTGATCGACATCTTCTGCGCCAACTCGGAGACCGTGATGGTTTCCGGAATGGTCACTTCCTGAATGATCGGTTCAGTCGGAAGAGAGAACGCATGTTGACCTTCTTCCTGATGCTTGGCATGTTTGTCATGACGCCCGGTACGTAGCGAACTGCCTGTACGTGCCCCCACTCCGGCGCGCGTGTCCAGGTTGCGAGACGGCGGACGTTTCTTGTGTCCTGCCTCATCCCACGGGCTGTCCTTGGTTGCGACCTTGTCTACTTTTTTGGCGGGCTTGGCCACCTTGTCACCCGGCTTGAGGGTCGGTTTGTGCAGTGTGCCATCCGCCAGTTCGGCGACGGGTGCCACAGGCGCGACAACAACCGGCTGCACTTCCGCCACCGGCTCGACCTTGGGCTCGACTTTGACTTCAACGACGGGCGCTGACTTGCGTTTGATGCGGGCTTGTTTGGCTTCGACTTCGGCGGCCTGGCGCGCAGCCAACTCGGCTTGCAGGCGAGCTTCTTCTTCGCGTAATTTTTGTTCCTGCTCTCCCAAAAAGGTCTTGCCTTTAATGGGCGCGGGGGCAACGGCTTCGACCACTGGAGCGGGTGCGGGTGCAGGTACGGGTGCAGACGCAACAGGGGTACTTTCGGTTTGGGCGCTAACCGGTGCGATCGTGCGTTTCTTGCGCACTTCAACTTGAATGGAGCGCGCTTTACCCGTGCTGTCAGTTTTCTTGATCGCAGTCGTTTCGCGCCGTGTCACGGTGATCTTGCTCTTGCTCGCACCGTGCGCGGAGCGCAGATGCTCCAGCAACTTCGCCTTGTCTTGTTCCGATATCGTGTCCGAGTCGGCAATTTTGCTGACCCCGGCCGAATGCAACTGCTCAAGCAACAGTTCGACTGGAAGTCCAAGCTCCCCGGCAAATTGCGCTACATTCATTTTTCCCATTACTTTCCTTCAGTCCAAGGGACTTTATTTTCGATTACACGAACCAGGGCGCACGCGCCGTCATGATCAACTGGTTTGCGCGATCACCATCCATACCGGTCAGTTCGACCAACTCATCACCATCCAGATCGGCCAACTGCTCTTGTGTGCCCACACCCTTGGCCGCCAGTGTGCGTGCGGTGTCTTCGTCCATGCCTTCGATCTTCAGCAAATCTTCGATGTTGTGCTCGACCTGCTCCTCGTTGACGATGGCGGCAGTCAACAAGGAATTGCGCGCACGGCTGCGGAGTTCGTTCACCGTCGCCTCATCGAAGGCTTCGATCGCCAGCATTTCATCCAGCTCGACGTAGGCCACTTCTTCCAGCGTGTTGAAACCTTCCTGCACCAGAATGTCGGCAACTTCCTGGTCCACATCCAGCTTGGCCACGAACATGTCACGGATCACGGAGAACTCCTGCTCGTTCTTCTCGGCAGATTGCTCAACCGTCATCAGGTTGATCTCCCAACCGGTCAACTCGCTGGCCAGGCGCACGTTCTGACCGCCGCGACCGATGGCTTGCGCCAGATTCTCTTCTTCGACCACCACGTCCATGCTGTGTTTGTCTTCATCCACCACGATGCTGCTGACTTCCGCCGGCGCCAGACCGTTGATGACGAACGTTGCGGGATCATCCGCCCACAAAATGATGTCCACGCGCTCACCGGCCAATTCGTTGGTTACGGCCTGCACGCGCGAACCGCGCATACCGACGCAGGTTCCGATCGGGTCCAGACGTTGGTCGTTGGTGCGCACAGCGATCTTGGCGCGCGAACCGGGGTCGCGTGAGGCGCTGACGATCTGCAAAATGCCTTCCTCGATCTCCGGCACTTCCAGTTCGAATAACTTTTTCAAGAATTCGGTCGTAATACGCGACAGGATGATCTGCGGACCGCGCACGGTGCGATCCACACGCAGCAGATAGGCGCGCACACGGTCGCCGACACGCAGGTTTTCTTTCGGGATCATCTGGTCGCGCGGCAGCAGGGCTTCGATCTTGCCGAATTCGACGATGGCATTGCCGCGCTCGATACGTTTGATGGTGCCGGACACCAGGTGCTCGTTGCGCTCCATGAAGTCAGCAAGGATCTGTTCGCGTTCCGCGTCGCGGATCTTTTGGAAGATGACCTGTTTCGCCGCCTGCGCGCCGATGCGGCCGAAGTCGATGCTCTCCAGTTGCTCCTCGACAAAATCATCCAGCTGGATACCGGGATTCAGTTTTTCCGCTTCGGCTTGTTTGATATGCAGTTCGGGAGTCTCGAACGTCTCGTCGTCCATCACTTGCCAGCGGCGGAACGATTCGTACTCGCCGGTCTGGCGGTTGATACTCACACGCACATCCGCTTCTTCATCCGAATAACGCTTTTTGGTGGCTGAGGCCAAAGCCGATTCCAGCGCACCGAACACGATCTCCTTGTCCACGTTCTTTTCACGTGCCAAAGCATCCACCAACAACAGAACTTCACGACTCATCGCGCTCTCCGAAACTTTAGAAGTTAAATTTAAAAATCGCGAGAAGGGAGGGATGCAAGGCGCATGGAGCACAGAAACCGTAACGTACACAAAGTACGCGAGGATTTCGAGCACCGCGCAACGCAGCAGACACCCTTCGCAGCTTTTTTAAAACAACTTTTTAAAATACAGGCACCAAACGTGCCTTATCCACATTCGACAACTCGATCACGACCAAGCTGCCCTCCACATCCAACTGCATCATTCCCTCTTTCACTTCGCCGATGATGCCGACAAAGTTTTTGCGATTCTGCATCGGCACCCGCACCTTGAGCTGCACCTTGTGCCCGGCGAAGCGCACGAAATCGGCTTCTTTCTTGAGCGCCCTGTCCAAACCCGGAGAAGACACTTCAAGGCGTTCATACGCCACATTCTCGACCGCAAACAAGCGCAATAACTGGTTGCTCACGCGCTCGCAATCTTCCAGCGTGATGCCTTCCGGTTTATCCATGAAGATACGCATCAGCCCGCGACCGGACATTTCCAGATCGACCAACTCGTAACCCATACCGGCCAGCGTCGTTTCTACCAGCTTCGCCACATCCATATTCGCACCCACAAATAAAAAACGGGCTCGAAGCCCATCTGAAAACGGCGCGGATTGTACCAAAGGAATGCACTAATGGAAACAGCTATTTAAGGAAACCTAAAAGCCCCTTCACCCTGAGCGTGTGGTGTTAGGGCCATTTCGACAAGCTCAAGACAGGCTTCAGCCCCGTACAACCACGGCCTACCGCTTGCGGGTGCAATCCCTCCCCCGCTGGGAGAGGGAAGTTAAGCCCTTCTCCCTCCGGGGGAAGGGTTGGGATGGGGGAACCCTCTTCAAATTACTACAAAACTCTCAGACCACGCTCGACATCAACTTCCGAAGTCTCTCCGCATCCGGCTGCAACACCACTCCCCGCTCCGTGATCAACCCCGTCACCAACTCCGCTGGCGTCACATCAAACGCCGGATTGCGAATCTTCACGCCTGCCGCTGCCCAATGATAGTCGCGGAAACCTTTCACCTCCTCCACCGAACGCTCCTCAATGGGAATATCTTTTCCCAGCTCACGGCCCAAGGTCTCCTGCCAGGAAGGCCAGACGGAAAAACTCCAGCCCGTCTGGTAACTGCCGGCTCGAAGATCAGGATACACTTTTTTGCCTTTCTTATAATCTTCCAAAATGCGGCGGAGATCATTGATTTCCATCACGCGACGCAGATCTTCCTGAATGCTTTTTTTCACCAGGCCCTCAGGATCAATTTCTTACC
>CAYROQ010000043.1:0-17705 GCA_964425955.1 uncultured Sideroxydans sp.
AATTCTTTCGGGAACCTACAAACTTCTTGCTACTTGAACCTGGTCGGGGTGGAGAGATTCGAACTCCCGACATCCTGGTCCCAAACCAGGCGCGCTACCAGGCTACGCTACACCCCGAGAGCGCGGCATTATACAGACCGAGCGTGAAAAATCAATTTGGTTTTCGAGATTTTTCCAATATTTGCGGCATCGCCAGCATCAGGTAGTAAACCATCGACCAAAGCGTGAGCACCGCAGCCAGATAAATCAACAGCGTACCGACCCATTTGGTCGAGATTCCGAAAAGTGGTTCTTGGAACAAAAGGAATTGAATGGCCAACATCTGGAACACGGTTTTGACTTTGCCGATCATCGAGACTGCCACACTCTTGCTATTGCCCAATTGCGCCATCCATTCGCGCAGCGCCGAGATGGTCAGTTCGCGGCCGATGATGATGAACGCGATGATGACATCCACGTAGTCAAGTTTGATCAGGACCACCAGCGCCGCGACCACCATCAATTTGTCCGCGACAGGATCGAGGAACGCGCCGAAGGCGGAACTTTGGTTGAGCACCCGCGCCAGATAACCATCCAGCCAATCGGTGATGGAGGCGAACCAGAAGATCGCAAAACTCAACATGTGTTTGTGATGCAGACTCAACGTTTCATCCGGCACGTAGAACACCGCGATGAACACCGGAATCAACAGGATGCGAAACCAGGTCAGCAGATTGGGAATATTCGTTGGCATCTTTAATGTAAGTACTGGTAAATTTTTTCGGCGAGTGCCGGGCTGATCCCTTCAACTCTGCCTAATTCTTCCACGCTGGCTTGTTGCACGCCTCTTAATCCGCCGAAATGGGTCAGCAGATTACGGCGGCGTTTCTCGCCTACCCCTTCGATATCCTCCAGTGAGGACGTGGTGCGCGCTTTGCCGCGCTTGGCACGGTGGCCGCTGATGGCGAAACGGTGCGCTTCATCACGCACTTGCTGGATCAGATGCAGGGCAGGATTATCCGGCGGCAATTGTAACGATTTTTCCACACCCGGTTGTAACAATTGCTCCATGCCAGGCTTGCGTTCCACGCCTTTCGCCACGCCGACCAGCGCGATGTCGGTGAGTCCCAGTTCGGTCATCACTTCAACTGCCACACCCAGTTGCCCCGCCCCGCCATCGATCAGCACTAGGTCGGGACGCTTGCCTTCTCCCGCTGGTAATTTCTGATAACGCCGTTGCAGCGCCTGGCGCATCGCCGCGTAATCATCCCCTTTAGTGATTCCACTGATGTTGTAGCGTCGGTATTCCTGTGGCCGTATTGCAAGGTCGTCATACACCACACACGAAGCGACAGTCGCCTCGCCCATGGTATGGCTGATGTCGAAACACTCGATGCGTTTCAGATCGGGCAGACCCAACACGGCACGTAGCGCCTCCATTCGCAAGGTCTGTCCCGCTTGTAGTCCGGCGCGCTGACGCAATGCCAGCAACGCATTGGCCTGCGCCATCTCCAGCCACTGTCGCCGTTCGCCGGTCACTATGTGACGTATCTGTACTTTATGCCCCGCCTGCTCGCACAGCAGTTGCTCCAGTGAATCATCGGTGATCGCTTCACTGGTGATGATTAACGGTGGCACGTTGCTCTCCAGATAATGTTGCGCCAGGAAAGCCTCCAGCACTTCGCCGCTATCCTGGCCTTGCACGTTCTGCGGGAAGAACGGCTTGTCGCCCAGATGCCGTCCGCCGCGCACCACCGCAAGATTCAGGCACAGCGCACCTGCCGATTCAACCACCGCGACGATGTCCGCATCGGTATCGCGTCCACTCTCGACGAATTGTTTTTCCTGTACGGTGTGCAACGCCTGCAATTGGTCGCGCAACGCGGCGGCTTTTTCAAAATGCAATTCCGCCGCCGCCTGTTCCATCGTCGTGCGCAGGCGCTTCTCCACCTCATCGAACTTGCCCTGCAACAACAACCCGGCATTGCGCACATCGGTGGCGTAATCCTCTGCACTGATGATGCCGACACAAGGCGCACTGCAGCGGTGGATCTGGTGCAGCAGGCAGGGCCGGGTGCGGTTGTTGAACACACCTTCATCGCAGGTGCGCAGGCGAAACACTTTTTGCAGCAGATTGATACTTTCCTTCGCGGCGTTCGCGTTCGGATACGGTCCGAAGTATAAATTGCGTTTGTCGGTCGCCCCGCGATAGTAGGTCAAGCGCGGGGACGGGCTGCCGGTGAGCACGATGTAGGGATAGGATTTGTCGTCGCGGAACAAAATGTTGTAACGCGGCTTGAGCGATTTGATGAGATTGTTTTCCAGCAACAAGGCTTCCGCCTCGGATCGCGTCACCGTGACTTCGATACGCGCGATGTGCGACACCATCAGGCGAATACGCGGCGACAGATTGCTCTGCTGAAAATACGACGAGACGCGCTTCTTGAGCTGATTGGCTTTGCCCACATACAACACCTGCCCCGCTTCATCCAGCATGCGATACACGCCCGGTTGCAACGGCAGCGAGGCGACAAACTCGGGGATCGAGAATTCACTCTGCGCACGTTCGCCCACGGCCGCTCCGGGGGAGGACTGAGTTTTGGGAATGTTTTTAGAGCGGGTGGTGTTCAAAGATGGATTCAAAAACCTGATGGAACATGACCTCGGTCAAGCGTTTGGTCTGGGTATTGTAGCGGCTGCAATGGTAGCTGTCATACAGCGTCGTGCCGTTGGGTAAAGGGTGACGCACGTTATGTCCAAACTTGAAATCTTTGACCTTTACTCCGCAGGCTCGTAGCACTGCTTCATGGGCGATCGTCCCCAAAGCCAGGATCGCTGCGCCCTGCGGTATCGCTGACAACTCTTGCGCCAGAAAAGCATTGCACTGTTTGATCTCGGCCGGCTCCGGCTTGTTCTGCGGCGGCAGGCAACGCACCGCATTGGTGATGCGGCAGCGTTTAAGCCGCAACGCGGGATTGGCTTGTTTGTTGGCATCCAGCGGTTCGGCAGCCGTAGCCAGTCCGAACTTGAACAGTGTGGAGTAAAGCAGGTCGCCCGCATAATCCCCGGTGAACGGGCGACCGGTACGGTTCGCCCCGTGTTTGCCGGGCGCCAGACCGACGATCAACAACGGGGAACCCGAATCTCCAAAGGACGGAACCGGCTTGGCGAAATAGGAAGGTTGCTCCGACCTCACCGTGTCCAGAAAAACAGCAAGGCGCGGACAAAGTCGGCAGTCGGTAGAAAAGGAATTCATGATTTTATTTGGCAATTCGCAAGGATCGAGTTGATAGAGGGTGCGGGTAAAGCGTGAAAACACTCCGCTTACCCTTGCCGATGATTTTAACCTTGCAAGCTGTAATCACAGGAGAAAGACGTGTAGGTCGTGATTTATCCCGAATTGTCAGGTTGAAATCCGTCCTGAAAATACAGATGGTTAGATCCAGATATTTCGAAAGTAACCTACCGGGCACTAGAAACCATTTTATTTGTCGGGTTAGAATCACCGTGCAATCCCCTGCCACTCATTATGAAAGCTACCCTCATGAAGCTTGCCTTCAACACTATCGCCGCATCCGCTTTGTTATCTTTTTCCTTCACCGCGTTGGCCTTGTCCGACTCAGCCACACCAGCAACACCCGACGCACCTGCCACTCCTCAGATCGCTCCGACCAAGCCCGGCTTGCATTTTGTTTTGAACGGCGGATTGACTTACGGCGGCGATATCATCGACACAGCAGAATACAGGGATGGTAGCTCAACCGACATAAAGGCCGGGGCACTGCTTCAGGGGGGCATTGGCGTTTTATATCAACTAGAAAACCAGCCTCTGGCCTTGATGATGAGTGTCAACTACCATTTTCACTCCGCTATGGGCAGCAACGGAGAAGATACATTCGATCGCATACCTGTGGAGATCCTTGCGTACTACACCGGTAAAGAGCGTTTTCGAATTGGCGGCGGTGTCCGCATCTTGAATTCACCCGAATGGAATAAATCCGTCGACGGCTTCACTCAGAAAGCCACGTTTGAAAATGCTACAGGTTTAGTGGCAGAAATAGGCTATCAGATGTCATCTCCAGCTTGGCTCAATTTTCGATTCGTTTCTGAAAAATACCAAGCCAAGAGTTACACATCCACATCGGGCACAACTTGGTCTATGGTCGGGAGTGTGCCTTTCAGCGGCTCCCACCTCGGGGTGAATTACAGTTACGAGTTCTGATTCAGAACAGTTGGGTGAGCCATTTGTAAAATGACTCGCTGCGCTCGATCAGGCTGATCACGATCTCGAACAGGATCAGCCCGATCACGTACCACTCCAGTTTATGTAACTGCTTGTTGTCCCACACGTCGGCCAATGTCTGCGCGGTATCCGAGATAAGTCCCAATTTCCGATCCAGCGCCGCCTGCCTTTCCTTCAGTTCGAACTCGTCTTCCAGACTGGCATACAACCCTTCCAGGTGCGCGTAGTCCCACAGTGTTTCCGGCTTATCCCCGATCTCGGCGCGTCCCACCATGCGGTGTTCGATCAGCAACATGGAACCGATCTTTTGCAACAGACTTTTGGTGCCCGCGCTGACTCTGCCGTGTGTCGCCAGTTCCTGTGCCAGCGGCTCGATCTTGTCGAACTCGCTTGCCACCTTCTTCTCATACAACGAGAGCACCAGGTTTTTACTTAGGGCATCCGCAATCAGTTGCAGTTTCTCCAGCGATATCTCATCCAGAGACATCACCCCGCTCTGGATACCGATATTGTTCTGACCTGCGTGGATCAACAATTCCTCAATCTCGGGTACGGCATACGCATTGGTCAGCAACGTCTTGAGCGAATCGACGAAGCGCACTTCATCCATGCCCTGCACGCCAAAGAACACTACCACACCGTAGCGAAACAACACTGCGATGCCGCCCTGCGAACCGACTTCGATCGTCAAAGGGGTAGTCGCCAGACAGTCCGCGATCTTGAACAATTTCAGATCCAAACGGTCGCCGAGTAAAAGGGCGCGCGCTTTTAATTCATGCCGGTTTTTGATCTTCAATTCCATCATGTCCACCTGTCGCAAAATTTTGATGAACTTTTCATACGCTCGACCCCGAAATCTGAACGGTTCATTTATACTCGAAACAGCCGACCAACGCACTACACTCGACTATTCTTGAGGCCTTGACCGGCAATGTCCATGCCCCTTCCACAACCTTCTGCTAAAGTCACCCCATGAGCAAACAGACTCTGGATCGTATCCTGCAATCGCAAGGCTTCGGCACCCGCAAGTGGTGTGCAAATTTGGTCGCCGCCGGCGAGATATCCGTCCAGGGCGAGATCATTACCGACAACCGCCGTGGTATTGAAACCGATGGCCTCGAATTCAGCGTGTACGGCGAAGTGTGGAAATATCGGAAGCATATTTACATTGCGCTCAATAAGCCCGCCGACTACGAATGTTCGCGCAAACCCAGCCATCATCCCGGCGTACTTTCGTTGCTTCCGGAACAGTTTGCCTTGCGCGATGTGCAACCGGTCGGTCGCCTCGACCATGACACCACCGGCCTGCTTCTGATGTCCGATGACGGCTCGTTTATCCACGCGCAATCGTCGCCCAAACGCCACATCCCAAAAGTGTATGTCGCCACAACGCAGGATGCGGTAACACCCCAGCTCGTCAAGCATCTGCTGACGGGGGTGAAGTTACACGATGAACCCGCACCGTTGTGTGCCCTCGTCTGCAACCAGACCGATACCCATCAGATCGAGATCGTGCTGGAACAGGGCAAATATCATCAGGTGAAACGCATGCTCGCCGCCGCAGGCAACCATTGCACAGCACTTCGCCGGACCCGCATCGGCGGCTTGAAGCTGGATGAACTTGGCTTGGCTGAAGCTGAATGGTGTTATCTGGAAGGGGCACAACTGGCATTATTGATGCAAGACAACTAATTCGAAACCGGTGTGTGTGCTTTTAGCACTACACTCAGCCATCACCTCTACAGGAGTCACGGTCATGGATATCTTCACAAGCGGAATTCTTGCTACCTACTGGACAGCGGACGAGATCACTACCAATCTCATCATCTTTCTGAATCTGTTGGGCGCGTTGTGTCTTGGTCTCATCGTGGGATATGAACGCTCTTATCACGGGCGAGCGGCAGGCATGCGCACCTACGGACTGGTCTGCATGGCCTCGGCGGCAATCACCGTCATCGCGGGTTATCCGCATTTTTGGTATGGCGGGCAAGAGGCGACGTTGGTCGGTCCCGATCCGACGCGGGTGATACAAGGCGTGGTAACCGGGGTCGGCTTTCTCGGTGCGGGTGTCATCATGCGCGAGGGGTTCAACATCAGCGGACTGACTACGGCGGCGTCGATCTGGGCTTCGTCCGCCATCGGCATCATGGTCGGCGTCGGTTTCTACGGAGCCGCCATCCTGCTGACTCTGTTGTCGGCGGCGTGCATGTTATGGATCTCCCGCCTGGAAAATTGGCTGCCTTCACGCCCCGCCATCGCCATCTCGATCCAGTTCAAAACCGGTTTTTCACCCAAGCAGTCGATCTTAAAACAGGTTGCCTTCGAGCACGGTTATGACATCGCCGAGGGCTCGTTGAGCATCAAATTCAGCGACGGAAAACCGGAATGGAAATTCGTCGCGGTCGCCCATGGCAGCAAAGCCGGAGCGCCGATGGCCGAATTGGCAAAGGAGTTGACCCACTTTGAAGGCGTGGAGAATTTCTTTCTGTCGCATGCACGCAATTGAGATTCAACGACGATACAAGGGCATCTCTATAAATTCAAATTCCGTCATTCCCGCGCAGGCGGGAATCCAGCGTTTTAATTAAAAGTGCTTTTATGTCAGTGCGTTGCACTGTCCATTTTATTGACTGGATTCCCGCCTTCGCGGGAATGACGAATTTATAGAGATGCACTCAATCCCGCTGACTTGTTTTCTCGTACCTGCAAAAAGTCTCCCGGATAAACAATGTGGCAACAAGTCCCATCACCGAAAATCCGAGCAGGATAGCAATCCCCGCCTGATAGTCGCGTAGTCCAAGAGTAACGACTGTGGAGGTCTCATGTGCCCGGTCGATGGCCCATCCCACTAGCGGCTGCAAGATCGCTGTACCCAGGAAAGCCCCGACGTTCACTACACTGGTGGCCATGCCCGAAAGCGCGGGCGGGTTCACTTCCTTGGCGCACGACCAACTCAGGGTGAAGCTGGGCGCACACAAGCCCATCACTAAAAATAACGCGTAGCTGACCGCATCATTCATCGGCATGCCGAACAACATCGGCAACCAGCACAGGCAATAACCCAGCGCACCCGCGAGCATCACCGGCTTGCGTCGTCCCAGCCGATCAGACAGCGTGCCGATGAAGAACGCACCGATGGCAAATCCTGCCAACAACAGAGTGGTGTGATTGGTGGCGGCTGCGCGATCCATGCCATAAACATCACGCAAAAATGGCACCGCCCACAACCCGCCAAAAGCAAAGAGTGAACCTGCCAAGCCCATGTTCACCCACAGCCCAGGCCAAGTCGCACGATTCTTCAGCACGATCAGCAGTCCGTCGTACCAATGCCCCCTATGCGCCGGATGCGCCGTTTTGCCGTCTATCTCGCGCAGGCTGGGCAGCCCGACCTTGCCCGGATCATCGCGCACCAGCCACCAAGCCAGCAATGCCAAAATCAAAGAGAACAATCCCACCGCAACAAAGATGCTGCGCCAGGATACAAAGCCCAACGCCCAGGACAAAGGTGCGGCCGCGAGTAATGATCCGACATTCCCGAGCAGGATCGTCGCACCGGTCATGGTGGCGAAATGCCGGTCATGGAACCAGGAAGCGTTGAGTTTGAGCAAAGCGATAAACGTGACCGACACCCCCAGACCAACCAGCAAACGGCCGACCGATGCTGCCGCTAGCGTGTCGGCCATGCCGAACAATAGCGATCCGATCCCCGCGATCAAACCGCCAATCGCCACCACCCGGCGCGGCCCCAGCGTATCGGCCAGGATACCGGTGGGAATCTGCATCACCATGTACACGTAGAAATACGTCGCCGCCAAGCCGCCCAACGCGGCACCGCTGGCGTTGAAAGTCTGCTGCAGATCGGCCGAGATCGCCGCCGGCGCGAAGCGGTGAAAGAAGGACAACACATAGGCCAAGCCGACGATGACAAAGGCGGTCCAGCGCAGGCGGCTCAGTTGGCGGGCTTGATGAGGGTTCAACATATTATGATCATCCTGCGCTGCTACTTTAAATGAATGAAGGAAAGCTCGCCATCGCGAGGCTTCGCAGGTGCCGTGGCGAACCACGACTGTCCAAGTTCATACGGTTCGGGTCAATAAAACCGGTAAACGATCCCCGCGCTGAACAGGGACAAGCTGGTCGCACCCTCATTGGGCAATGAAGGCGTCAAGGCATTGTTACTGCCAATCCCCTGGACTTCATACTGCGCACGGATTGCCATCTTTTGATTGATGGCATATTGCATGCCGGCGCCCAACAGCAGACTCAAGCCAGCGCCTTCGCTTTTATACATGTTCAAACCGGACACCTCATCGTACTTGGTACTGCTACGCGAAAATCCGATCCTGCCGAGCAGTGAAATTTTCTCGTCCATCGGCCACGTGCCAACCATGGCAATCTGTAAATCTGCTTTCTTTTCCGCAGTGAGACCCGGTCCAATAAAAGTCGATTTTGCACCGCCCAAAAAGGCAAGCTCTCCGGCAAACGATGGGCTAAATTGGTAGCCCAACGCAACACGGCTCGCGGTATTGGTCTTGGAGCAGCTCTGTCCAGCTATCACCGTATTGCACGCATCCGCGATGTCGCTCATGCCGATGTCCAGGGCGCCGTAAAAACCGCCGCCTTCTGCCACCGCCAACGGAGTTGCCAATGCCAGCACCACTCCACCCATCCACACTTTCAACTTCATTGCACTACCTCCTCAAGTCAAGTTACAAATCAGGGTAATCCATGCCAACCCTGTACGGCCATTCATCAAAAAAGGAAAAGGGGAACGGCTACCCTTTAAAACGGTGTTGCCGCTGGCTCATACCAGGGGTTGCGTTACCTTTATTCAAAAATACATCCGCCCTTCATTCCGGCAAGACCTCTAAAACCACCTTAACCCCGGAGGGGGAAAGAGCAATCTCTCTCCTCGCCATCCGAGAGATTGAGGTGGGTGTCGGTGACCGGCAAAAACTAAAGTCACCGTGAAGCTGACAAAACCCACCCCTCTGAAGGTCAAATCAAACCCAAATTTTTCAAGCCATTTTGATAACACTGAGTGACAATCTTTTCCGCTTCCGCATCCAGCTCTTTGTACTTGTCAGCTACCCAAGTTTGGTATGGCATCTGGCGACTATTATCGTATTGATTAACATCACCGCAATCAATCGTGGCGATTTGATTGAGTTTGCCGTCTATGTTTTCGTCAAGCCGAAGACGAAACTGATAAGTCAATGCGTAATCCTGACTGGTCAGAAAAGACACATAACCCAACTGCCACATATTGGCCTGCACCGTCAAAACGTAATTGTGCGGTGCAACCTCTGCTGGTGCGGGGAAATGATTGAAGTGGTCGGCAAACTTCTTCGCCAGTGCCAGATCAACGCCCGCGCCGGATACGACCTTGACGCTATCCCCGTACATCTGCCCTGTCGTCTGTGCAAACGTCTTGGATGCTTCCATGCTGCCGCCACCCAACACCGTACCCGCCACCGAAGCCGTCACAAACCCGCCCACCGCCTGCCCTTTGGTTTTCTCTGATAACCGAATAGGGTTGGTAATGGGAGCAACGGTTACTTTGCTGGACTTCAAAGATTCTCCGATTTGTTTGGGCGTAAGTTTGGGTGTTGAAGCGCAGGCGGTGAGACCGATGAGTAATGCAACTGCAAAAATGGAACGGGTTGAATTCATGAAATTGCTCCTGTGGTTGGTAGTGAAAGAAATCGAATTTTTTGAAAATGGTTTTCTGGGTTTAACTTACGCAACGCTCAAATGCCACGCGCAACGCAGCACCAATCTCCTCGGGCGGGGCGTTCTTGTTGATGACGACATCTTCTATACCGTCGTCTTTTTCGCGTCCCCATGCTTCTAGTTTTTCGTGCCTATAAGGTGTTATTTTGATAATTTCGTCTTGGCATGTTATCTGGCATGACTCCATAGATTTAAACAGTCTTTGTTTGTTTTTGTAGCCATAACGTTGCATGAGTCCTCCCACCCATTTCGCGTATTCAGCCACTCTTTTTTCATAGTTGTTGAAACTACGCAGCTCTTTTTCATCGGTTATAAAACGACTGTGAGCTAATGCATTCAGCAATGCCACACCTAACACCTCATTTGCCGCATCTGGCGACAGTAAATGCTGCATCCCTAGTGGGTCACCACTCCCACCACGAAATCCAGAATAAGTTTCGATGCAATAGAAATCCCCATTGAATTTTGCCGAAGCCCAAGCTGCTTTTTTGACCGTGTTATCCATATCATTTCACCACAGTCACCTTAAGTGTCACACCGCGCCCTTGGGCGTATTGGGTTGCCCTGCTAATCTGATCCCACTGAGCTACAGTCGTCCCCTGCGGAATGGCCACTTGCAACTCGCGTGAGGTGATCTTATCTTGAGAGAGAGGCACACCCTTGAGATCGTACCGTTCAAAATCTGCCACCGCATCAATATTCGTCATCAGCGATGAATAGACTTGAGTCGGGTTGGCTATTTTCGCTGGTGTTAAAGTATCCAATGTTTTGGCACTGGTCGCCACACCAGTTGCAGGATCATAGAAATCGAACGTCTTGAACCCCGGTGGCAGTCGCGAGCCTTCCGGCATAAATGCCGCTAGCGCATTTTCCCAATCGTACCCCTGCGTTTTGATTCCCTGCCCCCAAGTCACTTTGGAATCGGCCAACGTTTTCGAGCTGGCATCAACCATTCTCGATTTTAACCCGCCCATCAGGTCAGCCGACTTATCCAACACCTTGCTGCCATTTTTGACGATACCCACGCCCAGCGCGATAGCGGCGGCATCGACCAGTGCTTGCCCGGTGACATATCCCGCGCGCCCGCCCAACTCCGCGTTGTCTTTTTGCATCCAGTCCAGATACAAGCTCAACGCGACATCCTGCGCTTGTCCGCTTGCCCCTGCGACCAGCTTGTCCATCGTCCCTTTCGGATCGGCGGCCAATGCTTGCGCGGCACCAAGCAGCTTGGCGTAGGTGGCGGGATCCAGAGCGTCGGCATAGCCTTTCAGTGCGTCTTTGACTCCGTTGGGGACTTCCTTACCAAAACCGAGCATGCCGTTTTGCGCGAACGCGAAACCCTTGCTTGCCCCCATGTCACTAAAGGCAACGGCTGCACGATTGGCGTAGAACGCTCGGTTGGCCTCAGTCGACAGCGTGTCTTTAAGAAAGATGGTTTCGTCGTAAAGCTGGGTAGGTGACGAGGTAAAGGCGAACTGATTTTTTCCTTGTTCGTTGATGAAGGTGAAATTATCTTGTTTGGCTTGTGCTTGCAGCCAAGCGGATGCTTGCTGGTAGGCCGCTACTTCATCGGGGGTGTAGAGGTTGTAGGCTTTCGCCCAGTCGGCATCATTACTGTAAAGCGCACCGCGTGTAAGCAAGCGTTCTGCATCATCAGTGCTGATGTTGTTGGCAAGTGCGTAGTCACGGGTCTTTTTCTGGATAAAAGATATTTCCGAGGTGTGCAACTGCCTGTTAAACCGATCCCCCTGACTGGCGATGAAGCCGCCCGTCGCACCATCAGCAATCGAGCCTGCTGCGCTTGTGGACAACGCGATAAGCTGGTTGTAAAGGATCGGGTCTTTAACAGGATCAATGCCGATTTTCGCCAGCATATCGGCAGCAAGTATGGCGGTCGTTTTTCCAGCCATTGCAGCCGCTGCACCACCCGTAGTATTCGTACCACCCAACGCGGCAGTCAGCCCACCCACTACACCATGCGCAAGAATTTGCTGGCCGCGAACGGTGGTCATTTCAGCGTTGGCGGTGTTGAGATTGGTTTGGGCGGTGGCTGCCGCTGCGGTGTTGCCGCTCTTGTTTGCTGCATCAAGGTCCGCTTGGGCTTTGTTGATTTTGGCCTGCGCGTTATTCAGCGGCTGCTGGTAATAATCCCCCACCGACCGCATCGCCGTCTCGCTGAACACGTTCATCGCTTCGATGGTGTCGCGGGTTTTAGTGGCATCGAAGGCGTTGGTCAACGCGGGGTTGGCGGTGGCCAGCTTGCGCGAGGTGAGCGTGGTGAAGTTGCCGGTCAGCCTGTCAATCGCAGCCAGCGTGGTGGTCAGGCTCACCTTTGTCTGGGCGAGCTGGGCTTCTGCGGTTTGGAAAGGGATTAAGGCGGCTTGGAGCCGGGCAAGATTGGCTTTTTCTTGATTGGCGCGCGACGTCCACAACCCCTTGGAAAATCTGGAATCGGTAGCTGCGGCCGCAGTTATATATGATGTCAACTTGGCTTGACTCTGCGCCACGGCCGCCGCAGCCGCCGGATAGCCGGTCAGTTGCGCGTTCAGGCTGGTTATCTGGGCCTGCAATGCGCTTTGTTGTGCGGTCAGTACCGTTATATTTTGTGCACCCGCCGCACTGGGCACGATGGATGTGATCGCCCCCGGCGACAAGATGGATTGGGTGATACTGCTGCGGTTGGGGGTTGCTACATTCGGCACGGGGGTGATGAAGTTGCTGCCAATGCCGGTGCCCAGTCCGTAGGTATAACCGCCAACACTAGTTTGTTCGTAGTTGACGAGGTCGCTATAGATCAGATCGCCGGTGGTTAAGCTATTGAGACTTGAGGGCGCACCACTGACGATGGCCGCGCCGATCAGGTTGGTGGAACCACCGACCTTGATGTTGAAGCCGCCGTCTCCGGCAAACAGTCCGCTTTGTTCTACCACGCTTTGATATTGGTTGCCGGTAGTCTGCAACCCACTGTTGACGCTGCCGCCTGGCGCGCTTGTGCCACCGTAAATGGGCACACTAACGCTGAATCCGGCATTGCTGCTTTTGTATTGGTAGCGTTCGCTGTCTTGCAGGCTGGCTAGAGTCAGGTTGCCGTTGATGTCAGCATCGATGCGATTGGCCTTGGCGATAACACCTTTCAGGTCTGCATTGCCGCCGGAAAGCAGGGTGAGTTGGTTGTTTGCGGTGAGGTAACTTTCGCCGTTGTTTTCTTTGAAAGCTTGACCGAGTGCATTGCCGACTTGTCCGCTCGCGGTGGCGTACAGACCTGTTGACCCTACACCCACACCGACGCTGGCAGCTGTATTGCTGCTGGCTTCTCGGCTAACGCTGGTTTGCACCGAATTACGCACGCTCAAGGCGCTGCCTGCAGAAAGCATAAGATTGTTGGCATCCAGATTGCTGCCCATGATGTCGAGTTTGCCGAAGGTCTGCCCTGCTGCCGGTGTGCGCGCAATGATGGAGGTGTCGCCGTTGCTGGTGAGGTTGGCGGCTCGCCAGTCAGTCTGTGTTTGTGTAAAGCTGGATTGACTGCTGCTGGCCCCCAAGCTTAATTCAAGACTAATTCCGGCCGCTGTGGCTGCCGCAATCGGACTGCCATTCAACAACTCATTAAAGCCTTTATTCAAACTGGCGAGTTCAGGCGCTTGTTGTACAGCGCGATATAAATCGTAGCCCGCTTTGAAGTCGTAAGCTTTTTTGAGGCGACTATCGGTCGCGCGTCTGGATTTCTGGGCGGCTTTCCAGGCGGACTCCAAGCTGCTCACGGCGCCGCCTTTGAGGGCGAGGGTCAAACCGCTGGTGCGCAAGTTGTAGCTGTCTTCCCGGTTGTAGACATTTTTAGCGGCAAAGATGTTGACGTTGTTGCCGATCACATCAATGTCGGTACCCGCCAGCACATCGGCGCCTTCAATTTGGACATTGCGCCCGCCCATGATGGCCACGCCGCCCGCTATACTTCCGATCTGACTGGCACTCGCAGTGTCCAGGGTTGAACTGCTGGTTTGTGTGCTGCTGGTGCTACCCAGCGTAAAGCCCAGCAAGCCGTCTGTGCCAAACAGGCCGGATTCCTTGGTTTGCCTGACCATTTGGCGACTCACCCTGTCGCGCGCCTCAATCACGTCCACATCGCGCCCGGCAACCACGCTAACGTCCGTGTTAGCCGACAGCACCGAGCCTCGCACCATGACATCGCGTCCTGCGTTCAATTGCACGCTGTTGCCCGACACAGTGCTGCCTTCCGCCCAGTATTGGGCACCTGCGTCCAATGCAAGTGCGCTACCACTGGAGGTTGGAATAAAAAGGAAACTGGATTGTGAATTGCTCTGCACATTGGTCAACTGGGAATGACGACTCTGGCTGGCCTCCACTTCCAGGTCATTGGCTGCCACAAGCTGCACCTGACCATAGGTGGACTCCATACTCGCGCCCAGCAACAACAGGTTACCGGTACCCGTAATCAAGGTGCCCGCCGCGTCGTGGTTGCCTGTCGCCAACACATTCACGTCACCCGACACACTGACCTCGCCTCCTTTGAGAGTTTCATCAAGGGCTTGTGTAGTCGTAATCGCTGTCGTGGTAGTGCATAAAAGGCCTAGCCACGAACACCCTGTGTTGCTGGTGTAGGTGACGTTACGTACCAGCTTACTGTCGTTCAAACTGTTAATGCCGACATCTGCGCCGCTCAGCAGAATGTTGGCCTCGCTGCGCACGCCGCTGCCGCTGATGGTGACTTTGCCGCCGCTGTAGGTCGAAATGAGATTTTGTAAACTTGTTGGGGCGGATGGCGTTGTTACGCTTGCCTCCAATTGCGCACGCTGCGCCGCATAGGCCGCTGCCGTCCCTGTCATGGCCGGATCGGCAATTGTATTGGCTACTAAAGCAATGTCGCCTCCCGCCTGCAGTACCGAACCGATGTTCTGCGTGATCGCATTGGTCGTCGTGGTTGCACCCGACACTGTGGTTGTGGTGGTGTCGATGCGTGTCGCGGTGACATTCAAGTGGCGGCCCGATACCAGTTCGATGGAACCACCGGCTTGCACGTCGGTGCCTTGCAGCGTCATGTCATGATTGGCGTTGGCCCGCACGTCCCACACTGCTTTGAGTTGTCCGTCGATAACGGTGATGTCGCCCGCACTGGAAAGCTGAACATCCCCGGTTAATGCGTGCATCTTGCCTTTGCTGTTAACACCAACGCCCGCTTCCGTCCCCACCAAATAGATGCTGTTGGCATACATGCCGCCAAGGTTACTGACGTCAACCGCGACGTTGGGCACTGCCCCTGTTCCAGCTTGCGATGTGAGCGCACCGGTGCAGAGGTTGATCTGGTTAGGGCCAGTGACTACATTCAAGTCGTTGGCATACAGATTGGCGTTGACCAGTAGGCTGCGGGAAAGCAGAAAGAGTTGATCTGCGCCGCGCGCGTCCAAACCCTTATTCTCAATATTGATCTGGCCTTGCTGCACGCTCAGGTTGTCGTTAAACGCGCCCGCAGTAAATTGCGGTTTCCCCGTGGTCAACACCGCGCGTGAGGCGTTGATAAAACCGCCACCATCCACAGATATACCGTTGGGGTTGGCGATCACCAAGTCGGCGCTATTGCCGGTTATTTCTATCCGCCCATTGAGTGCGGTTGGATTAATGCTGGTGACTTCGTTCAGGATCAAACGCGCATTGCTGTTACCCAGATTGGGGTTGCGCCCCACGTTGCCCGCCAGTTGGCTCACGCTGTCCAGCCCGCTGTTGTTCAACACTTGACCTTCCGTGCCCACGTTGTATTGAATAAAGCGGTTATGCGAAACCCCCGCATCATTCGGCTTCGTGATCTGCACGATGGGCACGCCGTTTGTGACAAGAAGCACCGGCTTAGTGCTGGCCACGCTGGCATCCGCGAGCAGCGGCGTGGCGGCATACGCGCTTGGCAACACCTGTAGCGCAATCAATAACCAGGCAAGCATGCGTTTGGCGAACAAATTTTCACGGGTGGTATTCACGGTTTCTCCTCGGGGTTTATCCATTGAACTGAAAACTGATTGATCCTGCGATGACAGGGTGTGATGTAAAACTGTGGGGCTTGACAATTGGCCAGCCCATGCTGAAGTCGTAACTCATTTTCCAGAAGACGCCGCGCAACCCAAGTGCAGCGCCAGCCAGTGTTTTTTGCGTGAGCCAGTCGCTTTGTTTGCCTTTGACGCGCCCGGCATCCAGCGCGAGATAGGCTTCCTGACGATGGGGTAAGCCCAGCCCGAATTCGTTGCGCCAATACCCGCCCGATTCAGCAGACAGCGTGTTTTCACCATCGAAGCCGCGCACCGAGTAACGTCCGCCGATTGAGAAATATTCTGAAGAGGGCAACGAAGTGCCGCAGTGTTGCCAGCGCAATTGAGTTTGATAGCGAACTGGCATTTCATTGATGGCGAAACTACGCTCGGCATTCAGGTTCACCGCGTCAACCCGGTAGTAGCCGTTCCAGTCCGGTTCGCCCAAAAGTACACCGTTGTTGTTTGAACGTGTGGGCAAGCTCGCGCGGATGGCGACATTGAAATGGGTTGACCATTGACCCAACAGATGTTTGTGTTGGTGACTGAGTTCCCAGCCTAGAACATCACGTGCCTGAACACCAATTTCAATTTCATCAATAAAGTTCTGACTGATTTTGCGGAAGGTCTTGAGTTGTGATTGCCCTTTGTAGTTGCCTGCACGGTAGGGAACAAAGCCCGTGCCAACCTCAAACATTTGGCTGTTTCCGGTGTATTCAATCGGCGCGACAAAACCGGCGACAGTTTGTTTGTAATTCGATTGATTGATTCCGAAAAAAACCGACCCATACCCCATTGGAACAGACCATTGCAGAGCCGTGGCACGGTTGCCTAAAGTTTGATCTTGGAAGTTGGCGTTACTGTTAAAAGTTAAGGCTAGGCTGTCGTACATCCGAAGCGCGGAGTCAATACTCAAATTGACCGAGAGTTGATGCTTGCCAGTGTTTTGACTGCCTGCATCATCCAAACTAATACTTCCATGCACACGAGTTGCCTTCCCATGTGAAATGAGCAAGTCGGAATCACCTAATTCAGCGCCCGGTATCAGTTCGAAGCTTGTTTCTGCTTGACCCTGCAGGCGGCGGAAATTTTCGAGGGATTGGTCCAAGTCGCGTTGATTGATTAAGTCGCCTTCTCGTGCAGCAAGCGGAAACGAAACCATCCCGATAAATGCCCCTTTGTTCCTTACCGTTTTCAAACGTCCAGGTATGACTTGAAGAGTGAGCACGCCCTGATTCAAGTTTTGTTCTGGATAAACGACGCGGCTGGTGATAAACCCCCGTTCGAGCAACGCGAGCGTCAAGTAATCACGCAGGCGCTTCAAACTCTGCGCGCCAAGGCATTGGCCTGCGAAATAATCTGTTTTAGCTGCCAACCATGGAAATGCCTCGGCACCCTGCCAGGCAAATGTGGTGAGGGTGAAGCAGGAAGTTTCTGTAACTACAACGTGTGCGGAATCACCGGGTGCGGGAGATGCGCTTAGAGTGTCGGACGGGGTTTGTTGCTTGGCTTGAGATTGTTCGAGTTGTATTGCCTGACGACGCTGGATTTCAGTGCCGGGATTTTCCGCCGCATGCGCAAATATCGTGGCGGCCAGCAAAAGCAGGCCGAGACAAAACGGTGCTACTGACCAACTCGTCGTAAGTTTCATGACGAGTTCTTACTGTTCGCTGTTCGCTGTTCGCTGTTCGCTGTTCGCTGTTCGCTGTTCGCTGTTC
>CAYROQ010000044.1:0-17075 GCA_964425955.1 uncultured Sideroxydans sp.
CCTTGAGCCAGAGGGCCACCCTTGTGCGGGCAGCGGTTGTTCAATGCGAACACCTGATCGTCCACACTGCGGAACAGGGCGATCTCGCCTGTTGCTGTATTGACCACGCGCGAACCTTGACGCGGGATGTCTTGCAGATTGCCGACTTGTATCCAGTTCATTTTTTCTCCTCATATGTAGGGTGGGCACGTTTTTGTGCCCACGCGGATAACGCAACCAATTCAGGACTAACGCGTGGGCACCAAAAACGTGCCCACCCTACTAAATCGTGGCCAAGGCCGCGTATTCGTGCGCATCTTTTCCTTCGGCGCGTTCTTTCCACGGGTCGTCCTGCGAGTAACGTTGCGATTCCAGGAAGCGCGCATACAACGCGGTGCGGCCCGCCGCATCTTCGACGATGTGTTGTTTGATGTGGGCCAGCCCGACGCGCTCTATCCAGGGTGCAGTGCGATCCAAGTAATGCGCTTCTTCGCGATACAGCTGCATGAAGGCACCGCAATATTCCAGCACCTCGGCCTCGGTCCCGACCTTGCACAGAAAATCGGTGACGCGCACTTTGACGCCGCCATTGCCGCCCACATGGATCTCGTAACCCGAGTCCACACACACGATGCCGAAGTCCTTGATGGTGGCCTCGGCGCAATTGCGCGGACAACCGGAAACGGCGATCTTGAATTTGTGCGGCGTCCACGAGCCCCAGGTCATCTTCTCCACTTGGATTCCCAAGCCGGTGGAATCTTGTGTGCCGAAGCGACACCACTCCGAACCCACACACGTCTTCACCGTGCGCAAGGATTTGCCGTAAGCATGGCCGGAGACGAAACCCGCCTCGACCAGCTCGCCCCACATCTTGGGCAGGTTGTCTTTGGTGATGCCGTACAGACCGATGCGTTGTCCGCCGGTGATGTGAACGGTGGGCACGTCGTAGCGTTCGGCGATCTCGGCGATGGCGCGCAACTCGGAAGGCGAGGTGACACCGCCCCAGATACGCGGAATAACGGAATACGTGCCGTCCTTCTGGATGTTGGCATGCACGCGTTCGTTGATGAAACGCGAGCGGCTGTCGTCCACATATTCCCCCGGCCATGCGGCCAGCAGATAGTAGTTGAGCGCGGGGCGGCACATATGGCAGCCGTCCGGTGTCTTCCATTCAAGCGCCCGCATCACATCGGGAATGGTCTTCAGGCCGCGCTCTCGAATCGTTTTTTGCATGTCCTGATGCGCGTGCTCGGTGCAGCCACAGATCGGCTTCTTGCTGGGTTTGGCGGAATAGTCGCCGCCCAGCGTGTTCGCGAGTATCGCTTCCACTAGCCCGGTGCATGAGCCGCACGAAGCGGATGCCTTGGTATGGGCGCGCACCTCATCCAGAGTGAACAGTTTCTTGTCGATGATGGTGTTGACGATGGTTCCCTTGCACACGCCGTTGCAGCCGCAGATCTCCGCGCTGTCCGGCATATTTGCCACGCTCGCATTCGCACCGTGCCCAGAATCGCCGAGGTGCATCTGACCGAACAGCAGATGCTCGCGCATCTCCGACACGTCCGTGCCGTCGCGCATCATCTGGAAAGACCAGGGACCGTCCACGGTATCGCCGTACATCACCGCACCGCGCAACTTGTTGTCGCGCAGTACCAGTTTTTTGTAGACGCCGCGCGCCGAGTCTTGTAATAGCAGCTCTTCGTCTCCTGTTCCCGGATTGAAATCGCCGGCGGAGAACAGATCGATGCCGGTCACTTTGAGTTTGGTGGAAACGGATGAACCCTCGTAGCGCATCCTGCCGTACTGGGCGAGATGATTCGCCGCCACTTTGGCCTGCTCGAACAGCGGCGCGACCAAGCCGTAAGTCTGGCCGCGATGCTGTACGCATTCACCTACCGAATAGATCTTTGGATCATAGGTCTGCATGGTGTCGCTGACGACGATGCCGCGCTCGCAGTGGATGCCGGCAGATTTGGCCAGTGCGATGTTGGGGCGGATGCCCGCCGACATCACGATCAGATCGGCAGGGATCTCTTCGCCATCTTTGAAGCGCAAGCCGGTGACCGAAGTTTCGCCGAGAATAGATTCAGTCTGGCGCGACAGGTAGAACTTCAATCCGCGTTTTTCCAGCGCTTCCTTCAACAGGCCGCCACCGACTTTGTCCAACTGGCGTTCCATCGGCCATTCGCACAGATGCACCACGGATACGTCCATACCGCGTAGCGACAGACCATTTGCCGCTTCCAGCCCGAGCAGGCCGCCGCCGATCACCACGGCACGGATGCCATCACCGGTCATACCTAGCATGCTTTCCACATCGGCGATGCTGCGATAGCCAATTACACCAGGTAGGTTGATCCCCGGAACGGGCAGCATGATGGGATTGGAGCCGGTAGCGATCAACAGCCGATCATACGGCGCGACGATGCCGTCTTCCGTTTCAACCGTGCAGCGCAAGCGGTCGATCTTCGTCACTGTTTTGCCTGTGTGCAGAGTGATATGGTTTTGCTCATACCAGCTCCAGTCGTTCAGGATGGTGTCTTTGAACGACATCTCGCCGGACAACACGGGCGACAGCAGGATGCGGTTGTAGTTGGGTTGCGGCTCCGCGCCGAACACCGTGATGTCGAATTCATCCGCAGACATCTTGAGTAATTCCTCGAGGGTGCGGATACCCGCCATGCCGTTGCCGATCACCACCAGACGCATCTTGTTTTTTTCCATCATCCATTCCTCAAAATTGATACTGCACTGCTTTGGATTTTTTACTTATGCTTCAAGCCAAGACTTACTCGAGAAGACACCCATCTGGTCACCTGTCTGCAGGGTGTCGCGCAAACTCACCGCGCGTCCGTTGACGGTGCAGATCACATGGCTGTCGTCCAGTTCCGAGGCCCATCGGTCTCCGCGTTTACGCAACTGCGCCAATGCCTGGGCGATCGAAAACCCCTCGTTCGGGATCACCAACCGTTCTGAAGTCATCATCAAAAATTCGCTGGGGCGACCGAAATACAGGATTTCGATCACAGGCTTGGTTTTGACTTGAGTGGAAAACAGCGAACCCGGGAAACTTTTCATGGGATTAGGCCGCTTCTTTTTTAGCCTGCTTCTGATACAGGAACTCCAGCACCGACCCGCGCAGGCTGTGGTAATGCGTATCGTTCGCCAGTGCCAACCGGTTGCGCGGCTTGGGCAGATCGACCGTCAATATTTCGCCGATGGTCGCTGCCGGGCCGTTGGTCATCATCACGATGCGGTCGGACAGCAACACCGCTTCGTCCACGTCGTGCGTCACCATCACCACCGTGCTGTTGGTGGCGGCCACGATCTTCATCAGCTCGTCTTGCAAATGCGCGCGTGTCAATGCATCCAACGCACCGAACGGCTCGTCCATCAGCAGCACCTTGGGTTGCATGGACAACGCGCGGGCGATACCCACACGCTGTTTCATACCGCCGGAGATCTCGTGCGGATATTTGTGTTCGGCATGCGTCAGATGCACCAAGGCAAGTGCATCACTCGTGCGTTGATTCAGTTGTTGTTTGCTTTCGGTCGCACCAAATACTCGCTCGACTGCAAGGTGGACGTTCTCAGCACAGGTCAGCCAAGGCAGCAGCGAGTGGTTCTGAAACACCACACCGCGATCCGGCCCCGGCCCGGCGATCTCGCGATTCGCACACAGCATGATGCCGTCGGTTGGCATCAGTAATCCCGCGATCAGATTGAGCAAAGTGGATTTGCCACAACCGGAGTGACCGATCAGGGTGATGAACTCGCCCCGATTGATCTTGAGGTCGATGTCCTTGAGCGCGACGAACGTGCCTTGCTTCGTCTCGAACGACATCTGCACATTTTCTATTTGCACATAATTTTTCATGGTGATCACACTCAATAACTGAAGCGTTTAGCGATTTGTACCAGCAGCATTTCCAGCAGCAAGCCGACGATGCCGACCACGAAGATCGCGATGATGATGTGCTCGACGTTCAGGTTGTTCCATTCATCCCACACCCAGAATCCGATGCCCACACCGCCGGTCAACATCTCTGCTGCCACGATCACCAGCCAGGCGGTGCCGATAGCCAAACGGATTCCGGTCAGCATGTAGGGCAAGGTTGCCGGGAACAATATCTTGGTGAAGATCTTCCATTCCGACAGATTAAGTACGCGCGCCACGTTGAGATAGTCCTGCGGCAATTGGCGCACGCCCACTGCGGTATTGATGATCATCGGCCAGATGCTGGAGATGAAAATCACCCAGATGGCGGCCGGATTGGCCGCCTGGAATACCAGCAGGCCGATAGGCAGCCAAGCCAATGGCGACACCGGACGCAACATACTCACGATGGGCGAGGTCATCTTGTCGAGGAAATCAAAGCGACCAATCATGAAACCGAGCGGGATGCCGATCAGCGCAGCCAGCCCGAAACCGATACCGACCCGTCCCAGTGACATCAGGATGTTCCACCCTATGCCCTGGTCGTTCGGCGTCTTCTCGTAGAACGGGTCGCTGAACAACTCCACCGCCGAATCCCAGGTTTTCACGGGACCCGGCAGTGTCTCGCTGCCCTGTGCCAACATCGCCCACAGCAGAACGAACAGGACGATTCCGATGATGGGCGGAACCCAATGTTCCGCCAGATGCTTTTTAAGCTTCATCACGCGCGCACCTTGAAGCTGGCCGCGTATTTCTTCGGATCCTTGCCATCCCACACGGTGCCGTCGATCAACTTGGACGTGCGCATGACGTTCTTGGGCACAGCCACTTTGACTTGTGAAGCCGCCTGTTTATACAACTCGACCTGGTTGATCTTCTTGGCCACGCCCAGATAGTCCGGATCTTCCTTGAGCAGGCCCCAGCGTTTGTGCTGCGTCAGGAACCACATGCCGTCAGACAGGTATGGGAAGTTGACCGCACCGTCATTGCAGAACTTCATGTAGTTCGGGTCGGCCCATTTTTTGCCCAGACCGTCCTCGTAATTTCCTTCCAGACGCTGGTCGATCACCTCGACCGGGCAATTGACGTAGGATTTATCGGCGATGATCTCGGCCACTTTGCGGCGGTTGGACATTTCGTCGATGTACTTGGAGGCTTCCAGCACGGCCATGATCAAAGCGCGTGCGGTATTGGGATATTTCTGCGTGAACTCGGCGGTGCTGCCCAGCACTTTTTCCGGATGGTCTTTCCAGATGTCCTGCGTGGTCGCCGCAGTGAAGCCGATCTTGTCGTAGATGGCGCGGTTGTTCCAGGGCTCGCCTACGCAGTAGCCATCCATGTTGCCGACACGCATGTTGGCCACCATTTGCGGCGGCGGTACGGTGATCGTCTTCACATCGCTCAAGGGATTGATGTCGTAGCTGGCCAGCCAGTAGTACAGCCACATGGCGTGGGTGCCGGTGGGGAAGGTCTGCGCAAAGGTGTACTCGCGCTTTTCTGAATCGATGAGTTTTTTCAGTGTTGGGCCGGTAGTCGCACCTTTGTCTTTAAGCTGGTTGGAAAGCGTGATGGCCTGACCGTTGTTGTTCAGCGTCATCAGCACCGACATATCTTTCTGCTGACCGCCGATACCCAATTGCACGCCATAGACCAGGCCGTACAGAACGTGCGCGGCATGCAGCTCGCCGTTCACCATCTTGTCGCGTACAGCCGCCCACGATGCTTCCTTGGATAAATTGATCTTGATGCCGTACTTCTCATCGAACTTCATCACGGAGGCGATGACCAACGAGGCGCAATCCGTCAAAGGGATGAAGCCCACGTTGACTTGTTTCAGCTCCGGCGCATCAGAACCGCCTGCCCAAGCTGCAGCGCGCGTGCTCATCGGCACCATAGACATGATTCCTGCCGCACCCAAGATCGCACCTGTCTGTTTCATGAATTCCCTCCGGCTGTTTTGTTCGGGAGCGAGCGCACTCGCAATGACTATTTCCTGTTTTGGCTTATCCATCTTCAAATCTCCTATTAGAAAAATTTGTGGCGCGAAAATAAAAAAGGCGTCCGACTGCGCATAAACGCAGTGGGACGCCTTTGTCCTTTAGGGTGTCTCTAGAAATCCATATTTCATCCCAACTGCTACGTTGCGAAAAAAATATCTTGCTCACATATCATCCATATGCAGCGCGGCGATATTTTTTCCACGCCTTGCATTTGGGCGAAATCTGAATTTCTAGAGGCACCCTACTATTTCTGTTTCTCCGAACCGTCGTTGGTTCGTTGATGGTTACTACTCAGCAACAGTCGTGCCAGCAATGAAATTAAATATTTATTTATTCTGAATCATGCAGATAGAGATTTGTGGTGGTGGCTGATCGAAATGAAAGAAGGTTGAGAACAATCAACTTTGGTGCGTCAATCAGAGGCATAGCTATTCGCCGCACCCTTTTCATGCACTCAATTCTTTGGCAAAAATGATCGCTTCGGCGATCTCGGCGATGCGCTTGCCCTTGGTCATCGCCATATTGCGCATACGCTTATATGCCTCCGGCTCGCTATAGCCGTGGTCTGCCATCAATATTCCTTTGGCGCGATCCACCAGTTTGCGCTCGACGAGCTGGCTTTTCGCTTCTTTCAATTCATCGCGCAGCCGCTTGTGTTCAGCAAAACGCGCAGCGGCCACCTGGATGATGCCGCTCAAGTCTTCGCCTTGAATCGTATGCGCCACATAGGCGCTGACGCCGGCGCGCATGGCTTCCTGAATGCTGTGAGGGTCATTTTGTGCACCCAGCACGACCACCGGCTTCTCCAGCGTGGTGGACATCAGACTGATCTGCTCAAGCGTGTCGCGCCCCGGTGCGTTGGCGTCCACGATGATCACATCGGCTGAGGCGGCCTGTATGGCGTGCTCGTCCACCTGCTCCCAAGCCAGCACTCCAACGACATCGAAGTCGGCCAACTCAAGGCTCGCCTTCAACCATGCGGCGCGATCTCTTACATCATCAATAATCAGAATTCGTTTCAATTGGACTCCTCATGTTTCTGAGATTCATCAGCAATAAGCGAGCCACACCCAAATCGTCTGGATCCGTGAATTGTCTTTGAGAAATCAGCATGAGTTGCGCACAAAAATAGTGCGTTGCGCATGGAGTTGGTGCGCCTTGTTGCTATGTCCAATCCAAGTCCAAGCAAACCACCAATTTTCCACCGGGTGTGTCTATCAGCGCAGAAATAGTGATGCACTGGCTCTTGCCTGTCAGAGAGCGATAGGGGCGGGTGATTTGAATTTCTCCGGGGTTGAGCATGGCCTGCCGGAAATAATAACGTCTTGACCAATTTGCATCAGTGGCTTCAGACAAAGGTTTATAGCGTGGATCCGCATACTCGTGCATCTGTTTATGGGTGATGTTTGCGCCAATTTGATAACCGCCGTCATCGAGAAAATAGATGCGCTTCACATTGGGCAAAGCAAGCAACTTGTAGCATGATTGCTCGTTCGGCACGATTCCCGTTTTGATTGTTTGCAACACCGCTTTAAACTCAATCAAACACTGATCCACAGTTTCCCTGTAACGTGTTCTTATGGCTGCCGCGAACTCGGTGTGTTTATCGCACAACTGCGACAGCATATTGTGTTGGTCCGCAGGATCGACAAGCACCTCTTTTGGATAACCAAAATAATATCCTTGCACTAGGTCAACGTTCGAATCGACGGCGATTAAGGCCTGCTCTTCAGTTTCAATACCCTCCATCAAAGCAATGCAACCAAGTTCCTGTATAAGACTCACTAGGCTGGGCAAAGCCTTGCGTACCATGCGGCTGGCTTCTGCTTGCACGATTATGGAACGGTCGAATTTCACAATATCCGGTTGAATATTCCAGATGCGATCAAAGTTGGAGTGGGAAGCGCCGAAATCGTCGATGGCGACCAGACAACCCAGCTCTTTGTAGTAATTCACTGCGGCAGAAAGAATCGACTCGTCATGAATATTCTGTTCAAGAATTTCGATCACCACTTGGCTGGGCGAGATACGGTTATGTGCCAGCATCTCCCTGAAAAATGATCCGTAGTTTTTGCCTACTACCGTGACTAACGGATTTACGTTCAAAAAAATCCACGATTTCTTATCCGCGCAAGCGGCGAAATTACGAATATGAATCGCGCGACACAGCCGATCAAGCAATACATTGTCCGACTCGTCTTTCACCTGCCCGAATAAAGCAAGCGGAGATACCGGAGTGACATCGGCAGAACTTGCGCGGCACAGCGCTTCGTAACCCACCGGGTTTCTGTGTGACAAACTGAAGATGGGCTGAAACGCGCTGGCAATGGTGTAATCACGAAACGCGGCTGTTACCCGATTGTTGGTGCCAAGGTTAACGCGACTGATAATCGAGCTGAAATTGTGTGAGAGGCTGTTCATACAAGTCCTTTCAATGGCGTTCATCCACTCATGCGATCCAAAAAAAGGGCACCTTGCGGTGCCCTTTGAAAAGGAGCCGGGGAGGCTCCAGGGAGGAGAGGTTTACAGGTTGTAAGCGCGCTCGCCGTGGCCTGTGGTATCCAGACCTTCGCGTTCGTCTTCTTCCTTCACACGCAGACCGATAGTCAGGTCAACGATCTTGTAGCAGATGAATGCAACCACAGCGGACCAGATGATCGTGGTCAACACAGCTTGTGCTTGGATCCAGACTTGTGAGCTGATGGTGGTATCGACGATGGTGTTGTTCACGTAGTCGATGATGCCGGTGCCGCCCATGCTCCAAGTGTTGAACACGCCAGTCAGCAACGCACCCAAGATACCGCCCACACCGTGGATACCGAACACGTCCAGAGAGTCGTCTGCGCCCAACAGTTTCTTCAGGCCAGTCACACCCCAGAAGCAAGTCACGCCAGCCAGTGCGCCGATGATCAAGCCGCCACCGATGCCAACCCAACCGCAAGCGGGAGTGATGGCAACCAGACCTGCTACTGCACCGGAAGCTGCACCCAACAGGCTAGGCTTGCCCTTCAACATCCATTCCGCAGCCAACCAAGTCACCACAGCGGCAGCCGTTGCAATCAAAGTGTTTGCGAATGCCAAGGTAGCTGTACCGCCCGCCTCCAGCGCAGAGCCTGCGTTGAAACCGAACCAACCCACCCACAGCAATGCAGCGCCGATCATGGTCATCACGAGGTTGTGAGGAGCCATGGGTTCTTTACCGTAACCGATACGCTTGCCGATCATGAACGCACCGACCAGACCTGCGACAGCGGCGTTGATGTGGACGACCGTACCACCCGCAAAGTCCAATGCACCCTTGGCGAACAACCAACCCGCAGTCGCAGTGGCAGCTTCAGCAGCAGCAGCGTCGGTATAAGCATCAGGACCCGCCCAGAACCACACCATGTGAGCGATAGGCAAGTAAGCGAAGGTGAACCACAGTGCCGAGAACAACATCACGGAAGCGAACTTCATACGCTCGGCGAATGCACCGACCACCAGTGCTACAGTGATTGCAGCAAAGGTTGCTTGGAACGCGACAAATGCGAACTCAGGGATGTACACGCCTTTGCTGAAAGTGGCAGCGTTAGCGACAGCGCCCGTCGTTGGGTCAAAGATCCCTTTCAACAACACTCTGTCGAATCCACCGATGAACGCATTACCAGTGGTGAACGCCAACGAATAGCCGTAGATCGCCCACAACACAGTGATCAGCGCGAAGATGCTGAACACTTGCATCAAGATGGACAGCATGTTCTTGCTACGAACCAAGCCGCCGTAGAACAAGGCCAGGCCAGGGATGGACATCATGATCACCAACACGGTAGCGAGCAGCATGAAGCTGGTATCGCCCTTGTTAGGAACGGGAGCAGGTGCAGCGGCAGGTGCTTCAACGGCGGGTGCCGCTTCAGCAGCAGGTGCAGCTACAGTCGTAGTCGCTGCGGCAGGTGCCGCCTCTTCTGCGAACGCAGGTGCCGCGAGGCCGCACAACATGGCCAGCAGCGCGAATGATGCAAGTAGTTTGCGCATATCTATCTCCTTAAAGTGCTTCTGGACCGACTTCGCCGGTACGGATGCGGATGACTTGTTCGAGGTCGGACACGAATATCTTGCCGTCACCGATCTTGCCGGTCTGGGCAGCCTTCTCGATCGCTTCGATCACGCGATCCAACTGGTCGGCCTTGATTGCTGCTTCCAATTTGATCTTAGGCAAAAAGTCCACGACATATTCCGCACCGCGATACAACTCGGTGTGACCCTTTTGGCGACCGAAACCTTTTACCTCGGTGACGGTGATGCCTTGCACATCCATCGCGGACAGTGCTTCACGCACTTCGTCCAGCTTGAATGGCTTGATGATTGCTGTGACCATTTTCATTGTTCTTCTCCTTAAGAGCGGGGCGGCGAACCGCCCCGGTTATATTTAGAACGCGCGCAGAACCGACAAAGCGACGACGGTCTTGCCCCAATTGCCACCAGTGGCCATAGTCCAAAGTGGGCCGACATCCGTGCCAGTCACAGCAGCACCTACCACATAGCCGCTAAAGTCTTTGGAAGCACTCAGCTTGTAGTCTGTATAGCTCCAGCCAGTAGTATTCTTGATATCCTGTTTGCCGTAATGCGCACCCAAAACCACGCCAGAACCTTCCAGTGTGTAGCTGCCACTCAGGTCGAAATATGAGGTTCCCTTAGAACCTGGAAATGTCAGAAAGCCATCCAACATGCTGTAGGAATATTTAGCGGTGAACCACTTGTAGGTAGCTGCACCATACAGTTCAGCTGTGTCAGCAGAGGTGAAGCCACCGGCGGCCTTACCGTCGCCCAAGTAGTTGTAGCGAACAGCGCCCAAGTCGTAGCTGACTTCAGCTGCAGTACCTTTGAAACCCAGATAGGTATCCAATTCAAGAGTCTTGTCACCTGTCGACAATGCCGCGCTGTCTTTGATCCAGCTCACATTGGAACCCCACAGACCAGCGTAGAAGCCGCTCGCGTGTGAGTAGTCCACACCGCCTTGCAATGCTGGTTTGTGAGATGTTTGTGTCAAACCGCGATAAACGTAATCAGTGACGAAACCAACGTTGGCAGTCACAGTGTGATCACCCGCCAATGCAGGCAGAGAGAAAGCAGAAGCCAGAGCAACAACCAACAGTTTTTTCTTCAACATGGTATTTCCTTTCAGTAGTAAAAAAATTTGGGTTACTTCGTTTGCCCCCTCTCCCAACGGGGGAGGCTTGGGGTGGGGGAAACGGGCAAGCCCGTTAAGTTTCAAAGCGGGACAAAGTATCCACGCCTCCCTATCAGCACCAACCGTGCCAGAGTGTTAAAAAGCCTGTGTCTATGGGCTTTGCAGAGTTTCCACGCAAAAGTGTGCAAGATAAGGATGCACCAAGGTCTTGCGCGAAAACGGGGCGATGCACTGCGACGGTGCAGATGGATTTGGTACACTCGCCCCACTTAACTTGGATAAGGAATCACAACATGATGAACGCAAAATTCTTTGAAGACATGTCGTCGAAACTCAACGATGTGATGGCCAATAGTCCTGCGAAGGATTTCGAAAAGAATGCCCGCGCCTTGATGGCGCAAGGTTTTGCCAAGCTCGATTTGGTATCGCGCGAGGAATACGAAGTGTTGGAACAGCGCCTAGCCAAGTTGGAAGCGCGCCTGGCTACACTAGAAGCCAAGTAGTACGTCATGGGGTTGGCTGTCCTTTACAGTCGTGGGCTGGCGGGCATGGATGCCGCGCTGGTCACCGTCGAAGTGCATCTCGCCAACGGTCTTCCCCAATTCACTATCGTCGGCTTGCCTGAAGCCGAGGTCAAAGAAAGCAAAGATCGCGTACGTGCCGCTTTGCAGAATTGCCAGTTCGAATTCCCCGCCAAACGCATCACCGTCAATCTTGCTCCAGCCGATCTGCCTAAAGAGAGCGGACGTTTCGATCTGCCCATCGCGCTCGGTATCCTCGCGGCATCAGGTCAGATTCCTGCCGACAAGCTCGCAGAATATGAGTGTGCCGGTGAGTTGGCGCTAACGGGCGAACTGCGTGCGATACGCGGTGCGTTGGCGATGACTTACCGTGCGGCGAATAGTGGGCGCGCTTTCATCCTTCCCGCTGTGAATGCGCCCGAGGCGGCACTGGTGGAAGACGCGGTGGTTTATCCCGCGCAATCCTTGCTACAAGTCGCTGCCCATCTCGCAGGGCGCGATGCGCTCACGCGACATATTCCAGAAATCAAACCGGTCGCTCCGCACTACGCCGATATGCGCGAGGTAAAAGGCCAGGCGCAATCCAAACGCGCGTTGGAAATCGCAGCAGCTGGGGGACATTCGGTATTGATGAGCGGCCCACCGGGAACGGGCAAGAGCATGTTGGCTGCGCGCTTCCCCGGCATTCTGCCGCAGATGACGCAGGAAGAAGCGCTCGAATCCGCCGCCATGCAATCGCTGGGCGGTATGTTCGACGTGGCTAATTGGAAGCGTCGTCCGTATCGTGCACCGCATCACACCGCTTCTGCCGTAGCTTTGGTGGGCGGTGGCAGCAACCCGCGCCCCGGCGAGATATCTGTCGCCATGCACGGCGTGTTGTTCCTTGATGAGTTGCCGGAATTCGATAGAGGCGTGCTGGAAGTGTTGCGCGAGCCGCTGGAGAGCGGGCGCATCACCATCTCACGCGCCGCGCGCCGTGCCGATTTCAAAGCGCAGTTCCAACTGGTTGCGGCGATGAATCCGTGTCCCTGCGGATACCTCGGCCACTTCAACGGCAAGTGCCGCTGCACCCCCGACCAAGTGGCACGCTATCGCGGCAAGATTTCTGGCCCGCTGTTAGATCGCATCGATATCCAGATCGAAGTGCCTGCTGTCCCACAGGATGATTTATTAAAACAATCCGATGGAGAGTGCAGTGCCGACATTCAAGCTCGCGTCGAAGCAGCGCGCCAAAGGCAACTCGTGCGCCAAGGCAAGCCCAACGCACAACTCTCGGTGACCGAGATCGACACCTATTGCGCACCGGATGCGCAGGGTGAAACGTTGCTGCGACAAGCCATCACGCGTTTGAACCTATCGGCACGAGCTTATCATCGCGTGCTCAAAGTGGCGCGCACCATCGCAGATCTGGCGGGAATCAAAGATATTCAAACGTCGCATATCGCCGAAGCGGTGCAATATCGCAGGATGGACAGACAGGGATAACGGCACATTTTGTATCGCCCGATTTTTTTATGAGTGGAGGAGTCATGGAATCTTTTCACTGGGACAAACATTTTGTCACCGGTTTGGCGGAAGTTGACAAGCAACACCGCCATCTGGTTGATGTGATCAACCAGTTCGGCGAACTGCTCACGCAACCGGAAGGCGTCGCATTCGATGCTATCGAAAAGGTGTTTGGGGAGTTGGCCGCCTACGCCCAGTATCATTTCGCGGAAGAAGAGTCGCTCATGGATAGAGCAGGGATAGATTCGCGCCATCTGGAACATCATCGGCATGAGCACATCAATTTCCTGCAGGAAGTGACGCATATGCATGCCGGCATTGCGCCCGAGAATATGGACACGGCGAAACCCCTGTTGAAATTCCTCACCTATTGGCTGGCCTACCATATCCTTGGTTCAGACCAGTCCATGGCAAAGCAGATCGTCGCGATCCAATCCGGCCAAACCTCCGGCGCTGCTTATCTGGCCGAGGAGCGCATGAAGGATGGTGCCGTGGAGCCTTTGTTGCATGCACTCAACGGCCTGTTCCGGCAAGTCTCGGAGCGTAACCGCGAATTGCTCCGGTTGAACCAGACACTGGAGGCCAGGGTTGCCGAGCGCACCAGAGAACTGGCCATTGCCAACCAGCAAATGGAGGCGATCGCGCTAACCGATGTGCTCACCGGTTTGCCCAACCGCCGTCATGCGATGCGTTGCCTCGGACTAGCATGGGAAGAATCCATAAAGGAGAACTCGCCCCTGGCCTGCATGATGATCGATGCGGACGGCTTCAAGCAGATCAATGACAACTACGGGCACGATGCCGGGGATGAGGTGTTGCGGCAACTGTCCCGCAGTCTGCAATATTCCGTGCGCACCGATGACATCGTATGCAGACTGGGCGGGGATGAGTTCCTGGTCATTTGTCCCCGTACCCCACCGGACGGGGCGGCACAACTTGCCGAGAAGATGCGCTTGGCGATAGCCGCACTACGTGTGCCGGCGGGGAGCGGAGAATGGCACGGCAGCATCAGCATAGGCGTGGCGGGACGCAGGGCGGGAATGGCTACTATCGAGGAGCTGATCAAGGCTGCTGATGAAGGCGTATATATTGCCAAGAAGAACGGGCGCAACTGCGTGTCCAGCCCACTCTGAGCTGGCTGCACCAGTCAGCGGGTGGAGCACGATGCTCGAGGACGATCCGGCGAAAACAGCATGCGGAAAAAAGGGCAGCTAACTTGCTGCCCTTTTCAATCATCGATGCTGCGGGTGCGGCTAGGCCTTATTGAGAACAGCGGGCACGTAAGCCGCATCCTCATGCAGGATATGGTTGAACAGCCAGGTCACCATCAGATTGTTCAGCTCGACCGCCGCAGGTTCATGCTCTTCGAAACGTTCGCGAATCTCTCGCACCTGCTGGATGAACTGGTCGTGGAACACCTTGTGGGAATCCAGCGCCGCATAGTTCACGTCTTCCAGCATCGTCTCTTCAAATGCGAAGTGAGTGAGGGTGTAATCGAGCAACTCGTCGATCACATTTTCCGTCTCTTCTTTGGAGGAGCCGTTCTGATGCGCTTCGTATAGGCGATTGATGTAATCGACGATGCGTCTATGTTGTCTGTCGATCACCTGTATCCCCGTGTTGAGGTTGTCCGACCAGATCAGCTTCTTCATGCTCTCGCTCCTTGATAATGAATTATTTTTGTTGTGATCTTGCGGTCAGCCTACTCGCTTCGGCAGGATCCTGGTTTGCGGCATCAGGCTTTCCTCCCACTTTTTATCGTTACGAAAGAAATCTTGGATAGTCTCGACCGGCGCGGGGGCGAGTTTACTGCACTCGAAGCCTCTCCGGTTACCCGAGTTATATAGGTGGGAATAGCTGCCGTGCTAAAATCCGCGCTCATTTTTATGGATGAATTCCATGAGCAAACAGCCGCACCGCATCGAACGACTCCTGCAACAGCGCATCCTCATCCTGGACGGTGCCATGGGCACCATGATCCAGCGCTATAAGTTGGGCGAGGCCGACTATCGCGGCACGCGCTTCGCCGATTGGCCAAGCGATGTAAAGGGTAACAACGACTTGCTGGTCATCACCAAGCCCGAAGTCATCAAAGCCATCCACTGTGAATATCTGGAAGCGGGCGCGGACATCATCGAGACCAACACCTTCGGCGCGAATGCGACGACGCTGAACGCTTACGGCATGGCCTCGTTGAATTACGAGCTGAACGTCGCCGGTGCGCGTATCGCACGCGAGGCTTGTGACCAATACGCCACCGCCGACAAGCCGCGCTTCGTCGCGGGCGTGCTCGGCCCGACCGATAAGACCGCGACGATCTCGCCCGATGTGAACGACCCCGCCGCGCGCAACATCACCTTTGACCAACTGGTGGCGGACTATGCCGATGCGACGCGCGGCCTGATGGATGGCGGTTCGGATCTGATCTTGATCGAGACCATCTTCGACACGCTGAATGCCAAAGCCGCCATCTTTGCGGTGAAATCGGTGTTCGCCGAGCGCGGCACCGAATTGCCCATCATGATTTCCGGCACCATCACCGATGCCTCCGGCCGTACATTGACGGGACAAGTCACCGAAGCGTTCTATAACTCGCTGGCGCACGCCAACCCCATCTCCATCGGTTTGAACTGTGCACTGGGTGCAGAAGAACTGCGTCAGTACGTGCAAGAATTGTCGCGCGTCGCCAACTGCTACGTGAGCGCCCATCCCAACGCGGGTCTGCCCAATCCATTGGCGGAGACAGGCTACGACGACACACCGGAGAACATGTCCGGTCACATCAAAGAGTGGGCGCAGAGTGGTTTCCTCAACATCATCGGCGGTTGCTGCGGCACCTCACCTGCCTTCATCAAGGCTATCGCCGACGTCGTCAAAGACATCCCGCCGCGCAAGATACCGAGCAATCCGGTCGAGTGTCGCTTGTCCGGTCTGGAACCGTTCAACATCGGCGATGAGTCGCTGTTCGTCAACGTGGGCGAACGCGCCAACGTCACCGGCTCGGCCAAGTTCAAACGTCTGGTGCTGGAAGGCAAATATGACGAGGCACTGGAAGTCGCCAAGCAGCAGGTAGAAACGGGCGCACAAGTCATCGACGTGAACATGGACGAAGCCATGCTCGACGGCGAAGCCGCGATGGTGAAGTTTCTCAACCTCATCGCCTCTGAGCCGGACATCTCCAAAGTGCCGCTGATGATCGATTCCTCCAAATGGAGCATCATCAAGGCGGGTTTGAAGTGCGTGCAGGGCAAGTCCATCGTCAACTCCATCTCGCTGAAAGAGGGCGAAGAGAACTTCATCAAGTACGCCACGCTGGTACGCCAGTACGGCGCGGCAGCCGTGGTGATGGCGTTCGACGAACAGGGGCAGGCGGACACCTACCAGCGCAAGATAGCCATCTGCCAGCGCAGCTACGACATTCTGGTGAACAAGGTCGGCTTCCCGCCCGAAGACATCATCTTCGATCCGAACATCTTCGCCATCGCGACAGGTATCGAAGAGCACAACAACTACGCCGTGGACTTCATCGAAGCGACTGCGTGGATCCGCAAGAACTTGCCCTATGCCAAGGTGAGCGGCGGCGTGTCCAACGTCTCGTTCTCCTTCCGTGGCAACGAGCCAGTGCGCGAGGCGATCCATACCGTGTTCTTGTATCACGCCATCAAGGCCGGTATGAACATGGGCATCGTCAACGCGGGTCAGCTCGGCGTGTACGAAGAACTGCCGAAGGACTTGCGCAACGCGGTGGAAGACGTGGTACTCAACCGCCATCCTGATGCGGGCGAGAAGCTGGTGCAATTGGCCGAGAACTTCAAAGGCGGCGGCAAGGAACAGGTCGAAGATCTGGAATGGCGCAAAGGCTCGGTGCAAGAACGCCTCACCCACGCGCTGGTGCGCGGCATCACCACCTACATCGTGGAAGACACCGAAGAAGCGCGCCTGCAAGCCAAGTTCCCCGTTGAAGT
>CAYROQ010000045.1:0-16434 GCA_964425955.1 uncultured Sideroxydans sp.
GCCAATGCGCAACGTATCGAAGGTGCTGTGCGCAAAGTGTTGCAACAAGGTCTGCGCACGGCTGATATCTTCGAAGCGGGTATGCAGAAAATCGGTTGCTCGGCGATGGGCGACGCGGTGGTGAAAGCGCTTTAAAACCTGGGAAGGGTAAAGAGGGAAGGGAGAAGGGTAACGGCAGTGTGGCGGTTTTCACTCTTCCCCCCTTCTCCCTTGAGCGCCGTAGGCGCGACCCCTTCCCGATACAACGAAGGATAAAGAAATGAAAGTCGGTCTGATTGGTTGGCGCGGTATGGTGGGCTCGGTGCTCATGCAGCGCATGCGCGAAGAAAAAGATTTTGAGCTTATTGATGCGGTGTTCTTCACTACGTCGAACATCGGTGGTGCAGCGCCAGCAGAGGGAAAGGGTGTGTCACTGAAAGATGCGTACAACCTGGATGATCTGAAGGCAATGGATGCAATCCTCTCCTGCCAAGGCGGTGACTACACCACTGAGATATTCCCCAAGCTGCGTGCGGCTGGCTGGCAAGGTTATTGGATTGACGCGGCTTCCACACTGCGTATGGAAAATGATGCGGTCATCATCCTCGACCCGGTCAACCTGGGACTCATCAAGAAATCGTTGGCGAACGGCGGCAAGAATTTCATCGGCGGCAATTGCACCAACAGTATCTTGCTCATGGGGTTGGGAGGATTGTTCCATGCGGGGCTGGTGGAATGGGTGTCGTCCATGACCTATCAGGCGGCTTCGGGAGCGGGTGCTCAGAATATGCGCGAGCTGTTGAACCAGATGGGCGTGGCGCATGCCTGCGTGGCCGACCTTCTGGCCGACCCTAATTCGCCTATCCTTGAAATCGACCGCCGTTTGGCTGAAAAATTGCGCTCGTCAGACATGCCAACCGAGAATTTCGGCGCGCCTCTGGCGGGTAGTCTGATTCCGTGGATCGACAAGCAACTCGACAACGGTCAGTCCAAGGAGGAATGGAAAGGGCAAGCCGAGGTCAACAAGATTCTCGGTACGACGCAACGCATTCCCGTGGATGGTTTGTGCGTGCGTATTGGCGCCATGCGCTGCCACAGTTTGGCGCTGACTCTAAAGTTGAATGCCGATGTTCCTTTGAGCGAGATTGAAACACTTATCAAAGGTGGCAATCCGTGGGTGAAGTTTGTTCCGAACCAGCGCGAAATATCCGTGCAAGAACTGACCCCGGTTGCTGTGACCGGCAAGCTGGATGTGGCGGTCGGGCGCGTACGCAAGATGGAATTGGGCCCGGAATTCGTCAGCGCATTTGTTTGCGGCGACCAATTGTTATGGGGTGCGGCAGAGCCATTACGCAGGATGTTGCGGATTCTTTTGAATCGGTAAGGTTTGGAGAAATGCGGTTGATTACCGCTGGTTAGTGCATGAAGTTCGAGAGGAAGTGAACTTGCATCCCTAACCCTCTGATGTTAGTCTGGATAGTGTCACGGGAAATAAAAGGTGGGCGAGTGCTGAAATCGATATTAAAAACTTCCGGTTGTCTTACCTTCTTGGCGTACTCAGCCTTGGTGAGTGCGACTGGCTTGGGCGGAATTAATGTCAGCTCAAATTTGGGGCAGCCACTAAAGGCGGCGATTGAATTGGTTTCTGTTGACAAAGCTGACAGAAACAATATCACCGCAAAACTGGCATCAGCCGATGCATTTAAGAACGCGGGTATCGAATACCCTTACTCACTGCCCAAGCTCAAATTCGAAGTAGTTAATAAGGACAACGGAGAGTCCTTTGTCAATGTGACATCGGGTCAGGCAGTGAACGAGCCTTTTGTCACCTTGCTGGTTGAAGTAACTTGGCCATCGGGTAAGCTGATGCGTGAATACACATTCTTGCTTGACCCGGCGGATTACAAAGCTCAAGTACCTAAGGTCGAAGCTGTCAATCAGGCAGAACCCGTGGTGGTGAGTCCGGTCGTGCCGGTTGCCGTGCCGGTTGAAATTGCCGCACCCGCTGGAGCTCCCGTACCGGACGATATTCCGCTTTACTCCGAACCTGTTGCCGAGGTTGGGAAAGCGGAGGCGCCGACTGATGACATACCGCTTTATGCATCTTCTGAAATTACCACTGAAGAGTTGCCACTTTACGCATCTTCGGATGCCGCGATTGAAGAACCACTTTACGTGTCTTCGGATGCCGCGACGGAAGAGTTACCACTGTATGTTTCTTCAGACGACACGACTGGAGTCGGGCCGTCAGGCACCCCCGCAGACCTGGCAAACCAATCGAAATTGAGCAAAGTTGATGTTCCTGCCTCTGCAGAAATTACAGTGAAAAAGGGGGACACGCTAACGCGGATAGCCAATCAGACGAAACCTGCAGATGTTAGCCTTGAACGCATGTTGGTTGCTTTGTATAGAGCCAATACGGGAGCGTTCGAGGGGAAGAACATGAATCGCCTGAAACGGGGTCGAATCATCCGTCTGCCGGACACCGCTGAGTTGGAGGCTGTCAAACAACGCGAGGCAGTCAAGGAGTTTCACGCCCAGGTTGCGGACTGGAATTCGTACCGTCAACAACTGTCTTTGGCCCGTACCGCTGTAGCCGACCATGCCGGTCAACAGGAGGTTTCAGGCAAAGTAACCACCGCAGTCGCTGAAAGTGCCAATATCGGCAAAGAGGCCGCGAAGGAAGTTTTGAAATTGTCGAAGGGCGAAGCGCCGGATGACAAATCAGTGGGTGCGGGGAAGACAAGTGCACAGGACAAGAAGAACGCCATAGAAGAAGAGGAAATTGCCAAGAAGTTGGCAGTGAAAGAGGCGCAGGATCGTGCTGCGCTACTTGAGAAGAATGTACGCGATCTGCAAAGATTGGCTGAGTTGAAAAAACAAGTTGCCGCTGGTCAAACGGAAGAGGTTGCATCTGCTCATGTTGCAGGGGATGTAGCTGGCGGGAGTGCAGTAACCGCAGCAAGTGCGCCAGTGGTTGCCATTGCCAAAACAACAGAAGATCAGAAAGTTGTGACACAACCTTCCTTGGTGGATCAACTGATGTCAGATCCTTTGATGCTTGCCGGTGGGGCTGCTTTACTGCTTGGTTTGGGCGGCGTCGGATTTGTGATCGCGCGACGCGGCAAGGCCGGCGGAAATGGCAAAACTGAAAAGGTAGAAAAAAACAAACCAAAGAAGCAATACGAGTCTGAGGATGCGGTTAGCGCAACGGGACGTATCGCCGCGCCGACCGTCTCTTCCCCGGATACAGGCGATTTCACCAAGACCTCAGTCGTTGATGCTCCGATTGTACAAAGAGGCTCTGAAGAAGTGGATCCGATTGGGGAAGCTGATCTCTTTCTCACTTTTGGCCGTGACGCACAAGCTGAAGAGGTGTTGAAAGAGGCTCTCAGCACAAACCCCGGAAATACGGCAGTGAGGCTCAAACTTTTGTCCATCTATGCGAGCCGTAAGGATAACAATTCCTTTGTCACTCATGCGCGTGTAATCAAGGAGTCGGGAGATAGGGCGGCCTGGACACAGGCTTCAGTAATGGGACGCGAACTGGAGCCAAGCAATCCGTTATATGGCGGAGAAAGTGGTGGTTCTACCGGCTCACCTTCAATCGGAGCGCCAGCGTCAAATCCGGCGGTCGATTTTGATTTGGGTTTCGGCGCTACGATTACCCGGACAGCTCCCAAACCTGAGTATCAAACCACGGTCATGATGGAAGCACCATCTCAGGAGAGTACTGATATTCTAACCAGTGATGAGCTACGTGCGGCACAGTTGCAAACGATGGATTTCGATGTGTCGGGAGCACAACCAGTGATGGATTTCGATGTGTCGGGAGTGATCGAGGGAACAAACCCCAATGTTGCCTCTAGCCAATCGCCTTCTTCGAACTTTGACGATATGGTGTTCGATGTAACTTCGACGCATTCCGATAGCTCAGGTAGTTCGAAAACAGCACCTTCGAAATCAGCTTCGGAAAGCGTCGATGATTTGATTTTTGACGTGACATCCAACAAGCCGGATTCGAATTTGGCTCGAACCACTCCAAGTGCGACAGCAGTTTCCCCAGCAGACAGTTTGGCTTTTACGCTGGATTTCCCCAGTGTGACTACGGAGGCGACTGCACGGAAAGCGGTCGCGCCAACAGACTTAAGCTTAGGCGACATCAATCTGAATCTGGATGACTTGACCCCCAGTGCTTCTGCATCCGCTGGCTCAATCAAAGGGGAGAATTGGCAGGAAGTGACAACCAAGCTGGATTTGGCCAAGGCGTATCAAGAGATGGGCGATGCGGCTGGCGCGAAAGAAATTCTGGATGAAGTATTGCGCGATGGTGATGAGAAACAGCGCGCAACGGCGCAAGCCATGTTGCAACAACTTTAAAGTAACCATCCAGCTTCGACGGCAGCCCGATTGGCTGCCGTTTTTATTTTGAACATATGAAAACAACTCCTCATCCCGCAGTGCAGATTTGCATCTGGGTGCTGCTGGCCTTGCTGGCGCAACGTCTGCAAGGGTTGCCGTTGTTATTTCTATGTTCAGGATTGATTGTGATTGCACTTGGACTTTGCGCCAAACAGCTGATGAGTCTGATGCGGCGCACACGCTGGATCATGTTTTCACTGATGTTGATCTACGCCTATACCACCCCCGGCACCGCTTTATGGTCACAGCTGGGGCTACTATCACCCACTATCGAAGGACTGCTGGACGGTGCATTGCAACTTGGACGATTGTTGAGTGTGCTGGCCGGTCTGGCGGTCTTGCTGACTTTGCTTTCATTGCCGCAATTGATCGGTGGTTTATACAGCCTGATGTATCCGTTACGTGTGTTCGGATTGTCGCGTAAACGCTTCGCGGTGCGGTTGGCCCTGACCTTGGAATACGCTGAGTCTGTCATGCGCGACACAGCCGGTGATTGGAAGTCCACCATTGGAGATGCATTGAATCCCGACACATCCGTAACTTCTCATATCGAATTGCGCCAGCAGCGCTTGGGAGCGGTTGACGTCGCGCTTGTTGTCATCGGAATAGTCATCATGCTAGGAATTTGGAGATGAGATTCGCGTTGGGTGTCGAATACGACGGCAGTAGCTATTGCGGCTGGCAGAGTCAGCCTGATGCGACAAATGTGCAGGACACGTTGCAGGCGGCTTTGAGCGGTGTTGCCAGTGAGCAAATCTCCATCATCGCCGCTGGGCGAACCGACACCGGGGTACATGCGTTGGAGCAAGTTGTGCATTTCGACACGAACATCCATAGACCACTTTCGGCATGGGTGCGCGGTACCAATGCACTCTTGCCTAAAAGTATCGCCGTATTATGGGCGCATCCCGTGGAGGACGATTTTCACGCGCGATTTTCGGCCCAGTCACGCAGTTACCAGTATGTGCTCACCAATCGTCCGTCACGAAGCGCGGTGCATCACGGTAAAGTGGGGTGGTTTCACGCGCCGCTAGATGTGGATGCGATGCGTGAAGCTGCGCGATATCTGCTGGGCGAACACGATTTCAGCTCCTTCCGTTCTTCGCAGTGCCAAGCAAAGTCGCCGACAAAGCACCTTGCCGCACTTGATATCCAACAGCACGGCGACACATTCATCTTCAACCTGACTGCCAATGCGTTCCTTCATCACATGGTGCGCAATATCCTAGGGTGTCTGCTCTATGTCGGTAAAGGCAAATACCCGCCGCAGTGGATGTCAGAAGTAATGCAAGGGCGGGACAGAAAATTCGCTGCCCCCACGTTTATGCCGGATGGACTTTACTTGCGCCACATCACCTACGATGCAAAGTGGCACTTGCCTCAAGGTACAATGCCGCCCAGTCCCTAGTTGTTCAAACCTTATGACCCGAATCAAAATCTGCGGCATCACCCGTGAGCAGGATCTGCACGCTGTGGCACATAGCGGTGCGGATGCCATCGGTTTGGTGTTCTATGAAAAAAGCCCGCGCCATGTCGACTTACAGCAGGCAACAAAGTTGGCGGGTCATGTGCCTCCATTTGTTACGGTGGTTGGTTTATTCGTGAATCCATCGGCCGAGTACGTGTGTGAAGTCTTGGCTAAAGTGTCACTGGATGTGTTGCAGTTTCACGGCGAGGAACGCCCCGAGTTCTGCCAACAGTTTGGTAAGCCTTATCTGAAGGCGATACGGGTAAAGCCGGGGGTGGATTTGATACAATGCGCGTCCCGTTACGCCAGCGCGCAAGGCCTGTTACTGGATGCCTTTGTTGAAGGTACACAAGGCGGCACGGGGGAAGCTTTCGATTGGGGGCTGATCCCGCGCAATATGGACTTGCCGGTTATCTTGTCCGGTGGTTTGCATGCGGGAAATGTAGCGTCGGCTATAGAGCGAGTGCGACCTTACGCGGTGGATGTGTCCAGCGGTGTGGAGGCAAGTAAGGGAATCAAGGATGCGGCAAAGATCGTTGCATTCATCAAAGAGGTTAATAACGTTGACTTACAACTATCCAGATAACACAGGCCACTTTGGCCAATTCGGTGGTACTTACATGGCGGAGACGTTGATACCAGCCGTGGAAGAATTGGCCTCACAGTATCTTCGTTTCAAAGACGATCCCGAGTTCAAGGCCGAGTTGGCTTATGAGTTAAAACATTACGTCGGTCGCCCCAGCCCTATCTATCACGCCAAGCGTTTGTCCGAACATCTGGGCGGCGCGCAGATTTATTTGAAGCGCGAAGACCTGAACCACACCGGCGCGCACAAGATCAACAGCGCGATGGGTCAAGCCTTGTTGGCAAAGCGCATGGGCAAGAAGCGCGTCATCGCCGAGACCGGTGCAGGCATGCACGGCGTGGCCACCGCGACCGTGGCGGCACGCTTCGGTATGGAGTGCATCGTCTATATGGGTGCGGAAGACATCCAGCGCCAGGCACCGAACGTGTTCCGCATGAAGTTGCTGGGGGCAAAAGTCGTTCCGGTAGAGAGCGGTTCCAAGACATTGAAAGACGCCTGCAACGAAGCCATCCGCGACTGGGTGACCAACGTCGAATCCACTTTTTACATTTTTGGCACAGCCGCAGGTCCCCATCCGTATCCCATGATGGTGCGCGACTTCCAGTGCGTCATCGGAAATGAGGCCAAGGTGCAGATGCCCGAGATGATCGGCCGTCAACCGGACGCCGTCATTGCCTGTGTGGGGGGCGGATCCAATGCCATTGGCTTGTTCAATCCCTATATCGAAGTGCCTGGCGTTCAGATCATCGGCGTCGAGGCGGGTGGTTTTGGAATTGCCAGTGGCAAACATGCCGCACCGTTGACCGCAAACGCCAAAGTCGGCGTTTTGCACGGCAACAAGGTCAACCTTATGCAAGACGAGGATGGTCAGATCATCGAGACCCACTCCATTTCTGCCGGATTGGATTATCCCGGTGTCGGTCCCGAACATTGCCTGTTGAAAGAGATAGGACGTGCACAATATGTCGCCATCGATGACGACGAGGCTATCGCCGCGTTCGATTCGTTGTGCCGCTTCGAAGGCATCATCCCCGCCTTGGAATCCAGCCATGCTTTGGCACATGCGATCAAGATCGCACCGACTCTGCAGAAAGACAAAGTATTGCTGGTGAACCTTTCCGGACGCGGCGACAAAGACATGAACACGGTGGCGAAGTTGAAAGGCATCACGCTATGAACCGCATCGATACGACCTTCGACAAACTGAAACAACAACAGCGCAAAGCGCTCATTCCCTTCATCACGGCAGGCGACCCGTCACAACCGCTTACAGTGCCCTTGCTGCATGGTTTGGTGGAAGCAGGAGCGGACGTGTTGGAGCTGGGTGTGCCGTTCTCCGATCCGATGGCGGATGGACCCGTTATTCAACGTGCTTCAGAACGCGCCCTCAAGAACGGCATGTCGCTGCGCGGTGTTTTGGGCATGGTGGCTGAGTTTCGCAAGCTGAATTCGTCCACACCGGTGGTGTTGATGGGCTACGGCAACCCGATCGAGGCGATGGGCTGGGAAGTGTTTGCACAACGCTGCGCCGAGGTCGGTGTGGACGGTGTGCTGACGGTGGATTTTCCGCCGGAAGAAAGTCACGATGCTTTCGAGCATCTGCAACGTCACCACATCGCGCCCATCTTCCTGTTGGCACCGACCACGAACGAGGCGCGCATCCAACAGGTTGCGAAGCTGGCGCGCGGTTACGTGTATTACGTTTCACTGAAAGGTGTGACCGGCTCGGGCAGCATCGACTTGTCAGCCATTGAAGACAAGTTGCCGCAATTGCGCAAGCACATCAAGCTGCCCATCGGTGTCGGCTTCGGCATCCGCGATGCGGCGACCGCCAAGGCAGTGGCCAAACTGTGCGATGGCGTGGTGGTGGGTAGCCGCATCGTGCAAGAGATCGAGAATTCGTCTGAAAAGAATGTCGTCGCCAATGTCACCAAGTTGGTGCGAGAATTAAGAGAAGCAATAGATAACTAGAGGGGGAAATATCATGGGATGGTTTCAAAAATTATTGCCGCCGAAAATCAAACGCCGTGAGAGCGAAGATTCCAAGAAGAACGTGCCGGAAGGTCTATGGCACAAGTGCCCGTCCTGCCAGGCGGTGCTGTATCACTCCGATCTGGAGAAGAACCACAGCGTCTGCCCCAAGTGCAGCCATCATCATCGCATCACGGCGCGTACACGCCTGGATTGGTTGCTGGATAGGGAAGGCCAGTTCGAAATCGGCTCCGAAGTATTGCCGGTCGATACCCTGAAATTCAAAGATCAAAAGCGTTATGTGGACCGATTGGTTGCGTCCAAGAAAAGCACCAACGAAGACGATGCGCTGGTCGTGCTGCAAGGCAGCATCCATGCCGTTCCGGTCGTGGCCGCCGCATTTGAATTCAGCTTCATGGGTGGTTCCATGGGCTCGGTGGTGGGCGAGCGATTCGTGCGCGGTGTGCAAGTCGCACTGGAACAGCAATGCCCGTTCATCTGTTTCGCGGCCAGCGGCGGCGCGCGTATGCAGGAAGGATTATTGTCGTTGATGCAAATGGCCAAGACCAGCGCCGCGCTCACCCAGTTGAGCGAAGCCAAGCTGCCGTTCATCTCCGTGTTGACCGACCCGACCATGGGTGGTGTTTCCGCCAGCTTCGCCTTCCTGGGTGATGTAGTCATCGCCGAACCCGGCGCGTTGATCGGCTTCGCCGGAGCGCGCGTTATTCAGCAGACCGTGCGCGAAACCTTGCCGGATGGTTTCCAACGCGCCGAGTTTTTGCTTGAGCACGGCGCCATCGACATGATCGTCGATCGACGCGAGATGCGTGATCAATTGGCTACACTCATCACGCTGCTGACTAAGCAGGATGCGGTGGTGAAGTTAGAGGCGGCCTAGTTAATGTCATGAGCAACGAAGAAGGAGGGGCTATGTCAGAGCAGAGTCCGTTCATTTGGCACGAGTTGGTTACTCCCGATCAGACTAGTAGCGGTGCATTCTTCAGCCAGCTATTCGGCTGGACACGCAAGGAAATTGATGCGGGGTCATTTGGTATCTACACCCTGTTTCAGAAGAATGGGCAGGACGTCGCCGGAATGATGAACCCAACATCCGATACACCTGGCAAGGGATCATTCTGGCATTCCTATATTGCAGTAGAGGATATTGAGGAATGCGCTAAGCAAGCATCTTTGCTCGGCGGAAGCGTTGTGGTTCCCCCGCAAGAGGTTCCGGATGTCGGTCGAATTTGTGTTGTGGCAGACCCTACCGGAGCTATCGCGCACCTGATGCAACCGTTGAAACGAGTGTAGGGTGGGCAAGTTGCCCAATAAACTAGCCGGCTGGCTAACCCATCTCGAATCCCTGCACCCTAAAACCATCGCGCTCGGTCTGGAGCGTGTGGCGCAAGTCAAACAGCGGCTGAATCTCAATCCAAATTTCCCCATCATCATTGTCGGTGGCACCAACGGCAAAGGTTCGGTGTGCGCCATGCTGGAATCCATCCTGCATGCGGCCGGTTACAAGGTTGGCTGCTACACCTCGCCGCATCTTCTGGATTACAACGAACGCGTACGTATCGCGAAGCAACAGGCGAGCGATGACGAGTTGTGTGCTTCGTTCGAGGCGGTAGAAGAGGCACGCAAAGAGGGTTCTAGAACCGAACAATTCACCCCCTCCCCAACCCTCCCCCGAGGGGAGAGGGGGCAATCGCAAGAAGCGATTGATATCCCCTTAACTTATTTCGAATTCGGCACGCTGGCCGCGATGCAGTGTTTCATCGCCCACAACGTGGATGTCGCTATCCTCGAAGTGGGGCTGGGTGGCAGGCTGGATGCGGTGAACGTATTCGATGCCGATGTTTCGGTGGTAACCAGTGTGGACATCGACCATGTGGATTATCTGGGTGATACGCGCGAGGTAATTGCGTTCGAGAAAGCGGGGATTTTCCGTCAAGGGCGTGTGGCGATCTGCGGTGACGGCGATGTGCCGCAGGCTTTGCGCAAGCATGCGGCTGACATCGGTGCGGAGTTGTGGTGCATTGGCAGCGAATTTGGTTTCACTTCACACCAGGGGCAGTGGGACTACCGCAGCAAAACGAGTTCGCGCAATGCCTTGCCGCATCCATCCTTGCGCGGCGCTTTCCAGTTGCACAACGCCAGCACGGTGCTCGCGACCCTGGATGCACTGAAAGATAAATTGCCGGTGAGTATGGAGGCAGTACGGCGAGGGTTGGTGGAAGTGCAACTTGCTGGTCGTTTCCAGTTTGTGCCGGGCAAGCCGCAGTTGATTTTAGATGTGGCACACAACCCGCACGCGGCGCGTTCATTGGCACAGAACCTTGCCAATCTGCCGCCGGCTAAGACTTTCGCCGTGTTCGCGATGCTCAAGGACAAAGACATGGCGGGGGTGGTGCAGGCGTTGAATGCACAGGTTGATGTGTGGTTGGTCGCGGGTATTGATGCACCCCGTGGCGCAACGGCCACAGAGCTGGCGCAAGTCCTGAAAAATAGCGGGGTAGGTGGTGCGGTGGTGGTCTGCGATTCCATCGCCGCATCACTGCATGAGGCGAGCAAACACGCGGACGAAAATGATAGAATCGCCGCCTTTGGATCATTTTATACGGTGGCGGAAGTGATGCGGGCGCGGGGTTTGCGCAGCGTTTGAACTTCCCGAAATTCGCGATGGCAAAACAAACTGCAACAGTTGAAGAATCCAATTTAAAACGTCAGGCGAGGCGTCGGCTGATCGGCGCTGTGGTGTTGGTTCTCGCCATCGTGGTCATCCTGCCGATGGTCTTTGATAATGAACCCCCTCCCGCTGCAAATGTCATCGAACTCAGTATCCCCGATCAGGCCACTGCGTTGCCGTTGCCGCCTTTGCCAGTCAGCGCCCCGTTGCCCGACGTGGCTTCGGCCGTGAGTGCTTCTCCGGCCTCGGCGGTGGTCGGTGTTCCGGCGTCTGCGGTTATCGCAATGCCGTTGGCCGTTCAGCCGGTGCAAGCCCTGCCGTCTGAAAGCAAACCCAAATCCGAAGTCAAACCGAAATCTGAAGCGAAACCAAAACCGGAAGCCAAGCCCAAAGTGGTGGCCAAGCCCAAGGCAGAAGCCAAAGCCAGTGTGAAAACTCCGCCAAAATCAGGCTGGGTGGTGCAGGTGGGTGCTTATTCCAAAGCCGAAACGGCTAAACAATTGCACACCAAGTTGAGTAAAGCGGGGTATCACGTTTATACCGAGAAGGCGGGAAGCAATGTACGGGTGCGCGTCGGCAGTTATCCCACACGTGAAGCGGCCGAGAAGATCAAGCACAAACTGGAAGCGATCGGCCTGCATCCAAACGTGATCAATCTGGAATAATCCGCGATGACTGCGTTCGACTTTTCCGTGATCGCCATCATCGCGCTTTCAGTATTGCTGGGTTGGTGGCGCGGCTTCATGTATGAACTGTTTTCGCTGATCGGTTGGGTCGTATCCTACATTGTCGCCGTGACTTTCACCGCCCACGCTACGCCGTATATCCCCGAGACCGTGGGGTCGGAGAGTATCCGTTCGGGAGTTGCTTTTGCGTCCTTGTTTGTCGCAACTTTGATCGTGAGTGGTATCGCTGCCTGGTTGCTGGCCAAGTTGGCAAAGTTTGCCGGACTGGCCGGGTTGGATGGTAAGTTCGGCGCGATGTTTGGGGTGCTGCGCGGGCTGTTGGTTGTGCTGGCTTTGGTCTGGCTGGGCGGGTTGACGAAACTGCCACAGCAACCTTGGTGGCGTGATGCGTGGACGAGCAAGCCGTTGTTGCAAGCCGCCCTGTTCGCGAAGGACTACCTTCCGGATGAGTCATTGCAAAAATAGACGTTTCAATCTCAGGGAAAAATTATGTGCGGGATTCTGGGTGTCGTATCCAATACGCCGGTGAACCAGTTGTTGTACGACGGCTTGCAAGTGTTGCAACATCGCGGTCAGGATGCAGCCGGTATCGCCACGCTGGAGCACAATACTTTCCACCTGCATAAAGGCAACGGCATGGTGCGCGATGTCTTCCGCACCCGCAACATGCGTGCCCTGCAGGGGAATGCGGGCATTGCCCATGTGCGTTATCCGACAGCGGGTTCGGCCGTCGACCACAACGAAGCGCAGCCGTTCTATGTCAATTCTCCGTTCGGCCTGGTGCTGGGACACAACGGAAACCTCACCAATACAACGCAGTTGCAAAAGGAGTTATTCCTTGAGGACATGCGCCATGTGAATACCAACTCGGATTCGGAAGTCTTGCTCAATGTGTTGGCGCATGAACTGCAAGCCAATGCCAAGAACTTTCGGCTCGATACCCAAGCCATCTTCGCGGCCGTCGCGGCGGTGCACCGTCGCTGTCGCGGTGCGTACGCGGTGGTGGCGATGATCTCGGGTTATGGTCTGGTGGCGTTCCGCGACACACACGGCTTGCGGCCTTTGGTGGTGGGAAACAACCGGGTCGAAAAAGGCATGGAGTATCTGGTGGCCTCGGAAAGTGTGGCGCTGGATACCCTGGGATTCAAATTCATGCGCGACATCGCGCCGGGTGAGGCGGTGTTCATCGACCTCGACGGAAATTTCCACAGCCAGCAATGTTCGGAAAACGCCGCGCTTAACCCGTGCATCTTCGAGTTCGTCTATTTCGCCCGTCCCGACTCGGTGATCGACGGTATCTCGGTATACGAGACACGTCTCAATATGGGCGAATATCTGGCGGACAAACTCAGCCGTGTATGGCCGGATCACGACATCGACGTGGTGATCCCCATTCCCGATTCCAGCCGTCCCAGTGCATTGCAATTGGCTAACCGGTTGGGTATCCCGTTCCGCGAAGGGTTTGTGAAGAACCGTTACATCGGCCGTACCTTCATCATGCCCGGACAGGCGATGCGCAAGAAATCGGTGCGCCAGAAACTCAACGCGATCGCGGTCGAGTTCAAAGGCAAGAATGTGTTGCTGGTGGATGACTCCATCGTGCGTGGTACCACCAGCCGCGAGATTGTGCAGATGGCGCGTGATGCCGGTGCGCGCAAAGTGTATTTTGCTTCCGCTGCTCCGCCCGTCAAATTCCCCAACGTGTACGGCATCGACATGCCCAGCCGCAAAGAACTCATTGCCACCGGGCGCACGGACGAAGAGATCTGCCGCGAGATCAGCGCCGACCGTATCATCTATCAGGATCTGGATGACCTGAAAGCGGCAGTGCAGAAGTGCAACCCGACGATTACCCAGTTCGATTGTTCGTGTTTTGACGGTGTGTATATCACCGGTGACATCACCCCGGAGTATTTGAACCGGGTAGAAACGGCGCGTGCGGGCGGCAAGGCGAATGCGGTATTGGAAGAAGACCAGCTCGAACTTGATCTGGTGATGAGCGCCTCGTCCATGTGAGTTGACATTGCCGTTGGGCGGATGCTATTTTTCGTCTGCGCCGATTTGAGGAACAGCTTGCGGGCGCATTACAAATACAGCTAAAGCGGGGGGAACCCGGTTTGGCGCTAAGCTTTCCGGGTTTTGTTTTTGGGGGACGCCAGCATGTCAGAAGAAAATTGTTACCAGCCAGAAACGTTGGCGATACGCGCGGGTATCGAGCGCAGTCAGTTCCATGAACACAGCGAGGCGTTGTACCTGACGTCCAGCTTCGTGTTCGACAGCGCCGAGCAGGCGGCGAAACGCTTCATCGGTGAAGAGCCGGGCAACATTTATTCACGCTTTACCAATCCCACCGTCACCCTGTTCGAGCAGCGCCTCGCCGCACTGGAAGGCGCCGAGCAATGTGTGGCGACGGCATCGGGAATGTCCGCCATTCTCGCGACCTGCATGGGTCATTTGAAGGCGGGCGATCACGTGGTTGCATCGCAGAGTATCTTCGGTTCTACGGTGAACCTGTTCAACAACGTGCTGAAAAAATTCGGTGTGGACACGACTTATGTCTCGGCCACGAACGTCGCGGAATGGCAGGCAGCGGTGCGTCCCAATACGAAATTATTTTTTCTGGAGACGCCTTCAAATCCGCTCACGGAGATCTCCGACATCGCCGCGATTGCTGCCGTGGCGAAAGGTTGCGGCGCACTGTTGGTCGTGGACAACTGTTTTTGCACCCCCATTCTGCAACGCCCGTTTGAATTCGGTGCGGACATCGTGATCCATTCCGCCACCAAATACATCGACGGGCAAGGCCGCGTGTTGGGCGGTGCGGTGCTAGGCAGCAAGAAACTGATGGAGCCGGTGTATGGCTTCCTGCGCACCACCGGCCCGACCATGAGTGCCTTCAATGCGTGGGTGTTTCTAAAAGGTATCGAGACACTCAAGCTGCGCATGGATGCACACAGCGCGAATGCATTGCAACTGGCGCAGTGGCTGGAGCAGCAGCCCAACGTGTCGCGTGTGCTCTATCCAGGCCTACCATCGCATCCGCAACATGCGCTGGCGCTGAAACAGCAGAAGACCGGCGGCGGCATCGTGGCATTCGAAGTGAAGGGCGGCAAGGTCGCCGCGTGGCGCGTCATCGACAACACCAAAATGTTATCCATCACGGCAAATCTGGGCGACACCAAGACCACCATCACCCATCCGGCGACCACCACGCATGCACGTATCACGCCGGAAGCACGTGCGGCAGCAGGCATCAGCGACAGTTTGATTCGCATTGCGGTGGGGCTGGAGGCCGTGGTGGATATCCAGAACGATCTGGCGCGCGGACTTGCTTAGCCCTCTCCCTCCGGGGGAGGGCGGCGTAAGCGGATGGGGGAATTGATGGACAATATCGCTGCACAAGTCGGTGCTGGTCTCAAAGCGAATGGGCTGATGCTCACAACTGCCGAATCCTGCACTGGCGGCGGTGTGGCGCAGGCGCTCACCGACATCTCCGGCAGCTCGGTCTGGTTCGAACGCGGCTTCGTCACCTACTCAAATTTATCCAAAGTCGAAATGCTGGGCGTGAGGTTATCCACGCTGGATGCGCACGGCGCAGTATCCGAAGCCACGGTACGCGAAATGGCGCAAGGCGCGTTGTTGCATAGCTCGGCGCACGTCGCGCTTGCGGTCAGCGGCATCGCCGGACCGGAGGGTGGCACAGCTGAAAAACCGGTCGGTACGGTGTGGTTCGCGTGGGCACTCCGCGACGGCGCTGTGTACGCGCAACGTCACCACCTCCACGGCGACCGTGCCGCAGTACGCGGGCAATCCGTGCAAATCGCCTTGCAAGGGATACTCGACCTGCTGAAGAACCGCGTGGATATTGCCTGAGAAAGAAAAAGAACGAACGTTCTGTACAAGTGGAAATGGGTATGCCACAATCGCCCACCAATTCAAAAAGGAAATCGTCATGGATGACAACAAAAGCAAGGCACTCGCGGCGGCATTAAGCCAAATCGAAAAGCAATTCGGCAAGGGTTCCATCATGCGCCTGGCCGAAGGCGAAGCGATCAAGGATATCGATGTGGTGTCCACCGGTTCGCTGGGTCTGGACATCGCGTTGGGCGTCGGCGGATTGCCGCGCGGTCGCGTGATCGAGATCTACGGCCCGGAATCCTCCGGCAAGACCACGCTCACCCTGCAAGTCATCGCCGAGATGCAAAAGCTGGGCGGAACGGCGGCCTTCATCGATGCGGAACATGCGCTCGATCCGCAATACGCGCAGAAGCTCGGCGTGAAGGTGGAAGACCTGCTGATCTCGCAACCGGACAATGGCGAACAGGCGCTGGAGATCGTCGATATGCTGGTGCGCTCCGGTTCGGTGGATATCGTGGTGGTGGATTCCGTTGCCGCACTGACACCGAAAGCCGAGATCGAAGGCGAGATGGGCGACGCGCAGATGGGCTTGCACGCACGCCTGATGTCGCAAGCCTTGCGCAAACTCACTGCCAACATCAATCGCTCCAACACCATGGTCATCTTCATCAATCAGATTCGTATGAAGATCGGTGTGATGTTCGGCAATCCGGAAACTACCACCGGCGGCAACGCGCTCAAGTTTTACGCCTCGGTGCGTTTGGATATCCGCCGC
>CAYROQ010000046.1:0-5463 GCA_964425955.1 uncultured Sideroxydans sp.
ACTTCTTCACGCTTCTTGACTGCACCGCCGCGACCTTCGGACGCGTCGATCAACTCACCTGCCAAACGCATACCCATGGATTTCTCACCACGCTTGCGGGCGAACTCTTTAAGCCAGCGCATCGCCAGCGCCATACGGCGGGATGGACGCACTTCGACCGGAACCTGATAGTTGGCACCGCCCACGCGACGGCTCTTCACTTCAACCTGCGGCTTGGCATTGGAGATCGCCTGATTGAACACCTCGATCGGATCCTTGCCGCTCTTCTTGCCGACCTGCTCCAGGGCACCGTACAGAATACGCTCGGCAACCGACTTCTTGCCTGCCGTCATCAATACATTTACGAACTTGGAAAGATCCTGGTTACCGTACTTGGGATCCGGCAGGACTTCGCGTTTGGGGACTTCTCTACGTCTTGGCATATCAATACCTCAGTTATATCTGGCTAATTCGGAATTACGCTTTTTTCGGACGCTTCGCGCCGTACTTGGAGCGCGACTGCTTACGATCTTTCACACCAGCCGTATCCAGGCTGCCGCGCACCATGTGGTAACGCACACCCGGCAAGTCCTTTACACGACCGCCGCGGATCAACACCACGCTGTGCTCTTGCAAGTTGTGACCTTCGCCGCCGATGTATGAAATGACTTCAAAACCGTTAGTGAGGCGCACTTTGGCCACCTTACGCAACGCCGAGTTCGGCTTTTTCGGTGTCGTGGTATAAACACGGGTACAAACGCCGCGCTTCTGCGGGCTTCCGGCAAGCGCAGGTACTTTGCTCTTGATGACTTCCGTCGTACGAGCCTTGCGCACTAACTGGTTGATGGTTGGCATTATTTATCTTCGCTTCCTGAAAACTTGGTTAAAAGAACATTACTTTTTAAACATTGAACTACATTTACTTGCGTCCGCACCGTGCTGACAGAAATGCGCGGACTAAAAAGACCGCGCATTCTATTGACGTAGTCAATACCTGTCAAGACAACTAAACGCCTTCCGACGCCTCCGCACTACTTTCTGCTGCTGCCAGTCCGGCACCTTGTGCGACGTCCAGACCAAGTCGTTGCTTGCGGCGCAGCACGTGATAGGCCAAACCCGTACCCGCCGGGATCAGACGACCGACGATCACGTTCTCTTTCAGGCCGCGCAGGTCATCTTTTTTGCCCATGATAGCCGCTTCGGTCAATACACGCGTGGTCTCCTGGAAAGAAGCCGCCGAGATAAACGAGTCGGTGGACAACGATGCTTTGGTGATACCCAGCAACATGTATTGGAATGTGGCGGGTTCTTTGCCCAGCGCGATCACGCGTTCGTTCTCCTGCAACAACTCGGCACGCTCCACCTGCTCCTTCGGAATGAATGTGGTATCGCCCTCATCAACGATCGCGATACGGCGCAGCATCTGGCGCACGATCACCTCGATGTGCTTGTCATTGATCTTCACACCCTGCAAACGGTACACGTCCTGCACTTCGTCAGTGATGTAACGCGCCAGAGCTTCGATTCCCAGCAAGCGCAAGATATCGTGGGGGTCAGCCGGTCCATCGACGATCATTTCACCCTGATTGACGACTTGACCGTCGTGAACCAAGACATGCTTGTCCTTCGGTATAAGGAATTCATGCGCCTCGCCGGTCGTGTCGGTAATAACCAGACGTTGTTTGCCTTTGGTCTCTTTGCCGAACGACGCGGTACCAGTGACTTCGGCCAGCATGCCGGCATCTTTGGGCGAGCGAGCCTCAAACAATTCGGCGACACGCGGCAAACCGCCGGTGATGTCGCGCGTCTTCGAACTTTCCTGCGGGATACGCGCCAACACATCGCCCACGCCAACTTGCATTCCATCTTCCACAGTAATAATGGAGCCGACTTGGAAGGTCACCGAAATGGGTGTATCGGTGCCGGCGATGTTGATCTCGTGACCTGCCTCATCCAGCAAACGCACCAGCGGGCGCACTCCTTTGCCGCTTGTGGAGCGCTTCGGATCGATAACCACCAGTGTCGACAGTCCGGTGACCTCGTCGATCTGCTTGGCCACGGTAGCGCCTTCTTCAACATTCTCGAAGCGTACACGGCCCGCGTATTCGGTGATGATCGGACGGGTATGCGGATCCCAGGTTGCCAGTACAACCCCCGCTTTGACGGAAGTCCCTTCACGTTCTGTCAGATTGGCGCCGTAAGGCACTTTGTGACGCTCGCGCTCACGACCATGATCATCGGTCACCATCACTTCACCGGAACGCGCCACCACCACCAGTTCGCCGCGTGCCGTGGTGACGGTACGCATGTTCGGGCTGTACTTGACGAGACCGTTAGACTTGCTCTCAACCTGGCTTGCCACCACGGTACGTGAAGCTGCACCGCCAATGTGGAAGGTGCGCATGGTGAGCTGGGTGCCCGGTTCACCAATGGACTGCGCCGCGATCACACCTACCGCTTCTCCCACGTTGATGAGACCGCCGCGCCCCAAGTCGCGGCCATAACACTTGGCGCACAGACCGTAACGCGTATCGCATGTCAAAGGCGTGCGTACGCGCACCTCATCGATGCCCAACGTCTCGATCAGCTCCACCTTGTCTTCGTCGAGCAGGGTGTTGGCTTCGTACACTGTCTCCCCGGTCTCCGGATTAACTACGTCAGCCGCGATAACGCGGCCAAGGATGCGCTCGCGCAAAGCCTCGATCACTTCACCGCCCTCGACCAGGGCCTTCATCGAACGGCCATTGGAGGTACCGCAATCATCTTCAGTAATCACCAAATCCTGCGTCACATCCACCAGGCGGCGCGTCAGGTAACCCGAGTTCGCCGTCTTCAACGCGGTATCCGCCAAGCCTTTACGTGCACCGTGGGTTGATATGAAGTACTGCAACATATTCAGACCTTCGCGGAAGTTCGCGGTGATCGGCGTCTCGATGATCTCCCCGGAGGGCTTGGCCATGAGGCCGCGCATCCCGGCGAGCTGCCGCACCTGCTGGCGGCTGCCGCGCGCGCCGGAGTCGGCCATCATGTAGATGGAGTTAAACGACTCCTGCGAGACCGTCTTGCCTTTTTTGTCGATCATGGCTTCGCCGGTCAAACGGTCGATCACCGGCTCAACGCCCAATTGATCCATCATGGCCTTGGCTACTTGGTCGCCGGTACGGCCCCAGATATCAACCACCTTGTTGTAACGTTCGCCTTGGGTTACCAGGCCGGAGGTGTATTGGGTTTGGATCTCGTGAACTTCTTTCTCGGCGGCACCAATCAACTCGTTCTTTTGTTTCGGCACGAGCATATCGTCAACACAGATGGAAATGCCGGCGCGGGTCGCATAGGCGAAGCCGGTGTACATCAACTGGTCGGCCATGATCACCGTGTCGCGCAAACCGCAACGACGGAAGCTGGCGTTGATGAGTCGTGATATCTCTTTCTTCTTCAGCGTCTTGTTGACGAAGCTGAAAGGCAAATTGACCGGCAGCAGTTCGGACAGGATCGCGCGGCCAACCGTGGTCTCGTAACGCGTGAACTTGTCTTCAGTTTCTCCGGCTTCGTTGGTCACCACTTCCTTGATACGCACCAGCACCTTGGCTTGCAGATCGACCTGACCGGAACGGTAGGCGCGCAACACTTCGGAAACGTCCGCCAGCATCGCGCCTTCGCCCAATGCAGCTTCCTTCGCACGTGTCATGTAATACAGACCCAGCACGATATCTTGCGACGGAACGATGATGGGTTCTCCGTTGGCGGGTGACAGTACGTTATTGGATGCCAGCATCAGTGTGCGTGCTTCCATCTGCGCTTCCAGCGACAGCGGTACGTGGACAGCCATTTGGTCACCGTCGAAGTCGGCGTTGAATGCCGAGCAGACCAGCGGATGCAACTGGATCGCCTTGCCTTCGATCAGGATAGGTTCGAACGCCTGGATACCCAAACGGTGCAGCGTCGGTGCGCGGTTCAGCATCACCGGATGTTCGCGGATGACTTCTTCCAGGATGTCCCACACGATCGGCTCTTCGGCCTCAACCATGCGTTTGCCGGCTTTGATTGTGGTAGCCAGACCCATTTTTTCCAGGCGCTCGAAAATGAACGGCTTGAACAATTCCAGCGCCATTTTCTTGGGCAAACCGCATTGGTGCAGTTTCAATTGCGGACCCACCACGATCACGGAACGGCCGGAGTAGTCCACGCGCTTGCCCAGCAAATTCTGACGGAAACGACCGCCCTTGCCCTTGATCATGTCTGCAAGCGATTTCAGCGGACGCTTGTTGGCACCGGTCATCGCTTTGCCACGGCGGCCGTTGTCCAGCAACGAGTCAACAGACTCCTGCAACATACGTTTTTCGTTGCGCACGATGATGTCCGGTGCCTTGAGTTCCAGCAGTCGGCGCAGACGGTTGTTACGGTTGATCACGCGACGATACAGATCGTTCAGGTCGGACGTGGCGAAACGGCCACCATCCAGCGGCACCAGCGGACGCAACTCGGGCGGCAACACCGGCAGGACTTCCATTACCATCCACTCGGGTTTGATTCCGGATTGCAGGAAGGCTTCCAGCACCTTCAAGCGCTTGGCGTATTTTTTGATCTTGGTTTCGGAGCTGGTCGCTTCCAGTTCGGCGCGGATCTTCTCAACTTCGGACGGTACATCCAGCGCACGCAACAATGCACGCACGCCTTCCGCACCCATCACTGCGGTGAACTCATCGCCGTATTCTTCGATCTTCGCGATGTAATCATCCTCGGACAACAGTTGCGCGCGATTCAACGGCGTCATGCCCGGTTCAGTCACCACGTAGGCTTCAAAATACAACACGCGCTCGATGTCACGAAGTGTCATGTCCAGCACCATACCCAGGCGCGATGGCAGCGACTTCAGGAACCAGATGTGCGCCACAGGTGAAGCCAGCTCGATGTGACCCATGCGCTCGCGACGCACTTTGGACAGCGTGACTTCCACGCCGCATTTTTCGCAGATCACACCGCGATGCTTCAGGCGTTTGTATTTGCCGCACAGACACTCGTAGTCCTTGACCGGTCCGAATATCTTGGCGCAAAACAGGCCGTCGCGTTCCGGTTTGAAGGTGCGGTAGTTGATCGTTTCCGGCTTCTTCACTTCGCCGTACGACCAGGAACGAATTTTCTCTGGCGACGCCAGTCCGATCTTGATCGAGTCGAATTCTTCCTTTTGCGTGACTTGCTTGAACAGATCCAATATTGATTTCATTGTGCGAACTCCTTGTTAGCCTTTTGCGCGGCAGTCTTAGTGACGTTCCAGATCGATGTCGATACCGAGGGAGCGGATTTCCTTGGTGAGGACGTTGAACGATTCCGGCATACCGGCATCGATCTTGTGATCGCCCTTGACGATGTTTTCGTACACTTTGGTTCGTCCGTTCACGTCATCCGACTTGACGGTGAGCATCTCCTGCAGGATGTACGCAGCGCCATAAGCTTCCAGTGCCCAAACCTCCATCTCACCGAAGC
>CAYROQ010000046.1:5473-12993 GCA_964425955.1 uncultured Sideroxydans sp.
AAGCGCTGTCCGCCGAACTGCGCCTTGCCGCCCAACGGTTGCTGGGTAACCAGACTGTAGGGGCCGGTTGAACGCGCGTGCATCTTGTCATCGACCAAATGGTGCAATTTGAGCACGTGCATGTAACCCACGGTAACCTTGCGGTCGAATGCATCGCCGGTGCGGCCATCGTAAAGCTGGATCTGGCCCGAGGTCGGCAGATCCGCCAATGCCAGCAGGTCCTTGATCTCTTCTTCACTGGCGCCGTCGAATACCGGGGTTGCGAACGGCACACCCGCACGCAGATTGCGGCTCATCTCCAACACTTCCTCGTCGGTGAATTGCTCGATCTCTTCCGCCTGCTCGCCCTTGTAAATCTTGCCCAGGAACTTGCGCACATCGCCGATCTTGGCTTGTGCTTCCAGCATCAGTGCGATCTTCTTGCCCAGGCCTTTTGCCGCCCAGCCCAGATGCACTTCCAGCACCTGACCGATGTTCATACGCGATGGCACGCCCAGCGGGTTCAACACGATGTCCACCGGTGTGCCGTCGGCCATGTGCGGCATGTCTTCCACCGGCACGATGCGCGACACCACACCCTTGTTACCGTGGCGACCGGCCATCTTGTCACCGGGTTGCAGACGGCGTTTCACTGCCACGTAGACCTTGACCATCTTCTGCACACCGGCTTGCAGTTCATCGCCCTGCGTCAGTTTCTTTTTCTTCAGTTCGAATGCTGCATCGAATTCCACGCGCTTCTGCGCCAAGCCTTCTTTGATCTGCTCCATTTGTGCCGCAACTTCATCGTCCGCCACACGGATATCAAACCACTGGTGATGTTCGACGCTGTGCAAATATTCCTTGTTCAGCTTGGTACCCTTGGCCAATTTCTTGGGACCGCCGTTGGCTACCTTGTTGTGCAACATCTTCTCCAGACGAGAGAAGGCATCTGCCTCAACGATACGCATCTGGTCGGCCAAGTCCTTCTTGTATCGCGCCAGTTCGTCGTCGATGATCTGCTGTGCACGTTTGTCGCGCTGCAAGCCTTCGCGGGTGAACACCTGCACGTCGATGACCGTACCGGAAATACCGGCCTTCACGCGTAGCGAAGTGTCCTTCACATCGGAGGCCTTCTCGCCGAAAATCGCGCGCAGCAGCTTTTCTTCCGGCGTCAGTTGTGTCTCGCCCTTGGGAGTGACCTTGCCCACCAGCACGTCGCCCACACCGACTTCCGCGCCGATGTGCACGATGCCGCATTCGTCCAGACGCGCCATTTGCGCTTCGGACAAGTTGGGAATGTCGCGGGTAATTTCTTCCGTACCCAGCTTGGTGTCGCGCGCCATGACCGTCAACTCTTCGATATGGATCGAAGTGAAGCGGTCTTCCGCGACCACGCGCTCGGAGATCAGGATCGAATCTTCGAAGTTGTAACCGTTCCACGGCATGAACGCGACCATCATGTTCTGGCCCAGCGCCAGTTCGCCCATGTCGGTCGATGCACCGTCAGCCACCACGTCGCCGCGTGCAATCAGGTCGCCCACACGCACCAGCGGACGCTGGTTGATGTTGGTGTTCTGGTTGGAACGGGTGTACTTGGTCAGGTTGTAGATGTCCACACCGACTTCGCCGGCCACGGTTTCTTCATCGTTCACTCGCACCACGATACGGCCGGAGTCCACGTAATCCACACGGCCACCGCGCCAGGCTTGAACTGCCGTGCCGGAGTCGACCGCCACAGTACGTTCGATACCGGTTCCGACCAATGCCTTCTCGGCACGCAACACCGGCACGGCCTGGCGTTGCATGTTGGCACCCATCAAGGCGCGGTTCGCGTCGTCGTGTTCCAGGAACGGGATCAGCGAGGCCGCAACGGACACCACCTGTGCCGGCGCCACATCCATGTATTCGATGTTTTCCGGCTCGGCCAAAACGAATTCGTTGTGTTGGCGTGCAGACACGATGTCATTGGTAAAGTGACCCTTTTTATCCAGCTCGGCATTGGCCTGGGCGATGGTGAACTTGCCCTCTTCAATGGCGGACAGGTAATCCACATCGTCGGTCGCGCGGCTCTTCACCACGCGGCGATACGGCGTTTCGATGAAGCCGTAATCGTTGGTGCGTGCATACAGCGCCAGCGAGTTGATCAGTCCGATGTTCGGACCTTCCGGCGTTTCGATCGGGCACACGCGGCCATAATGGGTCGGATGCACGTCGCGCACTTCGAAACCGGCGCGCTCGCGGGTCAGACCGCCCGGTCCCAACGCGGAGATACGGCGCTTGTGGGTGACTTCCGCCAACGGGTTGGTCTGGTCCATGAACTGCGACAATTGCGACGAACCGAAGAACTCCTTAACCGCAGCCGAGATTGGCTTGGCATTGATCAGATCGTGCGGCATCAGATTGTCGGCTTCGGCTTGTCCCAGACGTTCTTTGACCGCGCGTTCGACGCGCGCCAATCCGACGCGGAACTGGTTCTCCGCCAATTCGCCCACGGCGCGCACACGACGGTTACCCAAGTGGTCGATGTCGTCGATTTCGCCGCGACCATTGCGCAACTCGACCAGAATCTTCACCACTTCCACGATATCTTCGTTGGACAGTGTGACAGCACCGGTCAGTTCGGCACGACCCACACGGCGGTTGAATTTCATGCGTCCCACACTGGACAGGTCATAACGTTCTTCATTGAAGAACAGTCCGTTGAACAAACCTTCCACCGCCTCTTCGGTGGGCGGCTCGCCGGGGCGCATCATGCGATAGATCGCCACGCGCGCCGTCCATTGGTCGGTCGTCTCATCGGTGCGCAGTGTTTGCGACATGAAAGCGCCCTGATCCAGGTCATTGGTGTACAGCGTGTGGATCTTGCCGATACCCGCTTCCTGAATCTTCACCAACAAGGTCTCGGTGATCTCGTCGTTTGCGTTGGCAATGATTTCGCCGCTTTCCTTGTCCACCAGATTTTGCGAGAGCACACGTCCCAACAGGAATTCATCGGCAACGGTCAGTTTGTCGATGCCGGCTTCCTGCATCTCGCGGATGTGACGCACAGTGATCCGTTTGTCCTTGGCGACGATCAGCTTGCCCTTTCCTTCGATATCGAAGCGGGCGATTTCACCGCGCAGACGTTCCGGAACAACCTCGAACTGGATGCCTTTCTTGCCAAAATGGAACGTGTCGTTGCTGAAGAACGCAGCCAGAATCTGTTCCGGCGTGAAGCCCAGCGACTTCAACAGAATAGTGACCGGCATCTTGCGGCGGCGGTCGATACGGAAATAAACGTAGTCCTTGGCGTCAAATTCGAAATCTAGCCATGAACCGCGATAGGGAATCACACGAGCAGAGAATAGCAACTTGCCGGAGGCGTGTGTCTTGCCGCGGTCATGCTCGAAGAACACGCCGGGTGAGCGGTGCAACTGCGACACGATGACGCGCTCGGTACCGTTAATGACGAACGAGCCGGTGTTGGTCATCAACGGGATCTCGCCCATATAGACTTCCTGCTCTTTCACTTCTTTCACGGTCGGCTTGGATGCCTCTTTGTCCAGTATCGTCAGGCGTACACGTGAACGCAGCGGGGAAGCATATGTCAATCCGCGTTGTTGGCATTCGCGCACGTCGAAGGGCGGCAAGCCCAATTGATAACTGACAAACTCAAGACGTGCAAATTTATTGTGGCTCTCGATCGGAAAGATCGAATTGAATGCAGCCTGCAGGCCGTCATTCTTGCGCTGCTCGGGTTGCGCCCAAGCCTGCAAGAATGCGCTGTATGATTCCAATTGGGTGGACAACAAAAAAGGCACCGGCAAAGCGCCTTTGCGTTTTGCAAAACTCTTACGAATGCGTTTTTTTTCGGTGAAAGAGTAGCTCATAAAATCTCCACGACAGTTGGAAAAGACAAGGGACAGAAAGCGTTGTTGACGCGTGCTAACCGTTGGCTTCTGGTTCGGAATATCCGAAGTTTGGATTTCTTTTTTAGAAGCGGCAAAAGGCTGACGGGTAATCCGTCAGCCTTTCACCCGGCTCACAACTTACTTGATTTCAGCAGTTGCGCCAGCTTCGATCAGCTGTTTCAGAATTGCATCGGCATCCGCCTTGTTGACGCCTTCCTTCACGGGCTTAGGTGCACCGTCAACCAGATCCTTGGCTTCTTTCAAGCCCAGACCAGTGATCGCACGAACCACCTTGATCACGTTTACTTTGGCCTCACCGGCAGCCTTCAGAACAACGGTGAACTCGGTTTGCTCGGCTGCTGCGGCAGGAGCAGCCCCGCCGCCGGCAGCAGGCGCTGACATTGCGGCAGCAGAAACACCAAATTTCTCTTCTACCGCCTTCACCAACTCGCTCAGTTCAAGTACGGACATGCTGTCCAGCGAAGCCAAAAATGCGTCTTTATCAAATGCCATTTTGTTTTTCCTAAATTAAATTTTCGTAATGAATTAAGCAGTCGCGGTTTTTTGTTCTGCCACCGCCGCGAGTACACGTGCCAAACCGGATACCGGCGATTGCAACAGACCCAGCAACTGCGCCAACAACACCTCTCTGGAAGGTATCGTGGCCAAGGCGGAAACACCCGCTTTGTCCAGCAACTTGCCGTTGTAGGCACCAGCCTTGATCACCAGCTTGTCGTTGGTTCTGGCGAACTCAAACACCACTTTCGCGGCAGCGATGGGATCGGCACTGATACCGTAAACCAACGGCCCCACCATTTTTTCGGCCAACGGTTCAAACTGCGTACCCTGCACCGCGCGGCGCGCCAGCGTGTTTTTCAACACGCGGATATACACACCCGAGTTGCGCGCATTGGCACGCAACTTGGTGATGTCGCCGACTGCGATGCCGCGATACTCAGCCAGAACGATGGTCTGAGCCTGTGCCACTTGTGCGCTGGCTTCCGCGACGACCGCTTGCTTTTCTTGCAGATTTAGACTCAAAGTCTTCCTCCATTCTCACTTAGGGATATCTCAACGAGATTTGCATCCCTGATTAACGACCGCGTCCTCAAGACAGGTAAATGCTGATACTACCTGCTCGCGGGCACACCATCTACGTGGGCCGACGCTACTTGCGTCAATTAGATCTCCGGTTAACGACACCTTCGACACCAACGGTCTTTGATAATCTGCCAATGCCGCCAGCAGTCAAAGAACAAATGGCAGCAAAGGTGTACCTTTGCCGCCAAATTCAAAAATACTTATGCAACCAGACTTGCCTGTTCGACGCGGATACCGACACCCATGGTGCTGGAAATCGCGACCTTCCTCAGATATACGCCTTTGGAAGTGGCCGGTTTAGCCTTGTTCAACGCATCGATCAAAGCCAGCAGATTCTCGCGCAATGCTTCCGGCGCGAAAGATGCACGACCGATGGTGCACTGGATGATGCCGTTTTTGTCGGTACGGTATTGCACCTGGCCGGCCTTGGCATTCCTGACCGCACCGGCCACATCGGCTGTCACCGTACCCACCTTGGGGTTAGGCATCAAGCCGCGCGGGCCGAGGATCTGACCCAGTTGACCGACGATACGCATCGCGTCCGGAGAGGCAATGACCACGTCGAAATCCATCTTGCCAGCCTTGATGGTTTCCGCCAGATCGTCGAAACCAACGATGTCCGCGCCGGCAGCCTTGGCTTCTTCAGCCTTGGCACCCTGCGCAAATACGGCGACGCGCACGCTCTTGCCGGTACCTTTGGGCAACACCACGGAGCCGCGTACCAGTTGGTCGGACTTCTTGGCATCGACGCCCAGATTTACCGCCACATCAATAGACTCGTCGAACTTGGCTTTGGCAGTTTCCTTGACCAATTTGAGCGCTTCATCCAGTGCATACAATTTGTTGCGATCCACTTTTGCGACCAGCGCTTTGTAACGTTTGGACAGTGCCATGTTATTTCACCCCTTCAACTGTGATGCCCATGCTGCGCGCGCTACCGGCGATGGTGCGCACTGCGGCATCCAAGTCAGCAGCGGTCAAATCCGGCTGCTTGGCTTTGGCAATGTCTTCCGCTTGTTTGCGTGTCAGCTTACCGACCTTGTCGGAATGCGGTGTCTTGCTGCCTTTTTGAATACCGGCGGCCTTCTTGATCAAAATGGTCGCAGGCGGAGTCTTCATTACGAACGTGAAGCTCTTGTCGGCGAACGCAGTGATCACCACCGGAATAGGCAGACCCGGCTCGACACCTTGGGTCTGCGCGTTGAACGCCTTACAGAATTCCATGATGTTCAAACCGCGCTGGCCGAGTGCCGGGCCGATTGGAGGACTTGGGTTGGCCTTGCCGGCCGGGACTTGCAGCTTGATAAAGCCGATGATTTTCTTTGCCACGTCGCTACTCCTTACTGAGTGGGTTAAACGCGTATCGCAACCGCTCCGATACGCTCCCCGTTAATAAAACCTTTCAGCCCCGATCACTCGGTGCTGTTTTTTATCAGGCCTTTTCTACTTGCCCGAAATTCAATTCCACCGGTGTTGAACGACCGAAGATGGTCACCGCAACCCGCAACTTGCTCTTGTCGTAATTGACGTCTTCAACCATGCCGTTAAAGTCCGTGAAAGGACCTTCTTTGACGCGCACCGCCTCGCCCACTTCGAACAACACCTTGGGACGCGGCTTCTCAACACCGGCCTGCATCTGTTGCATGATAGTGTCGACTTCTTTTTGACTGATCGGAGACGGCTTCATCGCCGAACCACCGAGAAAACCGGTGACCTTGGGTGTGTTTTTCACCAAGTGCCAAGTCTCATCGGTCATTTCCATCTCGACGAGGATATAACCGGGGAAGAACTTGCGCTCGCTGATGGTCTTCTGACCCGCCTTAAGCTCCACCACCTCTTCGACCGGTACCAGAATTTGGCCGAACAGGTCCTGCACCCCAGTGCGTTCAATACGTTCCAGCAAAGCACGCTGCACGCTTTTTTCGAACTGCGAGTACGTATGCACCACATACCAACGTTTGGCCATTTACTCGCTCCGTCCCATCAAAGTGTTGACGATCAACAACAAACTCGCATCTACCGCCCACAGAAAAAGCGCCATCACGATCGCGAACAGAATCACCACAGCGGTGGTTTGCACCGTTTCTTTGCGTGTTGGCCAAACCACGCGCTTTGCTTCTGCCACAGAGTCCTTGGCAAAGCCGAAGAATTGCTTGCCCTGTTCAGTGGTCCAGAACATACCGGCAGCCGCCAGCACTCCAGAAAGCACCGATGCAACACGCAACACCGCAGCATTTTCCTGCAACGCGTAATAGCCAACCACACCCGCCACAACCAGCAGGAAGGTAACCAGCAATTTGATCTTGTCAGCCATGTGCGAACTGTCCGTTTCTACTTTACAAACTGGCAGGCCAGGAGGGTCTCGAACCCCCAACCCTCGGTTTTGGAGACCGATACTCTACCAATTGAGCTACTGGCCTAAACTCGTGAAGAGAGAAGAGAGAGAGTGGAAAGAGTCAAACCCTCCCCGCCCCACCCTTCTATCTTTTCATTTTCTTACTCGATCACCTTGGCAACCACTCCGGCGCCGACGGTACGACCGCCTTCGCG
>CAYROQ010000047.1:0-12519 GCA_964425955.1 uncultured Sideroxydans sp.
GGAAGCCGATGGACATGACTTGCAGGCCGTGATTGGTCATCGGCTTCATGGTCTTGCCATCGTCCGAATCGGGCTGTCCCGTGATGCCCAGCATGGTGGGTTGCGAGGGGCCGTAGATGTCGGCGTCCATCACGCCGACGCGCGCGCCCTCGGCTGCCAGTGCCAGCGCCAGATTGACTGCCGTGGTGCTCTTGCCCACGCCGCCCTTGCCACTCGCGATGGCGATGATGTTCTTTACGCCATCGACCAACTTCACGCCGCGCTGCACCGCATGCGGGACGACTTTGCTGCTGATGTTGACTTTGACACTGCCGACACCGGACAAAGTAGCCTTGAGATGGGCTTCCACCAATGCCTGAATCTCGCCCCAAACACTCTTGGCCGGATAACCCAGCAAGATATCCAGCGTCACATCATTGCCATTGACCTTGATGTTCTTCACCGACTTGCCACTGACGAAATCTTTTTTCGTATTCGGGTCGATCAGGTTCTTCAACGCGGTCTGTACATCGGCTTCTTTCATGCTCATCCTTTGTTCCTCTTTGATTGATTCAAGTTTGATTGATTCAAGTGCTCCAACACATCCGGACATGTCATTATTCCGCAGGACGGGCTTCAGTCCGATAGGTCGGGATGCAGGGTAAATCCGGTTGCTTGGTGTGCCATCGTTTCCTATCCCGAATGAATTCATCTTCTATATTGGTAATGGACTTTCGCTGCCTGTACGATCTCTTGAAACGGCAGTAGCTCAAACGTCACGTACCTTTGCTCTGCCACATCCAGCAGGTGCGCCACATCGCTTACCTCTTCACTGCCATCCACAACGAATTGCAGCCCTTTCAGGCCGCCGCATTGCACACGCATCTCTTGCGCATGGGGCAGCGGCACTTCGGTATGTGCCACACCCAAGACAAAGGAGAAATTGGAACGAAGCAATTGATATAGCGTGATGCAACGCGCCCTATGCACCGCACCGTTGCACGCCACGATCTCGCGTTCAGCCAGATTGTGTTTCTCGACCCGGGAACAATACACACATTTTGCGAGTACGGTTTTTTCAAAAACACAGATGCGTCCAGACCATGCGGAGCGTGTCTGTTTGTACGCGGATTCATCCATGCAGAGAGTCAGTCGTCGCCCAATTCCGGTGCGGGCTCACGCACTTGATTGAGCAGGTCTTCGGCGTGCAATTCGTTGTCGGCATGGATCATCTTGACCTGTGCCGGCGATCCTGCCGCAAGCTCTTCCGCGCGCAATTGTTTGACGCGTTCGGAGGCGGCACGATAAGCCTCGTGCTGTTCCAGTTTTTCCAGCAGCTTGATCGGATGCGTTTTGATACGGTAGATGAAATAGGCCATTGGGTTTCGTGCCTCGTATTAACCGCGCTTCATAAAAGTGACAACGTTGACATTGGGTGCATTCTTGCTGGCACAACTGCCCTCACCCAATCCGGCCAGTTGCTCGGCCTCGTGCAGCAGATTGACCACATCCACATAATGCTTCTGTTTCACCATCATCAGCGCGGTGTAGCCGCCTTCGTTCTTGGCCAACACGTCCGCACCCGACCGGATCAACAACTCGACGATGTCTGTTTCGCCGTAACCCGCCGCCAGCATCAGGGGACGCACGCCATACGCGATGGCTGCCTCCAGATTCGCTCCCGCATCCACCAAAACTTGCACGACATCCACAAAACCGTGCTGCAATTCTTGGCTGTAAACCGCTCTCGCCAAAGGTGTCCAACCGGACTCGTCACAGGCGTTCACATCCGCCCCGGCACTCAACAACTGTTGTGTCGTTTTCGCGTCACCCGCTTTTACGGCCTCGAATAATGCTGCACTCATCTGTCTTCCTTCCTGTCTCTTATTTTTGCACGGTCATTTGTAAAACCTCACGGATCGCTTCCGGCGTCTTCATGATGTTCATGAAGCTGTTCTTGCCCATCATGCTGAGATCGGGAAAGTCGATGGCGATGCGGAAACGCGCATACAGCGCGTAGACCTTATTGCCCGAAACCAAGACTTCATAAGGCAGGTGCGCGGTGGATTTCAGATCGCGAAAATCAATCTCCGACATAATGAAACGGTCGTCCCTATATTTGCTGTCGCCGCTGCCTTTCATCGCCACGCCGAACACGCTTTCCTTCTTGCCGGTCACATCGACACGGTAGACTTTGCTCACACCGTTTTTGTTGTTCGACAACTTCGCATCCACTGCTTGTACAGCTTCTTCGTAATTTGCGTATTCGGCCAGGAGGCTGGGTTCATCGAAATATTCCATGCCGAAGGTGTAGTGGTATTTGCGTGCCTGCTTGGCCGACAATCCCTGCGCACCAAACTCTTCCACTCTGCCGAGTGCACTGCCCAATGCGGCAGACACCGCAGCCAGGTCGCCCTTCATGCGGTAGACATTCGCCATATAAACAGGGTTGGTATAACTCACTTGCACCTCTTTGCCGGCCTCGGTGATAGACACGCGTTGAACTGCACCGTAACCGCCGAACTCCGTGGCAGCCGCATTGCTCTTGAGTTCATCGTTGGTAACGATGATGATCTGGGCACCTGCGTAGGGAGAATATTCACCGACAAGGGTGAACCCCGCACCGGCTAATGCGGTTTTGACTTGGGCGGTTTTTTCTGCGACCGCACCCGTGCTCTTGGATGCCAGAACGAAGGGTTTGAGTAAAGCGTCAGCCGCAAATGTCGCGGTGGTGACGGACATCAATAACGCAGACAACAATAGATTCTTGATACTCATCTCGCTTCTCCTTGGTGGGTGTTCATCTCAAAAAATCCATTCGAACCTAACCCCCTCCAGCTCCCCCTTGTCAGGGGGAGAGCAAAGGTAGCTCCTCCCCTGACAAGGGGAGGTTGGGAGGGGTTTGAGCCTAATGGAAAATCTGGTTTCATCTAACAACTTCAACAAAAACACGCGATTTCGGCATGCCCTGACTCAAAAAGAATTTCTCTGCCACATTGATTGCGGCTTCAGGTCCGGCCAGATAAACATCACCCCGCGTCATCGCCGGATCCGAGTTGGTTAACTCCTGCAGATGGTGTTGCAACAGCGCTTCGCGCTTAGCATTCATTACGCGCAGATCGAAGCCGGTCGTAAACTCCGAATAATGGAAATCATCCAGGGCGTCGCCCCACGCGCGCCCCACATTGGGCAGATACAGCTGCTCCCGACTGGAGGCGATCCAATGCAGGTGGAGGGTCTCGACTTCCAGCGACATGGCATGCTCGACCAGACTCTTGATCGGTGCGAATCCGCCATCGAAGGCAAAGAAATACAGGGGGCGCTCCGATTTTTCATGCAGGATGAACTCGCCTTGCGGCCCTTCCACCTCGACTACCTCGCCGGCCTTCAAATGTTCGAACACATAATCCGAGAACAGATTTCCCGTTTGTCTGCGCACATGGAACAGCAGGTTGCGGTCATCACACGGACAACTTGCGACAGGCAATTCGGCCGTGAACGACTGGCCGACACGCAACAACACGTTCTGCCCCGCCAGGAAACGCAGACGCTGGCTGCGCGGCGTTTGCAGATGCAGCAACATGACCTCATCGGTCAGCATCGCTTCGGCTTTTACCGTCGCGGCAATCTGCTGGAACGGGATGTCTTGCACGCCCCCGGTGACGGTGGCCTCCAGTGTGATATCACTGACGGCGGTGTTGCTGCACATCAGCACGATGCCCTGCTCCTGCTCCGCCTCGGACAGCGTAAAGTCGTGGTGGCGTGTCTTCTTTACTTTCCCGGCCACCACTTTGCCTTTGCACAATCCGCAATTGCCGCCGCTGCAACCGTAGTTGAGCGAAATACCCGCGCGCATGGCCGCCTCCAGCAAGCTGTCCTGCCCTTCGACCAGGAAATCCTGCTGGCTGGGCAGCAAAGTCACTTGGGCTGTCATTACGCTCAAGATGCCGTCTTTGATAACCAGCGGATTACTGAACCCGGGTTGCATCGCTGCGTCGACTTCCTGTTTGATCCAAGATTTCAGGCTCTCCATCTGGGTTCGTGTTTCACCGTGACATTGCCCTTCTACTTCGCCGAACTTGTCCCACAATCTTTCGAGCAGGGTATTGAATTGCTTCAACTGCGTCTGGCTCTGCGCCAGGGTCTTGCTCAATTCGGTGATGCGTGATGCCAGCACTTCCGCATCGGGCAAGGCGCGTTCGAACACGCGTTTGCCGAATGCGCGCTCCTTGATCTGCGTGATGCGCTTGAATTCCGCCGTATCTTCCAACTGCGCATCGGGGTAACACAGCAGCAACGCTCCGATGGTGACCCGGCCATCGAAAGAGAACATTTCCCCAAGTTGTATCTTCTTTTGCAGATCGGCGCGGCTCACCCCCACCAATCGCGCGGCACGGTTGAGACTTAACAGGTCACTCATTCTCGTTGCACCGTGTGATCTGTCTGAGCCCTAACCTTGCGGATGGAACCAGGCCAGTTTTTCGCGCAAGGTGACCACGCCGCCGATGATGATGAGCGTCGGTGCTTGCGGCTGTTCACGCTCGGCGATGCCAGGCAAGGTCGCCAACGTGCCGGTGATGACGCGTTGATTCGGCGTGGTGCCCTGTTGCACGATCGCGATCGGTGTACTGTCCGGCATGCCGTGTTTCACCAGTTCGGCACACAGTGTGTCCAGGCCGTGCAAACCCATGTACACCACCACCGTCTGTTTCGGCCGTGCGAGTTGCTCCCAATCGAGATTCATCGTGCCGTCTTTGAGGTGGCCGGTGACGAACACACAGGCTTGCGCGTGGTCTCTATGGGTCAGCGGGATGCCTGCGTAAGAAGCCACGCCCGAAGCGGCGGTGATACCGGGCACGACCTGGAACGGGATACCTTCCGCCGCCAGCGTCTCGATCTCCTCGCCGCCGCGACCGAAGATGAAGGGGTCGCCGCCCTTGAGACGCAACACACGTTTACCTTCTTTGGCCAAACGCACCAACAACTCGTTGATCTCTTCCTGGCGCAGCGTGTGGTCGGCGCGCTTCTTGCCAACAAAGATGCGCTCGGCATCACGCCGTGTCATATCGACGATGGGTTTGGAGACCAGATTGTCGTACACCACCACATCCGCTTTTTGCATCAGACGTAACGCGCGGAAAGTCAGCAGATCGGGATCGCCGGGGCCGGCACCGACCAGATACACCTCGCCGCGCACGATATTGTCTTCGTTCGCCAACATCTGTTGCAACATGGCCTCGGCGCTGTTCTCGTCGCCCGTCAACACTTTCTCGGCGACCACCCCGTCCAGTGCGTTCTCCCAAAAAATGCGGCGCTTGGCCGGGTTGGTAACTTTGGTTTTGACCAACTCGCGGAAGCGTTCGGCAAACGCGGCGAGGCGGCTGTAATTTTGCGGGATCAGCGTCTCCAGTTTGCCGCGCAGCATGCGTGTCAACACCGGCGAGGCACCCCCGCTGGAGAATGCCACCATCAGCGGCGAGCGATCGAGAATCGCGGGCATGATGAATGAGCACAACTCGGGGTCGTCCACCACGTTCACCGGAATATTCTGAGCCTGCGCCAATTCGGAAACTTGTTTGTTCACATCACGGTTGTTGGTCGCCGCGATAACCAGCATCGCACCTTCGAGATGTGCTGACGCAAAGCGTGCGACGATTGCCTCGACCCCCGCTTGCTTGGCCAATTCGGCATCAATCTCGGGCGCGACCACACGCACCCTTGCGCCTGCTTCCAACAACACGCCTGCCTTGCGTTTGGCGACTTCACCGCCGCCCACCACCAGACACTGTTTGCCTCTGATATTGGCAAATATCGGCAGGTAGTCCATTTTATTGGATCGATTTCAAGATCAATGGAACCAGTGCTTGCGGCAGTTGTATCTTGCCGGCCAAAGCGAACTCATGCGCGCGCGGCGACATCTTGTCCCAGGTTTTTTTAATGATGACGATCCATTTGGCTTCGTCGTAGTCCGGCTTCTGCGAGGCGAAATGCACCATGTAGTGCTCGATGAACACCAGGTCCACCACGTCTTCCATCATCTGCGTCTCAGGATTGGTCTTGAGTTCTTTTTTACCCACGATCGATTTTACGCGCGCGATCATCTCGTCGTCATATCCGACTTGTTTCATGAGCGCGCCGGCCGTCTCCGCGTGGAACTTGTACAGATTGGTGCGCCACAACATGTAGCCCTTCTTGTCCATCGGATAGTCGCCACGCGGACTCTTCCAGCGTTGGATATGCTGGGCACGACAGGCCAACTTGACCGCCTCGGAAGCATCGGGAGCGAAACGTTCCTGCATCTCGGTCATGCGCTGCGCATAGAGCAACTCTTTTGGATATTCTTTTCCATCGGCAATCTCTATATTCGGATCTTGAGAATTGGCATGGTCAAAGGCGGCAATTGCGGCTTGATAACATTGTGTCATTGTGTCTTCTCGTCAAGTTGGGTTGTAGCGGAACGTTGCTCCCGAGTACGCCGGATGAAAGCAACGAAACGAGTGGCCCAGTAACAACTGCCGATGGTGCGCAGGTGTGTATACGAGGCCAGCAGGTTGTGCAGTAGCAGTCCGTCGCGTTTTCCGTCGATGCCGAAACCGCGCTCGACATGGTAAGCGAAGCGTGTGTCCGGCGGAAGATTCTCCAGGCTCGAATAGTGGAACTCGTGCGCACGAATCAAAGATTGCCCTTCTCGTTCGCCCTTTCTCCCGCTTGCGGGGGAAAGTTGGATAGGGGGTATGGCGAGAGAGGATTGAGGTGAGGGCATTTCCGACGTTTTATTCGGGCGCGGCCAAGGATGCCCGGCATCCTCGCGCAGATGCACATAGCCGCGACCAACAGGTTTGTCGTGCATCTTCACATCGCCGGGTATGGCACCCACCATCTGAAAGGTGCGTCCCTGATAGTCGATGCTGCGCGACAGATACATCAGCCCGCCGCATTCGGCATAGGCCGGCAACCCGCCTTCGATGGCTTGTTTGAGCTCGCCGCGCAGACTGTTATTCGCTTCCAATTCTGCGGCGCAGGTCTCGGGGAAACCGCCGCCGATATACAAGCCGTCCACCTGCGGCAGATGTGCATCTCGCAATGCATCGAACGGCACCAACTCCGCGCCTGCCGCTTGCAGCGCATCCAGATCGTCCGCGTAATAGAAACCGAAAGAACGATCACGCGCGATGCCGATGCGAACCAAGGATTGAAAATTGCCTTTCACGTTTGCCTCCTCGCCCGCTTGCGGGATAATCAGCGACTTGCACGGCTTTATCGTGCTTAGTCGAATGGCTAGTAGTTTCACCAGAGGATTGAGGTGAGGGGCCTGGTGTGGAACATTCAACGGCTCTTTCTTGGAAAGCGCGAGCAGCTTGTCCAAATCGACCTGCTCCGCAATGGCCTCGCCGATCTGCTTGATCTTGGAACTGGCGACATGGGATTCGTTGCTGGGCATCAAACCCAGATGACGTTCGACGATGCTCAAGCGTTCGTCATGCTGGATGGCGCCGATGACCGGCACATCAGTGTAGTGTTCGATGACTTGTCTCAGCTTGGATTCGTGGCGTTTGCCGCCGAGGTTGTTGAGGATGACACCGGCGATGCGGATGTCCTTGTCAAAAGCCTGATAACCCAGGATCAGCGGGGCGATGCCGCGCGTCATGCCGCGCGCATCGATCACCAGCATCACCGGCAGATCAAGCAGTTTTGCCAACGCGGCGTTACTGTTGCTGCCGTCCAGCGCCAGGCCGTCGTACAAGCCTTTGTTGCCCTCGACCAGATTCACTTCCGCACTGTGGCGGGCAAAGTTGGCGACGATGTCGTCGCGTTCCATCAAATACAGGTCCAGGTTGCGGCAGGCGTGTCCGGCGGCTTGTGATAGCCACATCGGATCGATGTAATCGGGGCCTTTCTTGAACGGTTGCACAGCATGGCCGCGCGCGCTCAGTGCCGCACACAAGCCGATACTGACCATCGTCTTGCCGGATGATTTATGTGCTGCGGAAACCAAGAAGCGGTTGCTCATTTTTGCAACCTCACACAAAGACAAGCATCAACGAGAGAAAATGGCTATTTTTTGGGTAACTCGCGTGGCACAAAATCCAACACACGAATACCGATCGCGGAGATCAGGAATGCAACTCCGATTCCGCCCAAGCCTAACAAGAACTCCGGCAAGGAGGGATGATAAGTGCCGATTGCCCCATCCGCAAAGCTGCTGCTTACAGAGTAGCCGGGGAAGATGTCCAGGGGAAAAGCCTGCCCGCCGATGATGAACACATAGAGCAGGCAGAACCCGCCCAGGATGATGAGCAATGACGCCACGGGTAAACGCTTGAACCGGTCCAGTGCCGGCAAATAAATCAGTAGCAAGGGCAGCACATTCCCCAACAGAACGTAACCGATCCAGAACAACTGCGGATAGATCCCGCCGTCCAGCAGAATGAAGGTCTCGAACTCGGTCTGGCGCGCAAAATACAGATTGGTCAGGTGATACGTCGCCACAAAATAGAGCGAAGCGATGACGAACACCCCCATCAGGTTGCGCATGCGTTTCTGCACGTATTCATCCAGTTGTTTGCCGTTCCATTCATAGATCGCCGCTTGCACGATATGGAAGACAGCCAGTCCCCAAGCGAAGGAAATGACGATGAACATCGGCGGCAATATCGCCGTACCGTACGCTTGGCGTGCGACCAGAAAAGAAAAAATAACTCCCGTGCCTGTGGTCAACACAAAGCGCCAGATGAACACGGCAAACCCGGCCGGTTTGGACCAGTGATTCATGCGTTGCTCCATCAGCGTCCACAGATACACGGCAACCGCCGCGAACATGCCCGAATACAGCACGATGTTCCAGGCGAACACTGAAGTCGGATTGAAGTTGGTGGCGGCCACGATGATGCGGTCGGGCCTGCCCAGATCCAGCATCAGCACGGTCAATCCGCCCGCCAGCATGGCGATGGACAACAATCCAGCCAGCGGTGCACGGACCTTGTAGGCGGGCTTGTTGAATACGGAGCCAATGGACGAAACATTGAGCACACCGGATGCCGCGACGATCAGGAAAATGGCGAACACGTGCGGCATGCCCCAAACGATCTGGTTGTTCATGCCGGTGATGATGTGGCCGTGTTCCTCCATCGAATGTACGGCCACCATGGCGGCGAGCACGATCACTCCGGCCACCGTCATCAGCACGTAGAAGAGATGGCTTCTTAACTGCGGGATGGAATAACTGGTCATGGGCGTCTTCATGTTCAAATCCCCTGGTAACGCACACCGGGATTCAATTTCAAGTCGGCACGTATCTGCGTTGAAACAACCGATTTCACCTTCTTCGCGATCTCGCTATTCGCGTCGTTCAGATCACCAAACAGGATGACTTTATTGGCACAGGCTTCGGCACAGGCCGGCTGTCCGCCCTGGTCGATACGATGCACACACAGCGTGCAACTCTCCACCGTGCCTTTACCGCGCGGCACATCCGGGTTCTGGTCATGTACCGGCTCATGCACGAAAGAACGCGCCTTGTACGGACACGCCATCATGCAATATCGGCAACCGATACAGCGGTGTTTGTCCACCAGCACGATGCCGTCGGCACGTTTGAAAGAGGCATTGGTCGGACACACATCCACGCAGGGCGGGTGCTCGCAATGCTGGCACATCATCGGCAACGAGACTTCGCGTCCGCTGCTGACATCCTTGATCTCGATCTTGCGTATCCATTGCGAATCGGTGGGTTCGGTCCCGCCCGACAGGCCGTTCTCTTTGTTACAGGCGCTCACGCAATCATTGCATCCAGGAACACACGCGGCAGTATCGATGAGCATACCCCAGCGCACTTTTCCAGCTTCAATCTGTTTGCCGTGGGCCACATCGAACAACAACATGCCGGGTGCGACCGTGACCATCGCCGCGCCTGCGGCAGTCCTCAAAAAATTCCTGCGCTGCAGATTGATGTCGCTCATTTGGCATTCCTCTGCTGCAACCATGCGCTTTTGCGCTTGCCTGAATGGCATTCGAAACAATCGATCTGCACCGCCTCATAACGGTGGCAGGCCACGCAGAAACTGTCGTCGCGCGCGATCACGCTATTGTCTTTGGCGCTGGCGTGACACTCGATGCAGTTCTTGAGACTGTACACGTCGTCACGCACGCCTTTGCGCACCGTCTCGTCGCGCTGATGCACCAGCAGATGCATATGATTCTTGCGCATCCATTGCACGTCTTTCACGCACTCGCCACCCTTGCCAATGTCGATAGTCGGCAAAACTTCTGTAGCCGCCCACAGCGCCGGTGAGCACAGCAACACGAGCAGAAATGCCAGCCGCTTCATCACTCACCCAAACCCATTTGAATGTATCCGGTCGGGCATACATCGGCACAGATGTGACAACCGATACACTTGTTGTAATCCGTCGCGACGTAGCGTCCCAAAGTCGATTCGTTCTTCTTCACGCGATACACCGCCGTCTGCGGGCAATACACCACACAGTTGTCGCACTCGAAACACATGCCGCAACTCATGCAACGTTTGGCTTCGGCGACGGCTTTTTCCTGCACCAGCGCGACCAGACGTTCATCGAAGTTACCCAAGGCACTTTCCTTGTCCAGGGTAACGATATCGCGCTGGTTGCGCGGCACGTAGTTGAAGTGGCCGAGGAACAATTTATCGTGCGGGATGACGTACCGGTCGGAACGATTATCGAAGTTGTGCACGGCCATATTGGAGGACGCTGTGCCACGCATGGGTTCGTGTGTCTCTTTGATCTCGATGCCTTTCTCGACCAATTTACGCATCAGATCGAACTGGTGCGCGTCGATCTTGGGGCGTTTTTCCAGGTCGAGTCCCAGCATGTAGTTGTGAATGCCGTCTGCGGCGATGGAGCCATGACCGATGGCCGTCGTCAGCAAGTGTGGACGAATAATGTCGCCCCCGGCGAATACGCCGGGCTGGCCGTTCACCACATAATTACGGTCGGTGGAAACGGCACCTTTGCCATTGTTGAATTGCTCCAAACCGGTGAAATCTACCGCCTGACCGATCGCAGAAACGATCAGGTCGGCTTCGATGTCATGTTCGCTGCCTTCGATATTCTTGATCTCCAGCTTGGCACCGACGAATTTCGCTTCGCACTTGGCAACGCGCAATGCTGTGGCGCGACCATCGGTCCCGCGCACGATGCCGACCGGCACCAGGCTGCCGTGGATATGGATACCTTCCGCCAATGCCTGTTCGATCTCATGTTTGTTGGCTTGCATCTTGTCGATGTTGAACACCGAGGTCAGCGTCACTTCGGCGCCTTCCTTGGCCGAGATCTCCGCCACGTCATGCGCCATGCGCCCGGCGATGGCGTGTTCGGCATCGGTCGGTTTGGCGTGCGAGATGTGTCCGAGACGGCGCGCCACGGTCGCCACGTCGATGGAAGTGTCACCGCCGCCGACCACCACCACGCGCTTGCCAACATGCTGCAATCGACCGTCGTTGAACGCCTTCAGGAAAGCGGTCGCTGTGACCACGTTGGGTGCCTCCGCATCGGCGATCGGCAAGGCGCGGCCTGCCTGTGCGCCCATTCCCAGAAAGACCGCATCGAACTCCTGGCGGATCTGCTCCAGCGTCACATCAGTTCCAACGCGCGTCTTCAGGCGGGCCTTCACGCCCAGGTCGAGGATGCGCTGGATTTCCGCATCCAGCACGTCGCGCGGGGTACGGAAACCGGGAATACCGTAACGCATCATGCCGCCGAGATGCTCGTGTTCGTCGAACACCGTGACGTCGTGCCCCTTCAGGGTCAACTGATAGGCACAGGACAAGCTGGCCGGTCCGCCGCCGATCACCGCCACTTTTTTGCCCGAGGCGGGAGCGGTTTTGGTGAACTTCAGATTGTTGGTTATGGCGTATTCGCCGAGGAAATGTTCAACCGAATTGATGCCGACGTGGTCTTCCACTTCGTTGCGGTTACAGCCTGTTTCGCACGGTGCGGGACAAACACGCCCCATCACGGACGGGAACGGATTGGCCTCGGTCAGGCGGCGCCAGGCATATTCCTGCCAAGGCATGGTCGGTTTACCGTCGGCTCCGACAGGTGGTTTTTCGGTGCCGCGCACAATCGCCAAATAACCGCGAATATCCTCGCCCGCCGGACAACTGCCCTGGCACGGCGGTGTGGACTGGATATAGGTCGGGCATTTGTGCGTGTGGCTGGCCTGGAATATCTGCTCGTTCCAGCGACGCACCTTGCTGTCGCCGTCTTTGTAACGGCGGAAATTGATCTTTTGCGGGGTTTCGGTTGTGACTGACATGTTGCCTCCAGTGAATTATTTCTCTTCGCCGAGAATGATTGCATTGCTGACCAGCTGGTGAACCCCGCCGACCATCTTCCTATCGAATCCGTAGATGGGCAAAACCTTGGTGAACTGCGCCTTGCAGATCGCACAGATCGTGGCCATAAAGTTGACGCCGTGTTCATCTTTTACCTGTTGCAGCACTTCCATGCGCGGCAGTGCGCCTTTGACGCGCAGATCGAGCAAGTCATCCGTCAACAATCC
>CAYROQ010000048.1:0-10925 GCA_964425955.1 uncultured Sideroxydans sp.
CAGCCACATGGCGTGGGTGCCGGTGGGGAAGGTCTGCGCAAAGGTGTATTCGCGCTTCTCCGAATCGATGAGTTTTTTGAGTGTCGGGCCGGTGGTCGCGCCTTTGTCTTTAAGCTGGTTGGAAAGAGTGATGGCCTGACCGTTGTTGTTCAGTGTCATCAGCACCGACATATCTTTCTGCTGGCCACCGATACCCAGTTGCACGCCATATACCAAGCCATACAGCACATGGGCGGCATGCAACTCGCCGTTCACCATCTTGTCGCGTACGGCGGCCCACGATGCTTCCTTGGACAGATTGATCTTGATGCCGTATTTCTCATCGAACTTCATCACGGAAGCGATGACCAGCGAGGCGCAATCCGTCAATGGAATGAAGCCCACGTTGACCTGTTTCAGTTCCGGCGCGTCAGAACCGCCTGCATAAGCCGCAGCGCGCGTGCTCATCGGCACCATCCCCATGATTCCCGCCACACCCAAGATTGCGCCTGTCTGTTTCATGAATTCCCTCCGGCTGTTTTGTTCGGGAGCGAGCACACTCGCAACGTTGGTTTCCTGTTTTGCCTTATCCATTTTCAAATCTCCTGTTAGAAAAATCCGTGGCGCGAAAATAAAAAAGGCGTCCGACTGCGTAGTTACGCAGTGGGACGCCTTTGTCCTTTAGGGTACCTCTAGAAATCCATATTTCATCCCAACTGCTACGTTGCGAAAAAAATATCCTGCTCACATATCATCCAGATGCAACGCGGCGTTATTTTTTCCACGCCTTGCATTTGGGCGAAATCTGAATTTCTAGAGGCACCCTGTTATTTCTGTTTCCCCGAACCGCCGTTGGTTCGTTGATGGTTACTAATTAGCAACAGTCATGCCAGTCATGCGATTAAATATTTACTTCATATTAATCAAAATGATAATTATTTGGTGTCGTGGTGAATCGAGACGGGGGAGGATTGAGAACAATCAACTTTGGTGCATAAATTTAGTGTTTGGGCATCCGCCGCACATTATTCATGCACTCAATTCTTTGGCAAGAATGATCGCCTCGGCGATTTCTGCAATACGCTTTCCTTTGGTCATCGCCAAGTTGCGCATACGTTTATAGGCCTCCGGTTCGCTAAATCCATAGTCTGCCATCAGGATACCTTTGGCGCGATCAACCAGATTGCGATCAACAAGCTGGCTCTTCGCTTCCTTTAATTCATCGCGTAGCCGCTTGTGTTCAGCAAAGCGCGCAGCAGCCACCTGGATGATGCCGCTCAAGTCTTCACTCTGAATTGTATGCGACACATACGCACTGACGCCGGCGCGCATCGCCTCCTGAATGCTGTGCGGGTCTTTTTGAGCACCCAGAACGACCACCGGCTTCTCCAGCGTGGTGGACATCAAGCTGATCTGCTCCAAGGTATCTCGCCCGGGTGCATTGGCATCCACAATGATCACATCGGCGGAGGCGGCCTGGATCGCGTGTTCGTCCACCTGCTCCCAGGCCAAAATCCCGACGACATCAAATTCGGCTAATTCAAGACTGGCCTTCAACCAGGCCGCACGGTCTCTTACGTCATCAATAATCAATATTCGTTTCAACCTGACTCCCTCGCGTTTAAACAAGAATCAGCAAGAAGTAAGCCAAGACTTAAAGATCAAGGGAGCGTAACGATAAGAGCGGTGTGGCGCACCATTGTGGAGCGCTTGCGAAGGAATGATGCTGTAAAACGGGGAGCGCAGATCGACAGGTTTCGATTTAGGCCGGCACAAAAAGCCTGGTTTTTCCCTAAGACTTTTGTGCACATAGCAAAACTTTACAAACGGCAACTATGAGGTGAATAAACGGCCAATGACGGCTGACGCTTCATGGCGGGTTAGCGAGCTTCGGTTTTGAGCAGCCGAGTACATTGTGTGACCGCTTCGCAGAAACATGCGAGTGCTTTATCAAGCATTCGTTATGGCCGAGGAGTGGTTGGACAGGAATTTCGGCCTCAGCTGCCGTTTCAGTTGCTTGAATCTTCGTCCGCTGCTGTATCCATTGCGGAAGTCCGAATCTCTTCGGGCGCTCCCGAAGAGATGTAACTGGGCACTGGGTAATGGCAACCTTACTGTTGTAACTTTAAGGTTAAGGCAACAACAGCTAACTAGCTGAATCCGAGGAAAAGCATGCACGGAATGTCGAAGACTTAGGCGACTTTCGCCGGAGCCGCAATCTCAAAATTCACTTGAATCCAAGCGAAGCTCTCTATTGCATCCTGAATATCTCGTATCGTTACCGCTACGCCCTTGCGACCATGGAAAAGATCATTCCGTTTTCTTTGTATTTTGGAATAATGCGTTAGTAGCTCCTTATAGGAGGTCTTCATATTGATTGTCTTGTAAAGATATTTGAGCTTCGCATACACACTTACGTGGATTTCATCTGTGGGCCATGATATTTTTCCAGCAAGATCAGGAAACTGATTTGCGACAACACCCTCAGCTAGCGTCCAGAAAGCCTTTGGGCTAACCAGATCACTTTCTAGTGAAGGTTTTCCTGCTACTTTGGCTATTTCGCTGAACCTCTCTTCGAATAATGATTCAACTCCAACATTTAGCCAAAAGAGCGACTCTTCCCTTTGCCCCATTTCGAAATACATCACTGAAAGAGACTGACATTGATCTGACCATTTGGGAGTCTCTAGCTTGCCTAGCTGCAAATTTAGTCGTTCTGTACTCGGCGTGAATCCACGCATCAGATTCGCTGGTGAACCCTTAAGTTTCCACTCAATTTGATGATGTCCTGACGAGCTCATCGCCCACTGAATATCACTGAGGTCACGCGGAGCAGGAATCCAATTTTTTTCGCCTTGGTGGTCAAAGCGAAGGCGCCAAGAAACATCTCTTACAATATGAAAACTGGTGACAAAACACTTTGGCCAACCAGTTACCGGGAACTCTTGTTGGTGTAAAGCTTGTATTGGCTCCACGAAGGCATCACAGTCGATTAGCGACTCAATTTGAATTTCAATTTCAGTGTAGCTAGCCTGCCATCGAGAGGGGCCAGTTTGATGCGATGCTGGGATTACGTTGAAGGACGTCTCGCCAGAACTCACGAACTTCGGTGTTGCACTTAGCATCATCGGAATATTTGCCCACGAAAATGTAAGTAAGAGCGGGGATAGATGCAAGACAAACGGTATGCGTGTTTTGATTGTTGTTCTAAACGAGCCATCAGTCACGCCATCTAATATCGAAAGACACTTCTGTTTTTCCTCTAGAAATTCCTGTCGCTTAGTTGGATGATCGGGTTCCGTTACGACAGCAATTTGATGGCGGTAATTTTCAACTACGACCTTTGGGATTGAGTGTATCGACTTTGCGTCAAATTCTCGATACATCCGTCCGCGGATTTCTCTAAGCATAAAAACGGCCGTATTAGTAGGATTACCATTCTCGGCTTGAACTAGAGCTTGAAGGAATCGTATAAAGTTTTGAGACTGAAACCTATCGACCACAAAAGGTGTTGGCACAGTAAAGCGATCAAACTTTAAACAGCCTGCATAGAGAAACTGAACTAAGGAAAAATCTGGATTGGCTGCCGTGTGTGGCATATGACGCCGAACTGCTTCTAGCAATTCTAGATATTCTGATTCGGCGTATTGTTGATAAGTAGTCGCAGCGGCTGAATCAATTGGAAACATTGTCTGCAAGCGTTTCTTGACTTTCAGCTTTTCGATGATATTGGTCATTCTTTGTCACCACATATCTCCACGTCCAAGTATACGGAGGGAAATTAATATATCCCATCCAATATTGCCCCAGAAGGATTGGGCTTTCAACTAGAAAAAAATACATGCCTGCCAAGAACATTGCAGAAAGGTTGCTGACTATTTGTTGGCGCGCTTGCGAATCAATTGCCGACAATCATGCAAGTATGTTGTGCCCGTTGAGTTTCGAACTTCTTCAGATAAGAAAGCAGCCAAAAGCACAGATTACTGGAATGTCCGCAATAGCCGAGGAGTGTTCGGCCGTAAAACCAACATTCACCGTCAGCTACATCCACGGTGCTTAAGTTTACGAGCGGTTGTTTGGAGTCTCTCTGAAAGTGAAGGGGGCACCTTCTTGCTGCTGAATGACGAGCTATTTTATTTCAATAATTTGCCGAAACGCCTTACTGGTTGTAACCCAATCCACGACATTCACTTTGATCGGCAAGTCGGATTCTGAAAAGTCGTCCGAGATCGCCGCGTTCAACGACAAGCTCAGTGGCTGATCGGTAATGATTGCCAGATCGGGATCGGAATATTCTTTGGCTGTTCCTTTTTCACGGATGCCAAATGTCGCATCTTGTGGCTTAACTCATAGGTGATTCAAAACAGTGAAAGACCGAGTTACGCAGCTGCTCAAACAGTCCGGGGTTGGCCTTTGCCGCCCTCGACGTTGCGTATAACAAGCTTGTTTCAAGTTGCTTTATTGCATTGCCGAGTGGGGTGTAGCCGAGCCCCGTATTTTGTTGTTATTTTGCTGCGCGGTTGATGAGGTATTGCGTGAGCAATGGTACCGGACGGCCGGTGGAGCCTTTTTCCTTGCCGGATTTCCACGCGGTTCCCGCGATGTCCAAGTGCGCCCAGCGATACTCTTTGGTGAAGCGTGACAGGAAACAGGCGGCGGTGATGGTGCCGCCCGCCCGCCCGCCGATGTTTTGCATGTCGGCGAAATTGCTGTCCAACAACGGTTGGTAATCTTCCCACAGTGGCAGTTGCCAGACACGGTCGTGCGCTTGTTCGCCTGCGGCCAGCAATTCTTTGGCCAGTTCTTCCTGGTTGCTGAACAGGCCGCTGGCGACATGCCCCAGCGCGATGACGCAGGCACCGGTGAGGGTGGCGATGTCGATCACGGTGTCGGGTTTGAACTTTGCCGAGTAGGTGAGCGCATCACACAGGATGAGGCGGCCTTCGGCATCGGTGTTCAAGATCTCGATGGTCTGACCGGACATGGAGGTGACGATGTCGCCGGGCTTGGTGGCGGTACTGCTGGGCAAGTTCTCGCAAGTCGGGATCACGCCGACCACGTTGAGTTTCAAGCCCATCTCGGCGATGGCCTGAATTGTGCCGAGCACGCTGGCGGCACCGCACATGTCATATTTCATTTCATCCATCTCGGCGCCGGGCTTGAGCGAGATGCCGCCGCTGTCAAAGGTGATTCCCTTGCCGACCAGCACGATGGGTTTTTGCGATTTGGTCGCACCGGCGTATTCCAGCGTGATGAGTTTGGCGGGTTGCGCACTGCCGCGCGTAACGGACAAGAACGAGCCCATGCCCAATTTCTGCATGTCTTTTTCTTCCAGGACGGTGGTCTTGATGCTTTTGTGTTCTTTGCCCAATGCCAACGCTTTTGCGGCAAGGTAGGTTGGGGTGCAGATGTTGCCGGGCAGGTTGCCGAGATTCTTGGCGAGCGAGATGCCGCGTGCGGTGGCGGCGGCCTGGTCGAGCGCCTGTTTCAAAGGTGCTGCCGGCTTGTTCAGTAAAGCGAAAGTGATGTGTTTCAGCGTGGCCGCTTTGGCGGGTTTGCTCTTCATCTCATCAGCACGGAATGACTGCTCTTCCGCAGCGAACACGGCTTGCTTGATCAGCCACACAGCGTCGTTGCCGACCCCTTCGTCAAGCAGATACAACGCGGCATCCTTGGCTGCGGTGGCGTTCAACGCAACGAAGGCTGCACGCAGAATCTCGGTGCTGGTTTTGTTGTTGAGTTCCTCTGCTTTGCCCAGACCCACCAGCAATACGCGCTCGGCAGCGATGCCGGAAATTTTGTGCAGAAGCAGGGTGGATGCGGCCTTGCCATTCATGTCGCCGCGTGTCACAACGTCGCTCAGCGCCAGCTGCGCCGCCTTGTCGAGAACCTGCGCGGCGGCGGACAACTTGCCCCCTTCAAATACGCCGACAACAACACAGCCGCTCTTCAACGAGTCCGGATTACCTTGTTTTATGCTAAATTCCACGCGCTACTCCTTAAATTTTCAGAATTGTTTTCAATGACGGATTATCCGCAATCTCCAGACCAAAAGTCAAAGAAGCGCAGATCACGCAAGGTGCGCGGCATCTTCTATTGGTCGCTGGTGCGTGAGTTCGCCAGTTTGGGCTTGCTGGTGTTCTCGGTGTTGCTGGGCATCGTTTTGTTCACCCAGTTGATCCGTTTCCTCAGTGATTCTGTCAGCGGATTACTGGCGGTGGACGGCATCATGGTGATGCTGGGTTTCAGTTCGCTGAATTATTTGCCGGTGTTACTTTCAGTCAGCCTGTTCCTTTCCATTCTGATCACGTTGTCGCGTTGCTACCGCGACAGCGAGATGGTGGTGTGGTTCTCCAGCGGTATCGGACTCACCCGCTGGATACGTCCGGTGATGGCCTACGCGTTGCCCGTGGTCGCGTTGATCGCGTTGATGAGTCTGGTGTTGTCGCCTTGGGCTTTATCCAAGGCCGACGAGTATAAGCGCAGGCTGGACAGTCGCGACGATGTTTCCGCCGCCACACCGGGTGCCTTTCGGGAATCGAAACAAGCGGACCGGGTGTTCTTCCTGGAGGACGTGGATACCGAGAAAAAGCGTGTCGGCAACATTTTTGTGCAATCGGTGCAAAACGGCAAAGACGGCACGATGGTGGCCAAAGAAGGTTTCCAGGAGACGGCAGCCAACGGCGACCGCTTTCTGGTGTTGCTCAACGGCACACGCTACGAGGGCGTCCCCGGCCAGGCTAATTTCAAGATCGCCGAGTTCGAACGTTATGCGATGCGCATCGAGCCGGTGGAGTTGCGCCAGGAATTACCCAATCTCAAAGCGTATACGACCAGCTATCTGATCCAACATCCGACCTCGTGGAACATGGCAGAGTTGCAGTGGCGCATCGGTTTGCCGCTCAGTGCATTGATTCTGGCCTTGCTGGCTATTCCCCTCAGTTATGTCGATCCGCGTGCGGGACGTTCTTTGAATCTCATTAACGCGCTGATTCTCTACATGTTCTACAACAACATGATCAGCCTGACCAACTCGTGGGTAGGGCGCGAAAAAATCGGGGTGATCGCAGGGTTGTGGGGACTCCATCTGCTGATGTTCGCGCTGATGCTGGCGCTGTTTTACCACCGCGCCTCCGTCTTTTCGTGGAGGCGCTGGAAACGATGAGACTGCTGCTACGTTATCTGGCGCATGAGATCTACTTCAGTGTGGCGCTGGTGTTTGCTGCTTTGCTGATGCTGTTTGCTTTACTGGATCTCATCAGTCAGTTGAGCGAGATGGGTAACGGCAATTACAACTTGAGCTATGTGCTGGTGTATGTGGTTTTGATCCTGCCCGGGCACATCTACGAGTTGTTTCCGGTGGCAGTTTTGATCGGAACTATTTTTGCGTTGGTGCAGATGGCAGCGAATTCCGAGTTGACGGTATATCGGGCTTCCGGGGTTTCATTGAAGCAAATGATATCTTCGCTTTTGCTGATCGGCGCCCCTCTGCTGGTGTTGTGTCTTGTCTTTGGCGAGGTGATCGCCCCCCCCAGTGAGCACTTGGCTCAGCGCATCAAGTTGAAGGCACAGAACGCTCAAATCAGTTTGCGGGAATTCCGCTCCGGCGTTTGGGTGAAAGACGAGGGGAGTTTTGTCAATGTAAGAAGTGTGTTGCCGGATACATCGCTACTCGACGTGAGCATCTACCAGTTCGATGACACCTATCACTTGCGCAGCATTACCGCCGCCGAGCGGGCTGTCTTTAAATCCCCCCGATTGTGGGCGCTGGAAGGCGTCAGGCAGACGCAATTTTCCGCCGAGGGGGCAAGTGTCAACAACCTCGACAAGATGGATTGGAATTCGTCTTTGAATCCGGAAATTCTCAGCGTGTTGATGGTGGTTCCCGAAAAGATGTCAGCCTGGAATTTGTATCAATATACCCAACACCTTGCCGAGAACCACCAGAAGACGGGACGTTACGATATCGCCATGTGGAATAAATTGGTGTATCCGTTCGCGGTGTTGGTGATGATGTTGCTGGCGCTGCCATTTTCTTCCTACCATCGGCGCGAGGGAGGAATTGGCAGCAAGATATTCGTGGGCGTCGTGCTGGGGCTGAGTTTCCATTTTGCCGGCAGATTATTTGCCAACCTGGGGGCGCTCTACGAGTGGCCGTCCGTGTTGAGTGCGACGGCGATGACTTGGCTTTTTCTGGGACTTGCAATGGCTATGTTGTGGCGTACCGAGCGCCGGTGAGAATTCAGCGCGACGGCAATTCGGTTTGAGCGCTACCGGCGACTGTCCCGGCTTGTTGTTCCCGCACCATCTTCTTTACTTCCTCGCGTTTTTCATGCGGCACTTTGCTGAATGCCTTGTATTTTTCGCGCGCGCGCTGTCTTTGTTCGGGCGTAAGTTTGCTCCAGGTTCCCATACGCGAATGTAGCCGGTGTTGTTGTTGCGAATTGAGTTTTGGATAGTGATTGGCGATACCCAGAAAACTGGTTTGTTGCTTGTCCGGCAACGAGTCCCAAGTTGCGGCCAATGGGGCAAGTGCCGCCTTTTGCTGGGAATTTAAGCTGCTCCAAGATTGGGCACTGGCGAGTGCCGGAAGTGCGGCGAGCAAAATCAGCAGCAGGCAACAATAGAATCTGTAGTGGTTCATCGGTTGTGGTGTTCCAAATTAATCGACATACATATCAACGGGCAGATCGTCGGTCAAGATCGCCACATCAATCTCGCTATGGTCGTGTTCATAGGAATATTGCCAATAATAAACGCCACCCAATAGTGTTGTTGCCAGCAGGACCGCCAGGGCAAAGTGATGCGACTTGTGCGGCTGTCCCCCATGGCGACTGGCATCCTGATGGGTCAGGCCGAGGTGGCCAAGCCAAACCGACACGGGTGAGGCGCTTGCCGTCAATTGGTGTTGTAAAGCTTTGCGGCGTGCAACACGTAATTTGTCCAAAGTGCCGTTATCGAGCTGATGGGTGGTGCGGTTCAGGATATGCCCGATATCACGCAGGTTCAATTTGTTTTTCATGATAGGTCGACTCCAATTTTCTTGAGTTTTTCTGCCAAAGTGTGCGTTGCACGCGAACAGTGTGTCTTTACACTGCCTTCCGAGCAACCCATCGCTTGGGCTGTTTCTGCTGTATCAAGTTGTTCCCAGTAACGTAATAGAAATGCTTCTCGTTGACGTGCGGGAAGTTGGATAAGTGCGGTTTCAATTACGGCCAATAACCGCGACTGTTGCAGATCGGCATCGGGTTGTGCCGGTTGGCTCTGGTTTTGGTCGTCTTGTAAGGTGTCGAGGGGGTCGAATTCATCCTCGCCATTTTTTGGAGAGAAGGAAGAAAATAAGGTAAGCCAGGAAGAGCGGACTTTTTGGCGGCGGAAATGATCGGTGACGGTATTTCGCAGGATGCGATGGAACAACATTGGGTACTCTTCGACCGGCTTGTCCCCATAACGCTCTGCCAGTTTGAGCATGGCATCCTGCACGATGTCCAGTGCCACGTGTTCATCCCGCACCGCAAACAAGGCATGTTTGTAGGCTCGTCGCTCGACATTGGCAAGGAATTCGGAAAGTTGTTCGCGGGTGGACAGGGCGGTCTCCTAAAGGCGCGGCATGATAACAAATTCCTGTAGAGACAAGGGTTTTCAAGGGGATTTGGCGTGATTGGGGTTGACCAAAACGCCGCCAGCCTTTATCTTGCGCGGTCTTTAATTCGAAGCAATTCATAGGTTTTCGCTCATGGAACTGACCGGTGCAGAAATAACTATCAAATGTTTGCAGGAAGAAGGCGTTGAGTACGTCTTTGGCTATCCCGGTGGTGCGGTGCTGTTCATTTATGACGCGATGTTCCAGCAGGATAAGGTGAAACACGTGCTGGTGCGTCATGAGCAGGCTGCTGTGCATGCGGCAGACGGCTATTCCCGCTCCACAGACAAAGTTGGCGTGGCTTTGGTTACGTCCGGCCCCGGTCTGACGAACGCGGTGACAGGTATCGCAACCGCCTATATGGACTCGATTCCGATGGTGGTCATCAGCGGTCAAGTGCCAACCAGTTATATTGGCGAAGATGCCTTCCAGGAAGTGGATGCGGTCGGCATCACACGTCCTTGTGTCAAACACAACTTCCTGGTCAAGGATGTCAAAGATCTGGCGACTACGTTGAAGAAGGCTTTTTATCTGGCGAAGTCGGGGCGTCCTGGCCCTGTGCTGGTGGATATTCCCAAAGACGTTTCCAACACCAAGACTGAGTTCTACTATCCCGAGTCCGTCAGCATTCGCTCTTATAACCCGCAAACGCATGGCGACATGGGGGCGGTGAAAGAGGCCGTCAAGCTACTGCTCGAAGCCAAACGCCCGATGGTGTATGCAGGAGGGGGCGTGGTGCTGTCCGATGCGTCTACACAATTGACCGAGTTGGTACGCAAACTCGGATTCCCGGTCACCAACACCCTGATGGGTTTGGGTGGTTATCCCGCGACCGATAAACAGAATCTCGGCATGTTGGGCATGCACGGTACTTACGAAGCTAATCTGGCGATGCAGGATTGCGACGTTTTGCTGGCGGTTGGCGCGCGCTTCGATGATCGCGTCATCGGTAACGTAAAACATTTTGCCTCGGTTCCGCGCAAGATCATTCACATCGATATCGATCCGGCCAGCATCTCCAAGCGTGTGAAAGTCGATGTGCCTATCGTCGGTGACGTGAAACAAGTGCTGACCGATCTGTTGGGTGTGTTGGGTGCAAGCAAACAAAAGCCGGATGTCGCGAGCCTCAAGACATGGTGGCAACAGATCGAAACTTGGCGTAGCCGCAAGTCGCTGACTTACAAGAATTCCGATGAGCTGATCAAGCCACAGTTCGTCATCGAGAAGCTGTACGAGATCACACGGGGTGAAGCCTTTATCACATCGGACGTTGGTCAGCACCAGATGTGGGCTGCGCAGTATT
>CAYROQ010000049.1:0-9542 GCA_964425955.1 uncultured Sideroxydans sp.
CTGCGCGATTTCCTTGCTGGTAGTGCATGGCTTGGAAAGCTTCTTCAACTCTTCGACTGCGGCGATGACCGCCTTGTCGATGCCGCGCTTCAGGTCCATCGGGTTCATGCCGGCGGCGACAAACTTCATGCCTTCCTGCACGATGGATTGCGCCAATACCGTCGCGGTCGTTGTACCGTCACCGGCCACATCGGAAGTCTTGGAAGCGACTTCTTTCACCATTTGTGCGCCCATGTTTTCGAACTTGTCTTTCAGTTCGATTTCTTTGGCGACCGACACACCGTCCTTGGTGATGGTAGGAGCGCCATAAGAGCGATCCAACACCACGTTGCGACCCTTGGGGCCCAGAGTCACTTTGACTGCATCGGCCAGAATATTGACACCCACGACCATCTTGGCACGTGCGGCATCATGGAATTTAACGTCTTTTGCTGCCATGTTCTATTCTCCTGAAATTATTTATCGATCCCGCGAAAGCAGGAATCCGAGTTATTAATTAAGCCTCGATCACGCCGATGATGTCGTCTTCACGCATCTGCAGATACTCGACGCCATCCAATTTGAAAGCCTGGCCGGAGTATTTGCCGAACAACACCTTCTCGCCAACCTTGACGTTCATCGGACGCAGTTTGCCGTCATCACCAATCTTGCCGTTGCCCACAGCGTAGATTTCGCCTTGATCGGGCTTTTCGGTAGCCGCATCGGGAATCACGATACCGGACGCGGTTTTGCGCTCTTCTTCCAGACGCTTGACGATGACACGGTCATGCAGGGGACGAATCTTCATGCTTATTTCTCCTAAAATCAGTACGTTAATAATATGCGGGGGCGGATAGTGGGTATAACAAAACCGTTCAGACCAAGCTGGAAAACGCACCAGACAAGTCGCTGGTTAGCACTCTCCGCCGGCGACTGCCAATAATAGGGACAGTGGTGAACGATTTCAAGTGCGATATTGGCTTTTCTTTTACCGGGGTATTTCCAGGTCAGTCCAGCAAATCTTGCAATGCAATCTCCAGTTCACCAAAGCGAAAATGAAATCCCGCGTCCTCGAATTTCACCGGTAGCACGCACTGTCCTTCCAACATTAGAGCAGAACGCTCGCCCATTACCAACTTCAAAAACAGGCTTGGTGCACTGAAAAATGCAGGGCGATGAAGCGCACGCGCCAAAGACCGGGTGAACTCGGCATTGGTCGCCGGATTGGGTGCAGTCATATTAAAGGGCCCGTGCATCTGCTCGTCATGCAACAGGCGCAACACCATCGTCACGTAATCCTCAATATGCACCCAGCTCATCCATTGCTTTCCGTCACCCAACTGTGCGCCTACACCAAGTTTGAAAGGAAGCAACAAACGTCCCAACAAACCGCCGCTCTTGCTTAACACCAGGCCTGTGCGCATCAAACATACGCGCACTCCATACTGCTCTGCACCACGCGCAGCTACCTCCCATGCATTACATAAGTCGGCTGCGAAATCGTTGCCTGCAGCGGCGGCTTCATCCAGTTCTGTGTCCCCGTGATTGCCGTAAAAGCCGATGGCCGACCCGCTCAACAATACATTTGGTTTTTGTTTTGCAGCCGCGATACGTTGCACCAGCTTCTGAGTCAGCGTCACGCGGCTGTCCCACAACAATTTTTTTCGTTTAGCCGACCAATACGCATCCACGATAGGCTCACCCGCTAGATTGATAACAGCATCGAACATCCGCTCCGGCTTCCATTCGTCCAATGACGAGATAGCCTCAACTTCCAAACCGCACTTTTCGGCAACGGTTTTAGGCTGTCTGCTCAACACCGTAAGTTGATGCCCATCCGCCAGCAAGACTTTGCACAAATGTCTTCCGATCAAACCTGTTCCACCCGTGATCAAGATTTTCATGACAGCCTCCTTGAATAATTTCGACGCGCATATCTTACGCTTCCGAAAAACTCCGTTATGATTCCGCGCATGTCCGCCAGTCACAATTCCGATCTGCTCGCCCGCAGCCTTTCCGCCGTGTGGCATCCCTGTACCCAGATGAAACGCCACGAGACCTTGCCGCTGGTTCCCATCGCGCGCGGTGAAGGCGTGTGGCTTTATGACTTTGACGGCAAGCGTTATCTGGACGCGGTGAGTTCCTGGTGGGTAAATCTGTTTGGACATTGCAACCCGCGCATCAACGCCGCCCTCATTGATCAGCTCGGAAAACTGGAACACGTCATGTTGGCGGGCTTCACCCACGAACCGGTCGTGCTGCTGTCGGAACGCTTACGCGCACTAACTCCAGCCGGACTGGGGCATTGCTTCTATGGTTCGGATGGCGCCTCGGCTACCGAGATCGCTTTGAAGATGAGCGCTCACTACTGGCGCAATACTGGCAAACCACAGAAGACACAATTCATCAGCCTGCAGAACAGTTATCACGGCGAAACCTTGGGCGCGCTCTCGGTCACCGATGTGGCGCTGTTCCGCGATGCTTATGGTGCATTGATCAAACAAAACGCCACAGTACCTTCCCCGGATTGGCGCGAAGCGGAAGTGGGAGAAAGCGCGGAAGATTTCGCGTTACGTTGTGTTGATGCACTTGAAGTTCATCTGCAACAGCATCATGAATCCATCGCCGCCTTTATCATTGAACCCTTGGTGCAAGGTGCGGCGGGCATGGCGATGTATCACCCGGTTTATCTGCAACGTGCTCGCGAGTTGTGCATTCAATATGAAGTGCATCTCATCGCGGACGAGATTGCGGTAGGGATGGGCAGGACAGGGACGATGTTTGCGTGTGAGCAGGCAAGTATCACGCCTGATTTTTTGCTGCTCTCCAAAGGCATCACCGGCGGCTACCTACCGCTTTCGATTGTGATGACCACCGACGTCATCTACCAGGCCTTTTACGCCGACGCGACAGCTCGCGGTTTCCTGCATTCACATTCCTATACCGGCAATCCGCTGGCCTGCCGCGCCGCGCTGGCCACGCTGGACATTTTTATGCAGGACGATGTACTCAACACCAACCGCCTCAAGACCGCATTCTTAAACCGCATCGCCCAACCTTTACGCGAACATCCCAAGGTGAGCAACTTCCGCAATACCGGCATGATCTGGGCATTCGAGGTGGAGTCACCGCACGCCGATTTTGCACAGCGCTGTTTCAGTCTCGGTTTGCGACACGAATTATTATTGCGCCCGATGGGCAACACGGTATATTTCATGCCGCCTTACATCATCACCGAAGAGGAAATGCAAATGCTGGTCGAACGCACGCTGACCATCATCGAATCGTTGACATGAAACTGCTAGCTCGCTTATTCGCCCTGTGTTTATTCGGCAGCGTTCACGCTGCGCCGCTCCCCGCCACCGTCAGTCAGGAACTCAAAAAGATAAACGTTCCACAGTCCGGCATTGCCGTCGAAGTGCGCGAGGTGGGCAAACACGCTCCGCTCATCAGCATCAATGCACAGCGCGAGATGAACCCGGCTTCGACCATGAAGCTGCTCACCACGTACGCCGCACTCGACTTGCTCGGCCCCGCCTACACCTGGAAGACTGAAGCTTATATCGACGGTGAACTAAAAAACGGCGTGCTGAACGGCAATCTGATTCTCAAGGGTTATGGCGATCCGAAATTCACCATCGAACAGTTTTGGTTGTGGTTGAGTGAACTGCGCGCACGCGGTTTGCGCGAGATACGCGGCGACCTGGTGCTGGATCGCAGCCACTTCGATCTGCCGGCGCACGACCCGGCACATTTCGACGACGATCCGGCACGCGCCTACAACGTGGGTCCCGATGCGCTTCTGATCAATTTCAACACCCTGCGCCTGCGTTACATACCGGACGGTAACGGACTGAAGATCGTCAGTGAACCGTCGCTCGACGGCGTCTCGGTGGACAATCAACTCATCCCCATTATCGCTAAAGTGAACTGCGACGATTGGGATGAACTGTTCCAAGTACGTCCGATCGGCGACAGTGTTGTGCTTCACGGCAACTTCCCGCTCGAATGCGGAGAACGCGAACAGAATCTGAGTGTGATGTCGCACACCCGATATGTCTCGGCAGTGTTCAAGTCGATTTGGAAATCGTTGGGTGGAACGATTCAGGGCACACAGCGCGAAGGGGCCGTCGGAAGTAATGCGACGCTTTTTGCAACGCATCGTTCCGAACCGTTGGGCAGCCTCATTCGCGACATCAATAAATTCAGCAATAACGTCATGGCACGACAGCTGTTTCTGACGTTGGGCGGGTCAAGCCCGGCAATGGGATCTCCCGAAACAACACACGCCAGCGATTCGGCCAGCATTTTCAAAACGCACCCGCTCAATATCGAGCGCAGCGTGTTTGCGACACAGACTTGGCTGGCTCGAAACCGTCTGGATTTCAAAGAGCTGGTGCTGGAAAACGGGGCCGGGCTTTCGCGCAAAGAACGCATCAGTGCAAAACATTTGGCGCAGTTGTTGCAACACGTTTACGAACATCCGCTGAGTGCGGAACTGCAAGCCTCGTTGCCTATCCTGGGGGTGGATGGGTCGGTAAAAAAACGTCTGCGCGAGAGTCCCGCCGCCGGGCACGCCCATCTCAAGACCGGTACGCTGGAAGGGGTGAAAACCATCGCGGGTTATGTGCGTTCGAAAAGTGGCAAAGAATGGATCGTGGTGTTCTTCATCAACCACCCCTACGCCAAACAAGGACAGGCTGCACAGGATGCGCTGATCGAGTGGGTACAACAGCGCTAGTTCACAACCCCAACTCGCTCCACATCGCATCCACTTTCGATTTAACCGCCGCGTCCATAATGATCGGCGTGCCCCATTCGCGCTGTGTCTCGCCGGGAAATTTATTGGTCGCATCCAGCCCCATCTTGCCGCCGAGTCCCGACACCGGGCTGGCGAAATCCAGATAATCGATTGGCGTGTTGGGTACCAGTAAGGTGTCGCGCACCGGATCCATACGCGTAGTGATTGCCCACATAACTTCTTTCCAGTCGCGCACGTCGATATCGTCGTCCACCACGATGATGAACTTGGTGTACATGAACTGGCGCAGAAAACTCCAGATGCCGAACATCACACGCTTGGCGTGTCCGGCATATTGCTTCTTGATACTGACCACCGCCATGCGATACGAGCAACCTTCCGGTGGCAGATAAAAATCGGCGATCTCGGGAAATTGCTTTTGCAGCAGCGGCACGAACACTTCGTTCAACGCCACCCCCAGCATCGCCGGCTCATCGGGCGGCTTGCCGGTGTAGGTGGAATGGTAGATCGGGTCGCGGCGCATGGTGATGCGCTGAATGGTAAACACCGGAAACGTGTCCATCTCGTTGTAGTAACCGGTGTGGTCGCCGTAGGGACCTTCGAGCGCGGTCTCGAGCGGATGGATCACGCCCTCCAGCACGATCTCGGCAGACGCGGGCACCTGCAAATCACTGCCGATACACTTCACCAATTCGGTTTTCGCGCCGCGCAATAATCCGGCGAACTGGTACTCGCTCAAACTGTCCGGAACAGGGGTGACTGCGCCCAGAATCGTCGCCGGATCGGCGCCGATCACCACCGCCACCGGGAAAGGTTTCCCCGGATGCTTCTCGCTGTGATCCCGAAAATCCAACGCGCCGCCGCGATGCGCCAGCCAACGCATGATGACTTTGTTGCGTGCAATAACTTGCTGGCGGTAGATGCCAAGATTTTGGCGCTGCTTGTTTGGACCGCGTGTGACCACCAGCCCCCAGGTGATCAGCGGTGCAACATCGCCCGGCCAGCAATGCTGGATCGGCAATTTATCCAGATCGACATCGCTACCCTCCCACACAATTTCCTGACACGGTGCGGAAGAAACCACCTTGGGCGACATGGTGAGTACCTGCTTCAGGATCGGCCATTTTTCCCAGGCGTCTTTCAACCCTTTGGGCGGTTCCGGTTCTTTCAAATAAGCCAGGAGCTTGCCCACTTCACGCAAGGCGCCGACATTCTCTTCACCCATGCCCAGTGCCACCCGGCGCGGTGTACCAAACAGGTTGGCGAGGACGGGCATGGTGTGCCCCGCCACGTTCTCGAACAACAGCGCCGGGCCTTGTGCACGCAAGACGCGATCACATATCTCGGTCATTTCAAGATAGGTGGATACCGGTGCGGCCACACGTTTAAGCTCACCGATATTTTCCAGCTGTTCGATGAAGTCACGCAGATCGTGATATTTCATTTGTAGGGACTTTCTTCGCCCTGTGGACGAGTCTTGAACCGCTTATGCAACCAAAAATATTGCTCAGGAATCTCGCGCGCACGGTCTTCGATAAATGCATTCATCCGGCGCGCATCGGCAATATCGTCACCACTGGGGAAATTTTCCCAAGCCGGATAGAAGGTCAACACATAACCTTCAGCTCCGGGCAAAACACGTGTGATGCAGGGCACGACTTTCGCCCCCGTCATCTGGGCGATACGCGACACCGAGGTCATGGTCGCGGCCGACACACCGAAAAAAGGAATGAAGGCACCATCCTTGACACCCTGATCCTGGTCCGGCGGGTAGATAAAGGGCAAGTTGTTGCGCATTCCTTTGAGGATGGGGCGCAGTCCTTGCTGGCGCGAGTAAAGATACTGGTTGCGAAACCTTGCGCGCTTTTCAAGCAACAATTTTGTCAGGTAGACACTGCGCTGGTTGGCGTACATGCAGACTGTATCGGTCTGCTGGGCGATCCATTGACCGCCCGCATCCATGCCAACAAAATGCGGGGTGAGCAAAATGGCGGGCCGCCCACGGATTGCTTCGAAATGCTCGACACCCTCGACACGTATCAATGAATTAATGCGTGCTGCACTGGACCACCACAATAGGCAACGTTCCAATAGGCCGCGAGCGAACATCTTGAAATGCGCATGCAATAACCGGTCGCGAGCCTCTTCACCGAGTTCCGGAAAACAGAGTCGCAAATTGGTTGCACCAATCCTTCGCCGCTTGGCGGCCAACCCATACAGCAGCGTCCCCATACCATTGCCAATGGCTACCAGGACACGAAAAGGCAGAAAATGCATCAACCACAGAATAAAAACGCCCACACGTATCAGCATCAGATTTCCTTGCTTGCGTCAGGCAAAGGTGCGCCGCGCGGGACTTTATAACGGTTATAGCTCCACAGATACTGCTGCGGAAGTTTTCGAATCACCACCTCCAAAGCCGCGTTCATCTGGTGCGGGATGGATGCGGCCGGATCGAACGACAGCGGAGAAAAATGCAACTCGTAGCCTTCGCCCCGTGGCAGACGCTCGCAGTGGCACATCACCACCGCAGCCCCGGATGCTTCGATCAAGCGCCCGATCAGGGTCATGGTGTAAGCGGGACGTCCGAAAAATGGCACCCACACCCCCTCGCCATTACTGGGAACCTGGTCCGGTAACACACCGATGACCTCGCCGCGCTTGAGTGCTTTAAGCAATTGGCGCACCCCGCCCAGATCGGTTGGCGCCAACTTCATCATGCCGCGCTCACGCCCTTCATGCATCAGAGTGTCCAGGAATTTCCAGCGCGGCCGACGGTACATACAGGTCATCGGCAACCGCGATGAGATGTACAAACCGATGATCTCGAAACAACCGATGTGGGGTGTCAACACGATCACACCCTTGCCCTGGGAGTGCGCCTCCTCCAAATGGTGCCATCCGTGACATTGTTTGATACGGGCTAACACAGCCGCCAGCGGGCGTCGCCAAACCCAAGGCAACTCCAAAACGTCTTTGCCTGTTTCGCGAATGTTGGCGCGCAACAAAGCACGCGATGCAGAATCTGACTGCACGAGATCCGCCCGTTGCAGATTTTCCCGCAGTCGCAGGGCATATCGCCTTGATGAAAGATAGGCCACCCAGCCGAATAGCGCGCCGAGCCGGTGCAAAACCGGCAATGGCAGTCGCGCCAACAGATCAAACAATGCAACCATTCAAGAAAAATCCATTAAATCGACAAGGTGGGGTTTTTGGTATACTGCGCGCCCATTTAACTACTGAAGAAACACTCGGAGAGCCATGAGCGAATACTTTTTTACATCCGAATCCGTGTCCGAGGGCCATCCGGACAAGGTAGCAGACCAGATCTCCGACGCCATCGTTGACGCGATTCTAGCGCAGGACAAACATTCACGCATCGCCGCCGAGACCCTGTGCAACACCGGACTGGTGGTATTGGCCGGCGAGATCACTACCGCCGCCAACGTCGATTACATCCAGGTTGCGCGCGACACCATCAAACGCATCGGCTACGACAACACCGAATACGGCATCGACTACAAAGGCTGCGCAGTGCTCGTCGCCTATGACAAACAAAGCCCGGACATCGCCCAAGGGGTGAACAAAGCCTACGACGATGGTATGGATCAAGGCGCGGGCGACCAGGGTTTGATGTTCGGTTACGCCTGTCGCGAGACTGATGTGCTGATGCCGTTGCCAATCTACCTGTCGCACCGCATCGTCGAACGTCAGGCGCAACTGCGCCACGATGGACGCTTGCCCTGGTTGCGCCCGGATGCGAAATCGCAAGTGACCATCAAATATGTCGATAACAAACCGTTTTGCATCGACACCGTGGTGCTCTCCACCCAGCACGCACCCGAGATGACACTGGAAGACATCCGTGAAGCGGCCATCGAAGAGATCATCAAGCCGATATTGCCCAAGGAACTGATCAAGGGCGACATCAAATATCTGGTCAATCCGACCGGACGTTTCGTCATCGGCGGCCCGCAAGGCGATTGTGGCCTGACCGGACGCAAGATCATCGTTGACACTTACGGCGGCGCAGCTCCGCACGGTGGCGGCGCGTTCTCCGGCAAGGATCCTTCGAAAGTGGATCGCTCTGCCGCTTACGCCGGACGTTATGTGGCGAAGAACATCGTCGCTGCGGGTTTGGCAGACAAGTGCCTGATTCAAATCTCGTATGCGATCGGCGTGGCACAACCGACCAGCGTGATGGTCACCACCTACGGTACGGGCAAGATTTCCGACGAGAAGATCGCAGAGCTGGTGAAGCGTCACTTTGACCTGCGTCCAAAAGGCATCGTGCAGATGCTCGACCTGTTGCGTCCGATCTACCAGAAGACAGCCGCCTATGGTCACTTTGGTCGTGAAGAGCCAGAGTTCAAGTGGGAGGCTACGGATAAGGCAGCGGCATTGCGGGCTGATGCAGGGCTGTAAAAATAATGTAGGGTGGGCACGTTTTTGTGCCCACGCGTTTGTTTGTTGATTCCGCGTGGGCAGATAAGACGTGCCACCCTACAAATGCTACAAGATGTAATTCGTATCACCCACCCTCCGAGGGGTGCTGCAGCGGGTCTGGACATCCAGCCCCCCGTCAGGCTCGGAGATCGTGGTTCACCTGAAGCAACTGCACCCATTCATTAACTTTTTAGATGAATGGAGTGCTTTATGACTACTGGCAAATTCACCGACTACATCGTCGCCGACATGTCCCTCGCTGCATGGGGACGCAAAGAGCTGGCAATCGCCGAAATCGAAATGCCCGGCCTGATGGCTATCCGCAATGAATACGCCGCGACTCAACCGCTGCGTG
>CAYROQ010000049.1:9552-10314 GCA_964425955.1 uncultured Sideroxydans sp.
CACAGGATCACGCTGCCGCCGCAATCGCTGCGACCGGTACACCGGTGTTCGCGGTCAAGGGCGAAAATTTGACAGAGTACTGGGATTACACCCACCGCATTTTCGAATGGGCGGACGGCGGTTACTCCAACATGATCCTGGATGACGGCGGCGACGCCACACTGTTGCTGCATCTGGGCGCGCGCGCGGAAAAAGACGCGACGTTGTTGCACAACCCGGGCTCCGAAGAAGAGATTTGCCTGTTCAATTCCATCAAGGCCAAACTGGCAACCGACAAGACTTGGTACTCCGTGCGTCTGGCTGCTGTGAAGGGCGTAACCGAAGAGACCACCACCGGCGTGCACCGTCTGTATCAGATGCACGAACGCGGCGAACTCAAGTTCCCCGGCATCAACGTTAACGACTCCGTCACCAAGTCCAAGTTCGACAATTTGTACGGTTGCCGCGAATCGCTGGTCGATGCGATCAAGCGCGCCACCGATGTGATGGTGGCCGGCAAGATCGCCGTCGTTGCCGGTTATGGCGATGTGGGTAAAGGTTCGGCGCAAGCACTGCGCGCACTGTCCGCCCAAGTCTGGGTGACCGAGATCGACCCGATCTGCGCATTACAAGCTGCAATGGAAGGCTACCGCGTGGTGACCATGGATTACGCCTGCGAACACGGCGACATCTTCGTGACGGCCACCGGCAACTACCATGTCATCACGCACGATCACATGAAGAAGATGAAGAACCAGGCCATCGTGTGCAACATCGGCCACT
>CAYROQ010000050.1:0-10270 GCA_964425955.1 uncultured Sideroxydans sp.
TGTGACGGTGGGGCATTCGGTGATCTTGCATGGCTGCACCATCGGCAATGAGTGCCTCATCGGTATGGGCTCGATCATCATGGACGATGTGGTGATCCCTGACCGCGTGATGATCGGTGCGGGCAGCCTGATCTCGCCCGGTAAGACTCTGGAAAGCGGCATGCTGTACATGGGTCGCCCGGCCAAGCTGGTGCGTGCGCTGACGGAAGACGAGAAGAAGTATCTGCGTTACTCCGCCGAACATTACGTGCGCAACAAAGACAATTATCTGAAAGGTTCGCAAACATGACGATGTTCGGTAACGACCTCATGTTGCATGAGGGGGACGAATTAGAGTTGCAGATCGAACGTACCTGCATCGCGCTCGGTCTGGATTTTCACGACGATTATCAAGTCAGGATGTTCGCCCGCGACGTGTTGCAGAACATCGACAAACTGCGCAAAGCGGCACGCGAGGGCGATATGCAAGCCCGCATCAAAGTTGAGTTATACGGTTTGGCGATGCTGATGCACAAAACCAATTCTGCGACCTTCGGCTCGGGATATTTGAACCAATTCGCCAAGGTGACCGAACACCAATCTGCCTGGGCGGCCATCGCACAGGCGTTGTGGAATGAGCTGGAAGCGCGCAACCCGGACTACATTGCACCGTAGGAAACAAAGCATGAAACAACCGACCCTGGAGGACATCGACCGCGCCCGGCTCAACCTGGAAACAGCGCAGATCGCGTGGCGTGAAATGCAGCGATTCTTTGCCAGCGGGGTGGCAATTGCCGTGAGTGCCGATCTTGATTTGGTCGAGGTCGCGTATCAAATATCCCAAGACAATGCCGCGCAAGTTTCGACTTGGTTGGAATCGGGGCAGATCGCACGAGTCAGTGACGAGCAGGCTTTGGCGTGGCACGAGGCCGATGCTCTGGTGTGGGCAGTGGTCGCCAGGCCTTATGTGTTGGTGCAAGCGTCTAAAAGCAAATCCGTAAATTGATCAACACCACTCCATAAGCGCGCAGGCCGGGATTTATCCCGAATATTTCGATAGGTTCTCAACAGGGGCTTGTCGGGTTGAAACCCGACCTACAACTCTACTGTGCCGCGTCCGCCCTGGATCGATTTCATCGATCGACTGATCTCTTCAAACAACGGTCGCACCGTTACGTCCGGCTGTTCACAACGTTGTTGCAAGACACGAAGCGCATCGACAGTGGATCGCTCTTCGGGTGTCGCGGCACAATGATCGAGCAACTCTTCCAGCAAACAGGAATACGCCCTCACTTCGATACGTTCAAGTGCTCGCGCCAGACCTTCATCCTGTTGCGCAATGAATGATGCCGCGCCGAAATCGCCCAATAGACACTCGCCTTTTTCATTCCACAAGATATTGTGAGCGTACAGATCGCCGTGCATCAACCCTTGTGCATGCAGGTGTTCCGCCACTGAAGCAATGCCGCTGGCGATGTTTATCACTGTGGCCAAAGTAAATTCCAAGTCCGCTGGATAAATGTCGCGCGTGCAGGAATCCAGGCTGGGTGGCCCGGCGAGGTTTTGGAAACTGGGATCAATAAGCGACATGACCAATCCCGGCGTGCCTTGCGGATGCCCGCTGATCTTGCCCGCTACAGGAATCAATCCGGGGTGGCCGCCGGCTGTGATACACGCGGCTTTTTCACTGCGTGGCAAGCCGTCACTGGTTAAGGCACCCTTGAATATTTTGACTGCCACCGGTGTCGCATCTGCCGCCGATCTCAAATTGGCTCGGTAGATCACGCCGGATGCGCCTTCACCCAATTGTTCCTGCAATTCGAGATCGTGCCAATTGATGTGAGTGATCGGATTTTTGTTCGTTGCCGCGACTTCGCCGGCATCACTGAAAGGATTGCCCGCGCAGGCCAGCCAAGCCAGTCGCGGCATCGCGAGCAACCAAGGCGGCAAGTGCGTGAAGCGGTTGGCAGCAATGCGCAACAATTCCAAGCGGGTGCACTGCGCCATTTCATCCGGCAAATGCTGTAATCGGTTACCGGACAGCATGAGTTTTTGCAGTCGGGAACAGGCGCCAAGTTGTGCGGGTAATGCGTCAAGCCGGTTGTCGGTCAGGATCAGCCAGCGCAATTTAGTTGGCAAGGCGGCGGCAGGCAGAACGTTAATCTGATTGGCTTTGAAGCCCACCATTTCCAAATTAGCACATTGACCCAACACTTCCGGCACACGCGTGAAGCGATTATCGGAACAAAAAAGCACGCGCAGCTTGTGCAGCCTTGGCAGGTCGTCGGGTAATTCTGCAAGTGCATTTCCCGACAGATTGAGAATTTCCAATGAGTTGGCAAGACCGAATATTTCTTGTGGAAAATGTGTGAGGCTGCAGCCGAGGTCAAGCCGCTTGAGTCCTGCCAGTTCTCCGGCGCGTAAAGAGGAGAGTGTGTGCGACACGCTATAGTTTTTTCATCGCGCTTTCGATGCGCTGGCACAGGGTTTTTAATATTTTGATGCGCGCGAAGTTTTTGTCGTTGGCTTCGACCAGCGTCCAAGGCGCGATCTCGGTGCTGGTCCGGTCCACCATGTCACACACCGCGCGTTCGTAGGCATCCCATTGTTCGCGATTGCGCCAATCTTCTGCGGTGATCTTGAAGCGTTTGAAGCCGATCTTTTCGCGTTCCTTAAAGCGCCGCAGCTGCTCTTCTTTGGTGATAGCGAGCCAGAATTTCACCAGAATCACTCCGCTGTCGGTGAGTTGTTCCTCAAAATCGTTGATCTCGCTGTAGGCGCGCATCCAGTCCGCCTCGGCGCAAAATTTTTCCACCCGCTCGACCAGCACACGCCCATACCAGGAGCGGTCGAAAATGGTGACACGCCCGGTACGCGGGATGTGGCGCCAAAATCGCCACAGATACGGCTGCGCGCGCTCTTCTTCGGTGGGCGCGGCGATGGGGACGACGCGATAATGCCGGGCATCCAGCGCGGCGGTAATGCGTCGAATGGCTCCGCCCTTGCCGCCCGCATCCGACCCTTCAAACACCGCAATGACGGAAATCTTTTTGAACCTGGGATCGCGCGTGAGCAGGTTGAGTTTGCCCTGATATTTTTCCAGTTCGATGTCGAATCTTTTTTTCTCGATCTTTTGCGACATGTCGAGTTTATCCAGCACGTCGAGCTGGTCGATGGGCGTCTGCAGGGGAGCGATGCTGCGCGCAGCCGGTTTTGCAGCATGATCGAGATGTTTGCGCATCGCCTCCAGCAAAGTTTTGCCCATAGTCAGATTGCGGTAGCGCGCATCGGCTCCTTCCACCACAATCCACGGCGCTTCGGCCGTGCTGGTCTCACGCAACGTATGTTCCGATACTTTGCGGAATTTGTCGTAGAGATCAAAGCGTTTCCAGTCGAATTTGGTCACGCGCCAGCGTGTTTTGGGATCTTTCTCCAGAGATTTTAGACGAAGCTTTTGTGCATCTTTGGACAAGTGGAACCAGAACTTGAGCACCAGCGCACCTTCGTCGGTGAGCATTTTTTCAAACCGGTTGATTTGTTCGATGTGCTGGTCAAGGTCGGCCGCACTGCATTTTTTTAATACACGCTGCACGATGGGAAGGGTGTACCAGGAGCCGAAGAAGACGCCGATCTTGCCCTTAGGTGGCAGTTCGCGCCAGAAGCGCCACATCGGCGGATGCTGCCGATCTTCCTCGGAAATATCGCCCATCGCATGGGCTTTGATGTAGCGCGGGTCCATCCACTCGTTGAGCAGATTCACCGCTTCGCCTTTGCCGGCACCGTCTACTCCGCCCACCAGAATGATGACCGGGAATTTGGCTTTCTGCGCCAGATCAAACTGCGCGTTCAACAGATCCTCGCGCAGTTTTGGCACCTCTTTGTCATAGGCGACTTTTGAGATCTTGTGACCCAGCTCGGCTGATTCAAACATGACAACTCTCCCTGAACTTACACGTTATCCGGTGCAATGGCCAACAACAGGTTGGTCTGGAAATCACCCTCGCTCGTGTGCCGGCTGAGCCACCACACTGCCCCTTTCTTGACGCTGAAACCGCACGTGGAATCGGCCAGCAACAACGCGGCGACTTGTCCCAAAGCCGGCTGGTGGCCGACGATCAGCACATTATCTTCGGCATCGGGCCAACCGGCTGCCTGCAAAATATCGTGCGCGGACGCACCGGGTCCGATGGTGTGTTCGGTAATAAAGTGTTTGCTGAGTGCACGTGCGGTTTGTTGGGTACGTTTGGACGGACTGGCCAGGATGCGAATGTTGTCGGGCAAACGCGGGCGCAGAAAGCCGGCCATTTTCTCTGCCTGTTTTTCTCCCCTCACTGTCAATTCGCGTTCCAGATCGGGCGAGCCATTTTGTGCTTCGGCATGCCGCCACAGTATCAATTCCATGGTCACTCCCACGCGCATTTCAAATTCGAAATCGCAGGATATACCGACTATACTGTTTTGGCCACATTCAAACAGAGAGGCCTATCATGTCACCCAAATCTACTCCGGCAGCTGCAATGGCAAACCCAAAAAAAGTCACAGCCAAGCCCGGTATCAAGCCGCAAAAAAAGCACAAGAAGAAATCGGACGAGAAGAAAAATAAAGTCGTGCGCGACAGTTTCACCATGCCGCACATTGACTACGCGCTGATCGCCGAGCTCAAAGAAAAGGCACTGGGCAGCGGCATCCAGGTCAAGAAAAGCGAGTTGTTGCGCGCCGGTTTGCGCATGCTCGCCAAATCAAGTGCCGCCCAACTCACAGAGGCCGTCGCCGATCTGGAAAAAATCAAGACAGGACGTCCCAAGAAAATCTAAATTGTGCCCGAGCAAATGTTGGGGCGAGCGGTGGAGTCTCGCTTAGGGGCGCCCTCAGGACTCTTCACCCGTAGACAGCGGTTGCCCCAACATTTCCATCAACTCGTTCTGCGCGCAAATTTGCGGTCTGCTCGCGGGTGTTTTGCGATGCCAGAATCCGTTGCAATCCATTTCCCAGGCTTGGCAATTGTCTTGCAGATAGATTTTTAAGCCTTCGTCCAACACTCGTTTTTTCAATCTCTTGTCGAGCAGGGGAAAACACGCTTCGATACGCCGGAAGAAATTCCGGTCCATCCAGTCGGCACTGGCCAAATACACGTCATGCTGCAAGTCATTGCGGAAGTAGAAAATGCGCGTGTGCTCCAGAAAACGTCCGATAACGGAGCGCACGCGGATGTTTTCCGACAAACCCGCAACGCCCGGTCGCAATGCGCAGACACCGCGCACGATCAGTTCGATCTTGACTCCCGCTTGTGAGGCTTCGTATAGCGCCATGATGGTTTCCGGTTCGAGCAGCGCATTCATCTTGGCGATGATGTGCCCGCGTTTGCCTTCTTTGGCCAGTTTGGTTTCGTTACGAATCGATTCCAGCACTTTGTTGTGCAGCGTAAATGGCGATTGCCACAAGTGGTGCAACTTGTTCGCCTTGCCCAGCCCGGTGAGCTGAACAAAGATCTCGTTCACATCGGAGCACATTTCTTCGTTGCAGGTGAACAAGCCGAAATCGGTGTAGAGCTTGGCTGTGCTGGGATGGTAGTTACCGGTCCCCAAATGCACATAACGGCGCAACTTGCCCTCCTCGCGCCGCACCACCATCAGCATCTTGGCATGGGTCTTGTGGCCGACCACGCCGTACACCACATGCGCGCCCACCTCCTCCAGGCGGCTCGCCCAGTTGATGTTGGCCTCCTCATCGAAGCGCGCCAGCAGTTCCACCACCACGGTAACTTCCTTGCCGCGCTGCGCCGCGTTGATAAGTGCTTCCATCAACTCCGAATCTGCCCCGGTGCGGTAAACCGTTTGTTTGATGGCGACCACGTTGGGATCGCCGGCCGATTGCTTGATGAAATCCAGCACCGGTTTGAACGACTGATAGGGATGGTGCAACAACACGTCCCCTTTGCGGATCGCTTTGAACATGTCCGCGCCTTTTTTTTGCAGCAAGGCGGGCACGCCCGGCACGAAGGCGGGAAATTTCAAATCGTCGCGCGGTACCTGATTCGGGATGCGCATCAGGCGCACCAGATTGACCGGCCCGTGTACACGGAACAGGTCTTCGGCCTTGAGCTCGAATTGCTGCAACAGAAAATCGGCCATTTCCTGCGTACAGTTGTCGGCCACTTCCAGCCGGACTGCATCGCCGAAATGGCGTTGCGGTAATTCACCCTGCAGACTGACACGCAGATTTTTGACCTCTTCCTCGTCAACGAACAAATCGCTGTTGCGCGTCACCCGGAACTGGAAGCAGCCCAGCACTTCCATCCCTGCAAACAACTCGCCCACATGCGCATGCAAGATGGACGACAGGAAGACGAAGCCATGCGCGCACCCGGCGATCTCGGGCGGCATCGGAATGGCACGCGGCAATACGCGCGGTGCCTGCACGATGGCTTTGGCAGAATTTCGCCCGAACGCATCTTTGCCCTGCAGTTCGACCGCGAAATTCAAACTTTTGTTGACCACACGCGGGAAGGGATGCGAGGGATCCAGACCGATGGGGGTCAACACGGGCATCACTTCGCGCAGGAAAAAATCCTTCACCCAAGCCTGTTGTACTGGATTCCAGTGGGTGCGTCGAAAGAATTTGATGCCCTGCGCAGCCAGCGCGGGAACCAGCTCTTTGTTGAATAATTCGTATTGGCGTGCGATGAGTTGATGCGTCGGCGTAAACAAACGCTTGTGGATCTGCGATGCCTCCAGCCCGTCGGGGCCGGCCGCCAGCCCGCCCAATTTGATCTGCTCTTTCAGGCCGGCGACGCGTATCTCAAAAAACTCGTCCAGATTGCTGCTGACGATGCACAAATATTTAAGGCGCTCCAGTAACGGAACAGTGGGATCTTCCGCCTGTGCCAGTACGCGCCGGTTGAACTCCAGCAGGCCGAGTTCGCGGTTGAGAAAATTCTGGGCGGGATAATTTTTGGCCAAGATCAGTTTTTCGGCGGGACATAGCCGTTCGGCATCTGCGTTCCCGCACCAAAGAAATAGTTTTCCATTTGCTCGGCCAGATATTTTCGTGCTTTGACATCGGCCAGATTGAGCCGGTTCTCGTTCACCAGCATGGTTTGAAATTTGATCCAGCCTTGCCAGGCTTCCTTGGAGACGTTTTCAAAAATGCGCTGCCCCAGCACACCCGGATACGGCAGACGTTCCAGACCTTCTGCCTCGCGTCCCAATTTCACACACTGCACCATTCTTGTCATTTTGATTCTCCACAACTGATAAATTTTAAAGGGATTTTGTTACATTTTTCTTAAAGGGCACTTCGAATTCCTACAAATCTTTGACAAACACCTTGGAGCGGCGCTGGTAGTTGTACAACGCCTTCTTCTCTTTCGGCAACTGGTTCACATCCGCTTCTTTGAAATCACGCTCGATGAACCAGTGCGCCGTGCGCGTGGTCAGCACGAACAGTTTCTTCATGCCTTGTTGCCGCGCCACGTTGCTGATGTGCATCATGATCGCATCCCCATAACCGCGATCGCGGCTCTGGCTCTCCACCGCCAGACAAGCAAGTTCGGCGGAAGATTCGTTGGGAAAAGGATACAAAGCAGCACAGCCGATGATGCGGTGGTCGTGTTCCAGCACCACGAAACGGTCGATCTCGCACTCCAGCAGTTCGCGTGAACGGCGCACCAGGATGCCTTCTTCTTCCAACGGGCGCAGCAGTTGCAGGATCCCGCCCACATCCTCGATGGTCGCCGCGCGCAAAGTGTTGAGCGAGGACTCGACCACCATGGTGCCGATCCCCTCGTCGCTGAACAGCTCCTGGAGCAATGCCCCGTCGGTATGGCGGCTGATCAAATGGGTGCGCGCAACCCCGGCCGCGCAGGCGCGCACCGCGCAGGGCAAATACATCGCCACATCGTCAGGCAATTTGCGTTTCATGCCCAGCACGACCTGCGCCTGTTCGATCGTCAGGTATTTTTCAAGCTGGCCTTTTTTGTCATGCACGCCGTCGGTGTCCATCAGAAAAACCAGCTTGTCGGCATCCAGCGCAATAGCCGTTGCGGTGGCGACTTCTTCCAAAGTGAGATTGAACACTTCGCCGGTGGGCGAATACCCCAACGGGGAAAGCAACACCACCTCACCGAATTCCATCCGGTCGCGTAACGCTGCAACGTCCACCTTGCGCACGGTTCCGGTGTGCTGCAAATCCACGCCGTTGATGATGCCGATCGGTCGGGCCGTGATGAAATTTCCGCCGGCCACACGGATGTCCGCATTCGCCATCGGTGAATTGGCCAAACCCATCGATAACAAGGCCTCGATCTCCACCCGCACACGGCCCACCGCCTCCTTCACACATTGCATGGTTTCGGCATCGGTGAGGCGGATGCCGAAGTGGTAGGTATCGTTTAGACCGCTCTTGGAAAGATGCTGCTCGATCTGCGGCCGCGCACCATGCACCAGCACCAGCCGGATGCCCAACGCGGCGAGCAAATTAAAATCGTGCGTCAGTTCGACGAACTTGCCATCCGCCACCACCTCGCCGCCGAACGCGACCACAAAAGTCTTGCCGCGAAACGCATTGATGTAGGGCGCCACGGAGCGGAACCAGGCGACAAAATCCACGGGGGCAGTGATAGCGGGCATGGCTTTCCTTTCAGATTGATGCAACATCTTACCGACTATTCCTCATCCAGCAACTTGCCCGCGATGGCCCAGTTCTCATCAGGCAACTCATCGAAGGCGATGTAGGTATAGGACTTGGGTTTGAGTGCGATACGTTCCAGCGTATCGGTGATCTCTTCGGCGATCCTGGCTTTTTGTTCGCGGCTCAACGTTCCGGCGATTCGGATATTCACATAAGGCATGTCTACTCCTGTTTTGCATTTATCACTGAAAGTCTCCCCACAGCGTTTGGATCGCCGCGAGACTTGCTATCGCCGCGGTCTCGGTACGCAGCACGCGCGGGCCGAGACGGATAGGAATAAAACCGGCGTGTTGGGCCATCAGTGCTTCGTCGCTACTGAATCCGCCTTCCGGCCCGATCAACAAGACCACATCCCGCTTGGCGACCGGTTGTTCGTGCAATGATCGGGCACCTTCCGGCAACAGGATCAGTTTGTCTGACTGTGTACCGCGTTGGGCATCCAACCAGCCTCCAAATTCGACTGGCGATTGCACCAAAGGCAATGTGTTGCGCCCGCTTTGTTCACAAGCCGCTACCGTGACGTTGCGCCAATGACCGTTGCGTTTTTCGGCACGCGCCTCGGAGAGTTTGGCCACGCTGCGTTGCGTCTGTACCGGCTGGATGCTGGTCACGCCCAGTTCGGTGGCCTTTTGTACCACCCAATCCATCTTGTCGCTGCCGCACATGGCCTGAGCCAGATGGATGCGCAGATTTGATGACGCTGTATCCAGCACGGACTGCAAGTTACCCAGAAATACGTGCTTGCCACTGATGGCGTGGATGGTGGCATCCAGCGCGTTGCCCAGACCGTCGAATATTTGTACCGCGTCACCCACCCGCAGGCGAAGCACACGACTGGCATGATGCGCCGCGTCCGGCGGAAGTTCGGCATTGCTACTCAGAGGCAACGGGGGCGGACAGTAGAATCTTGGAGCGGACATGGTCAACGATTGGGTTCAATTCGACCGTGATAATATATCGGACAGAAAAATAACGGGCATGAAAAGTATACTGCCCCCGGTAATGAAACCCGCGATGCCCGTTTCCCCCACCCTAACCCTCCCCCAGAGGGAGAGGGAACAAACGATTCGCTACGCGAGTTTCTTATTTACGCTGTATTTTGGGAGGTTAAATCAATGGTTAGTCTGCAACCGCCTTTGTGTGATTTCGGCTGGAAAGCACGCCCGTTTGATTTGTTGGGCGTGGATGGCAAGCGCCACACATTGGAAAATTCACGCGGCAAGAACGGTTTGCTGGTGATGTTCATTTGCAACTACAGGCAAGTTTCTTTGTAAATACCACCCCACCCAAGTTATAGTAAAATGGACTGCTAATCTCTTAGCGGAGCGTTTAGGTGTCCACATTAAAGATTGTAGAACGCAAGATTGATCTTCCAGTTTTTGTTCTCTCGGAAACTTGCGACAAAGATGATGAAGGCGCGTTAACTCGCCCTATCAAACAGGGAATTGGGAGAAAGGCCCTGACTTATTTCTACAGGCCTTTCGTTGATTCCGACACCGGGGCTAGGTGCAACTACAACCTCTTTCCGATTGCATTTAATCGTGACGGAAGCCCTTGGGACCTAGCCTGCCTCTATATTTTGGACAAGTTGGAAGGGGAAACT
>CAYROQ010000051.1:0-9914 GCA_964425955.1 uncultured Sideroxydans sp.
GGTAGACACAACGGACTTAAAATCCGTCGCTCTGGTAAAACAGGCGTACCGGTTCGATTCCGGTTCCGGGCACCAGACATGTTAATGTTGCAATTCCGACTCAGGGGAAGGCATTTTTATTTTTTCCTGTTGCAAAACCCTAGAATATCTAGAACAATCCGCAACGCAGTTGATTTAACCCAAAACCAAAAGGAGAAACGCATGAACCGTAAAGAACTGATTGACGCACTTTCCAGCAAGACAGGAAGCAGCAAAGCTGACGCAGACCGCAATATCGCAGCTCTGATCGAAATCATTACCGCCACTCTGAAGAAGGGCGACAACGTTGCTTTGGTTGGTTTCGGTACTTTCGAAGTCCGCAAACGTGCAGCGCGCACTGGCCGCAACCCCGCCACTGGTGCCGAACTGAAAATCAAGGCTTCCAAAGCACCCGCATTCAAGGCTGGTGCAACGCTAAAAGCCGCAGTTAATGGCGTAAAAAAATAAGTTCAACTGCCTGAGAATTTGCGGAACAACAGTTCCCGCATCCTTGGAGCAAGGCTCAAAAATAAAAAAGGTTGGATTTCAATATCCAACCTTTTTTTATTTGCACCTCACATATAACTAAACCACCCTCCCTGCTGCCAGCTGCAACTGCTTGCCACAACGCCGCGCCAGCGCTTCGTCGTGGGTGACCAGGATCAAGGTTGTGCCTTGGGCGCGATTGAGTTCCAGCATCAGTTCAATGATTTGTGTACCGGTAGCGGCATCAAGATTGCCGGTGGGTTCGTCGGCAAAAAGTATTTTGGGTCGGGTGACGAAGGCACGTGCCAGGGCCACACGCTGTTGTTCGCCACCGGAGAGGTGCTTGGGTAAATGGTGTGCGCGTGAACTTAATCCGACTTGCTGCAACGATTCCTCGGCACGCTGGCGGGCATCCGTTGTACCGCGCAGCTCCAGCGGCAGCATGACGTTCTCCAACGCGTTCAACGCGGGCAACAATTGAAAGGACTGGAACACGAAGCCCGCCAGTTCGCCGCGCAGTCGTGCGCGCCCATCTTCATCCCGCGTGAACAGATCGACGCCGTTCAACAACACGCTGCCGCTGCTCGGCATGTCCAACCCTGCCAAGAGTCCGAGCAGTGTGGATTTTCCGGAACCGGAGGCGCCGACGATGGCGAGGCTTTCGCCAGCCTGCACATTGAATGAAACATCGTGGAGTATCACCAGCGGTTGATCGCCGCTTAACACTTGCTTGGTGAGCCCTACTGCTTGCACAATCGCTGCCATGAAGACCTTTCTTAAAATCGTATTGCTGATCGCGGCACTTTCTCTGCCCAACTCTGCGCTTGGCGCGAAGAACATTCTGGTGTTCGGCGACAGTTTATCAGCCGGCTATGGAATTGCGCGCGACGATTCATGGGTGAACTTATTGCAGCAGAAGCTGAAAAAACACCCTACCGGGTACGAAGTGGTGAATGCCAGCATCAGCGGTGAAACAACTGCGGGTGGGCTGCGGCGTATAGGCAAAGCGTTGCAACAACATGCCCCTGCGGTTGTCATCATCGAACTCGGTGCGAACGACGGGTTGCGCGGCACAACGCTCGCGGAAACTGAAAAAAATCTGCATGAGATCATCGCTCAGTCGCGAAAGGCGAATGCGAAGGTGTTGTTGCTCGGTATCCAACTGCCACCGAATTACGGCATGGAATTCACCAAACAATTTCGTGCGATCTATACCAAACTGGCGCAACGTCACAAAGTAGCTTTGCTACCCTTCATGCTGGAAGGCATCGCACCGGAGCAGTTCCTGGCCGACAACCTGCATCCCAATGCCGCCGGTCAACCTGTTATCTTGCGCAACGTCTTGCCCGCTCTACTCCCCTTACTACGTTGATCCCACGCCGATGCCCAACCACCTGCAAAACGAAACCAGCCCCTACCTGTTGCAACACGCCAACAACCCGGTGGACTGGCATGCGTGGAATGACGAGTCCTTGTTACTTGCGCGCGATCTCGACAAACCCATCCTGCTCTCGGTCGGCTATTCCGCCTGCCACTGGTGTCACGTGATGGCGCATGAATCGTTCGAGGATGAGGCGGTCGCCACCGTGATGAACGAACATTTCGTCAATATAAAAGTGGATAGAGAAGAACGCCCCGACCTCGACCAGATCTACCAGAACGCACATTACCTGCTCACCCGGCGCAGCGGCGGCTGGCCGCTGACCCTATTCCTTTCACCCGACGGTACGCCGTTCTACAGCGGTACATATTTCCCCAAACAAGCGCGCCATGGCTTGCCCGGTTTTCCGGACCTCATGCTGCGTGTGGCTGAAGCATACAAAGAAAAACGCGGAGAACTCGTGGCGCAGGGCAAACAACTCATCATCGCTCTCGCAGCTTGGCAACCTGAAAAAAGTACCGATGACTTTTCTCTTGATGCGGAACTCATCCAAACCGCCGTGCAGCAACTCAATAAGAATTTCGACAGTGTGCATGGCGGATTTGGCGATGCTCCGAAATTTCTTCACCCAGCTGAACTCGACCTGTTGCTGCGTCAGGCTCACGCAACACGCGATGTACAAACCCGTTACATCGCCCTGTTCACCCTGCAACAAATGGCCTTGGGCGGGTTGTATGACCAACTCGGTGGCGGTTTCTGCCGCTACAGCGTGGATGCCGGCTGGGACATCCCGCATTTCGAAAAGATGCTGTACGACAACGGACTTTTGCTCGGTTTGTATTGCGATGCGTGGCTGAGCAGTGGCGATGCGTTTTTTGCAGGCGTGGTGGAACAGACCGCAGGCTGGGTGATGCGCGAGATGCAGTCCCCTCACCCCAACACCCTCCCGCAAGCGGGCGAGGGAGCAAACGAGTCGTTACGCGAGATTATCGTTGGATGCGGCTACTACGCTTCGCTGGATGCCGATTCGGAACATGAAGAAGGCAAGTTCTACGTGTGGCAGCGCAATGAGATTCGCGATCTGCTGAGTGCCGATGAATACGCACTCATCAAACCCTATTACGGTTTGGACAGCACCCCAAACTTTGAACATCATGCCTGGAACCTGCGTGTGACGCAGTCGTTGAGCGAGATCGCGCGACATCAGCAACTCAGCCAGGAGCAGGCAATCGTGCTGCTTGCACAGGCACGGGCAAAATTGTTTGCCGCGCGTGAGCAACGCATTCGTCCCGGGCGTGATGAAAAGATATTGGGCAGTTGGAACGGCTTGATGATCGCGGGGATGGCGAAAGCGGCGCGTGTTTTCCAACGCGATGACTGGCTGCTTTCCGCACAGCAGGCAATGGATTTTGTGCGTGCCACGTTGTGGCGAGACGGCATGCTTCTCGCCACGCACAAGGATGGCAAGACGCATCTGAATGCCTATCTGGATGACCACGCCTTCCTGCTGAATGCAACGTTGGAATTGCTGCAAACGGATTTTCGAAGTGCCGATTTAAACTTTGCGCTGCAACTCGCCGATGCGTTGCTGGTCCGTTTTGAAGACAAAGAAAACGGGGGATTTTTCTTCACCAGCCACGATCATGAAGTACTCATCCAGCGCAACAAGGTCGGGCAGGACAATGCCACGCCCAGCGGTAACGGCATCGCTGCTCAAGCATTGCTACGACTTGCAGCGTTGACTGGCGATATGCGTTATGCAGAAGCGGCGGAGCGTTGTTTGAAATTATTCTTCACCAGCATGCAACAGACACCCAGTCATTTCAGCAGCCTGTGCAGCGCACTGGATGAACTGCTGCGACCGCCTTCAGTGTTGGTATTGTGCGGAGCAGAAAAAGAAACAGCCGCCTGGCGGGCGGCTGTGGTGGCAAAGTACCTGCCGGGATTGATGGTCATTAGGCTGAGGGGTGATGAAACCGCTTTACCCGCAACGTTGGACAAACCGGCAACATCAACAACGACTGCCTGGTTGTGTCGCGGTACACAATGTCTGCCCCCTATCAACGATCTTGAAAAGTTGCTGCAAGAATTGGCCTAAAAATTAGGCCGCACCGACTTGACGATGACACCACCAAGCTGTCTAGCGTAACGTCACCCCGCCCACCTGTGTACCGAATCCGGGGAAAGCACTCGCCACGCCCGCACCAAACTTTTTAGCCAAACGATCCGCAAATCCTTCGTGCGTGGTGAAGTCCACGATGTTTTCCTGTTTGATCACGTCACGTGCCACGGAGTCCATGCTACCGATCGCGTCCGCCAAGCCCATTTCGATGCTCTTCTGACCACTCCAGAACAGACCACTGAACATCTCCGGTGTTTCTTTCAAGCGATTGCCACGCCCCTGCTTCACCACATCGATAAATTGCGTGTGTATCTCGCTCAGCATGCTCTTGGTAAACTCTTCGTGTTTGGGATTACGCGGCGAGAACGGATCCATAAAACCCTTATTTTCACCTGCCGTCATCAGCCGCCGCTCTACCCCGAGTTTCTGCATGCTGCCGGTGAAGCCGAAACCGTCCATCAACACACCGATGGAACCCACAATGCTGGCTTTGTTGACAAAAATCTTGTCGGCAGCGGCAGCAATGTAATAACCACCCGAAGCGCACATGTCTTCCACCACCACATATAACGGAATATCGGGATGCAAACTCTTTAGCCTGCGTATTTCGTCATTTACCAGCCCCGCTTGTACCGGACTGCCGCCCGGACTGTTGATACGCAGGATGATTCCGGCTGTGTTCTGATCCTTGAAAGCTTCCTGCAAACTGCCAATGAGATTATCAGCATTGGCGGTGCTGTCGGAGGAAATGACACCGTTCAACTCGATTAATGCCGTGTGTTTGCTCCCGGACAAACCACCATCCGCATGGTCACCCGCCCAACCCATGAACAGGAACAAGAGGATGAACAAATAGCCAAACGTGAGGACTTTGAAAAAGATGCTCCAGTGACGTGTGCGGCGCTGTTCCTGAATTGCGGACATCGCCAGCTTTTCCAGCACACCGCGTTCCCAGTTGTTGTTTTCTTCTGACATAAATGCTCCTTGGATTATTCGTTAAGCGTTGGCCTTCAGCCACGCTCTCAATTCTGCAAAATCATTCAGTAGCGCGAGCGGCTTCAATTCGCGCAACTGGTGTTCGGGGTGCGCACCGTGCGTCACACCCACCACATCCACACCGGCATTGATCGCCATCTGCAAATCATGGGTGGTGTCGCCCACCATCAACACACGCTCCGCCTGCACATCCAGTTCTTCCATGATCTCCAGCAACATCGCCGGATGCGGCTTGGAAAAGGTACGGTCGGCCGTGCGAGTGGCATGGAAGTATTCGCCCATATTGGTCGACTGCAAGGCATGATCCAAACCGTTGCGATTCTTGCCTGTCGCCACCGCCAGTTGGTAGCCCGCCTCATGCAGTTCGATGATGGTCTCGCGTGCCTGGTCAAACAGCGGGATCGCATCATTCTGCGACAGGAAATGGTGGCGGTAGCGCGCCACCAGTGGTTCATACATTTCCTCCGGCGCAGTCGGCACGGCATGGCGCAACGCCTGCATCAATCCCAGTCCGATAACATGGCGTGCCATGTCGTCATCGGGTACCGGCAAATGCAGATCGCGGCATGCCGACTGGATAGAAGCGGCGATGATCGCGGTCGAATCCATCACCGTGCCGTCCCAATCAAACACGATCAGGTCATAACGCTTGTTCATTGTTTCACCCCAAAATTTGAGGCGCGGAGTTTAACACTTGAGGGCTGTAATCAATGCAGGACTGATTGAAATGCACTACGCCGTGCTTGGAACATCGGGGCAAGCATACGATGCGGCAATGATTGCGCGGCGATAAAAGCAAAGTCCAAGTCTCAGCTGTACTTCTCGCCCCGTATAATACCCGCCTTACCCATTGGACCGGATTTGAGCATGATCAACTTGTTGCGCCCCCACGACTGATGGATACCACCCTACCCTCCTGGCTTATCTATTGCCGCCCCGGCTTCGAACGCGATTGCGTGGAAGAAACTCAAGCCAAGCCTATCGAAGCCAACGAGAACAGCGGCTATGTCGTGCTGCAAGGCAAGCCACGTCTGGCTTACAAGCAGCTTACCTTTGCGCGCCAACTGCTGCGCCTGCATGGCGAAGTGAAGGGATTGCAGGAACGCGACCGCCTTACTCCGTTATTGGCAGCGATTCCCGATACGCACCAGCAGTTCAGTGCCTTGTATCTGGAAGTGCCGGATACCAATGAAGGCAAAACATTGTCCGGCTTCACCCGGCGCTTTCAGCCTTTGCTGGAAGAAGCGTTGCGGTTACGGGGGCGTTTGGTAGATCACCATTCAGTGAGTGTCGAGCCAGTGGAAGCGAACGCGGAGTTGGCTACATCGACTCACCCTTCGACAAACTCAGGGCGAACGGAACATCTGCCGCGCCTGCACATATTTTTCCCCGAGCAAAGCCGCGCATTGATCTGTTCCAGCGATCCGCACAACAGCGCCGCTGCGCTCAATGGTATCCAGCGCGTCAGCATGGCAAGTGATGCGCCCAGCCGTTCTTATCTCAAACTCGCGGAAGCGTTCGAAGTGTTTCTCGATCACAAAGAACAGGCACAATGGTTGAAACCAAACATGACGGCGATCGACCTGGGTGCAGCGCCCGGAGGGTGGACATGGCAATTGGTGCAACGCGGTTTGAAAGTCATCGCAGTGGACAACGGCCCGCTCAAAGGTGCGGCAGCGTCGCATGCGTCCATCAAACACTTGAAACAGGACGGCTTCAGTTTCCGCCCGCAACGTCCGGTGGATTGGCTGGTGTGCGATATGGTGGAACAACCGCAGCGCGTCGCCGACTTGATGGTGGCATGGTTCACCGGTGGCCTGATGATGCACGCCATTTTCAATCTTAAGTTGCCCATGAAAAAACGTGTAGTCGCATTGCAAACCGCTCTCGACTCGATGCGCAAGGCGTTCAATAACAAAGGCATCCGCTACAGGCTGGAAGCCAAACAGTTGTACCACGACCGTGAAGAAGTGACGGTGTTTTTGTCGAGATTCAAGAAATAGTTCAGGCTGTTTCGTCGATGTGTTCGACCATGTCACCGTTGCGTAAATTGTGATGGCGACGATCGATACCTGATCGCAACTCGATCAACACATGCTGCTGATGAATTCTGCGGCACTCCTTGCGCCGCTCCACTTCGGTTGAATTACGTTTTAATTCACTTGCGACTTCATGAAGCGCTTCATGTGCAACCTGCGGAAGATCGACGTGCGTGACGCGTTGCTCGCGAGGGTGGACGGGTTTTACTGCTTGGACACTTGTCAGCCCTGACACAAGAGTGTGCTTCAAACCTGTACCGGCTGAAGGAATATTGGAAACATAGCGCATGGCAACTCCTCTTCAAGACTTTACGTTTGTTGTATCGGCTATGACCTCTGAAAGCTGAGACTGTCTTGTTGCCTGTTACTTCGGCGCAACGTCGGGAAGATTCGGATGCGCATCATGCATCACGATGCGCGACACATACCAGATCGCCAGCACATTGGCGGCAATGGCGACATATCCCACATTCTGGTAACCGATGATGTGACCGGAGGTGTCCTGAGTGATGATAAAACCGCTCAGGGTGGCGGCCAAACCCATCGCCAGCGATTGCACTGTCGAGTTGAGCGACATAAAGGTGCCGCGCAGCCTGGGTTGTGCGGCAGAAGTAATGATCGCCATTGCCGGAATAAATCGTCCGGAAATCAACACGAAAAACAAGGTGGTACACACCAGCCACAACCCCAGCGACGCACTTTGTATCTGCGTCACCGCCAGCAAGGGCAACATCGCGGAAATCGCCACGATACGATAGACCTTCACTTTGCCGTGTGCATCTGCCCAATGCCCGATCAGACGTGCCGTGAACAGCGTCGCCGCGCCCCCCACCAGATAGATGTAGGCGATGTCATGCTGACTGATAGCGATGTTGTTCACCGCATATACCGTGATGTATGGAATCACCGTAAAGCCGGAAAAGATGATCATGGCCGACAAGCTCATGGCGCGCCAATGGTTGCCGTCGCGCATCACGGCAAACATTGCAGAGAAAGGATGGGCGAGTTTTTCATGGCTCAGGTGATGGCGCAGTTCCGGCAAAACGCGCAATGCGACCAGCAATAAAATCCCCACCAACACCACGATAAAGATGAACGGCGCGCGCCATTGAAAATAACTCGCCATCCATAACGAGATGGGCACACCGGCCACCGTGGAAACCGAGAATGCCGAAGAGACGATGCCGCTCGCCTTGGCGCGCCGCGCGAAGGGAATGGTGTCACCGATGATGGTTTGCACCAGCGCCCCCAGCACACCGCCGAACGCTCCCGCCAAACCGCGAGCCACCATCAACGAGGCATAACCGGGCGCCAGCCCGCAGGCCAATGTCGCAATTCCGAACAGCACGAACATGACGAGCAACAAGCGCTTGCGTTCGAAACGATCCACGAAAGTTGCCGCGAGCAAGCCGGACAAGGCCGCACTAAAACTATAGGAAGCCACCAGCAAGCCAAACTCGTGGGTGGTGATGCCCAACTCTTGCATCAGTAGCGGACCCAGCGGCATCATAATCATGAAATCGAGGATATGGCTGAACTGGATGCCCGCAAGGGTCAACAGTAAAGCGCGTTCGGAATAAGGCGTGGGCGCTGCTTTGCTCATTGCGGCGAATCCAGTTTATCGAGGAATTTCTGCAACTCCGGCGCCAGCGGGGCAGTGATGCTCAGCGGTTCGCCGGTTAGCGGATGATTAAAAGCAATGGTGTGCGCATGCAGGAACATGCGTTTCAAACCCTGCTTCATCAGTTCCTTGTTGCGCGGGAAAACGCCGTATTTGTCGTCGCCCGCGATGGGGAATCCCAAGTGTGAGAGATGCACGCGAATCTGGTGGGTGCGGCCCGTCTTCAGCTGCGCCTCTAACAGTGTAAATTCCGGCCATCCTTTTAACAGGGTAAAAATGGTGTGCGAGGCTTGACCGTCTTCGCGCACCATCACACGTTTCTCGCCTTGTGGCGTGTCGAATTTATACAGCGGCAATTTAACGTGCTGTTTTACGTTTTTCCACTGCCCCAGCACCAGGGTCAAATAACGTTTATCGCTGTTGCCTTCGCGCATGATCTCGTGCATCGCAGTCAACGCGGAACGTTTCTTTGCCAGCAGCAACACACCGGAAGTCTCGCGATCGAGTCTGTGTACCAGTTCCAAAAACTTGGCTTGCGGACGCGCACTGCGCAATTGTTCGATGACACCAAAACTCACCCCGCTACCGCCATGCACCGCCGTGCCGGCCGGTTTGTTGATGGCGAGCAAGGCTTCGTCTTCGAACAGGATGGGAAATTCATTGGCCGGGACGTACTCGGCCTTCGGCGTTTCCGCCACACGGATGGGGGGGATGCGTACCAAGTCGCCCAATTGCAGGCGGTATGTCTGGTCGATGCGCTTTTTGTTGACCCGCACTTCACCGCGCAGAATGCGGTAAACGTGACTCTTGGGGACACCTTTCAGGGTGCGGAAAAGAAAATTATCGATGCGCTGACCTTCGCTGCCTTCATCAATCTCAATCCATGTTACAGATTCTTTGCTCAAACTACTCATTTTGAATATACTCCGCGCCTCGCGTGTGCGCCTTCGTCAAACGGGATGTTCATTTCCCCGTCCAACCTAAGGCTGGCAATCAAGCCGCCTACGAAGCAGCCCAGCCCGGTTAACTCACTCACCGGAAACAAGCAGTGATGGTAAATGATTTGCGCGCTCTAAGCACCAGCAGATAGAATTTTTCGTGTTGCCATTTATTGTTGGCGGCACGTTGAGACAGACAAGCTAATAACGAGAACAAGCACTTGGACTATCGTAGGCATCACAACCCGAACCTCCGAATTCTCGCGCGCTAAGCGGCGCGTAGCTTTGCCCTGCCCGTGTCAGAGCGCGGGAG
>CAYROQ010000052.1:0-7083 GCA_964425955.1 uncultured Sideroxydans sp.
ATTTCAGAGGAAAAAATGAAAATGCGTTTAAAATATTATTTTAGTTTACAAATTACATTGTAAGATATCTCGAATATGTGGATTTTTTTTTATCAAAACAGACGGAAAAGAGCCAGGAGAAAAGACACTTGCGGAAACTGCTGCTGCAACTGCGAGAGGCGATGGCTGGGCATAGGCCTTTGCGGCCGATTTATATGCGCGGGCTTTGATGAACAGTATCTTTTCCTCAACGCCTTGCCGCCCGCATTGACACCGCCCACCCAGCGGGAATAAAGTTCGCCCCACTTGCAAATCTACTAGTCGCACATCGCGCCGCACGCACGGTGCGAGGCTCACAGCAGAATCCCCAGGATAGGAGCTGGCGCAAGACAAACCCGCCATGACGGGTACTAGCCAGCACACAACTGTTCGCACAAGGGGAAGCGCAGCAAATGATCACCTCAGTTACACAGATCGAATCGAAGATGTTTCTGATTCGTGGGCACTGCGAGAGGGTGGAGCTGAATGCTCCGGGTACCCGTCGGCGTCCCCCTTGCGGGGAGAAAGTGATGCTCAGCCAACACCTAGCCGACTTGTATGAAGTCGAGCCCCGAGCATTGAATCAAGCAGTCAAGCGCAACCTCGAACGCTTCCCCGAAGACTTCATGTTTCAACTTTCGGAGGAAGAAGATGCGCTTTTAAGATCACAAACTGTGATCTTAAAGACGGGCCGTGGCCAGCACGCAAAATATCTGCCCTACGCCTTCACCGAACAGGGTGTTGCCATGCTCTCCAGCGTCCTCCACAGCGAACGTGCCATTCAGGTCAACATCGAGATCATGCGAGCCTTTGTGCGATTACGGCAAATGCTCGCCACCAATGCCGAGCTTTCAAAAAAACTCAACGCGCTGGAAAAGAAATACGACATACGTTTCAAAGCCGTCTTTGAAGCCATCCACGACTTGATGGCCCCAGCAGAAACCAAAAAGAAACGCCCCATCGGCTTTGCATCGTGGGAAAAGAAATGACACAGCCCGCCGCCAACCCGCTCTCCGCCAGCGAACCCTGGAACCTCGTCGCCGATGGCTACGCCGAGACCACCATGCTCGTGTTCGAGCAATTCGCCGACGAAGCCATTGCCGCCAGCAAACTCAAACCCAATTCAATCGTGCTCGATGTCGCCTGCGGGCCGGGCACATTGGCGCTGCGGCTTGCGCAACATGCCGAGCAAGTACACGGCATCGACTTCTCCGAAGCCATGCTCGCCGTGTTCCGCAACAAGATCGAACAAGCCGGACACGACAACATCGCCCTGCACTGCGGCGACGCGCAAACCCTGCCCTATGCCGACGCCACCTTCGACGCCGCCTTCTCGCTGTTCGGCCTCATGTTCTTCCCTGACAGGCAACAAGGCTTCGCCGAAATCTACCGCACGCTCAAACCGGGCGGCAGCATCGCCATCACCAGTTGGGCACCCGTGGACCAATCGCCCGCCATGCAAATCCTATTCGGCGCACTGCGCGCCATCAAGCCAGACCTGCCGCCACCGCAACGCTCCATCGGCACACTGGAAAACCCCGAACGCTTCAAACAAGAGATGGAAGAAGCCGGATTCCGCAACATCGAGATACGCAGCGTCACCAAAGCCTTCCCCACCGGCAGCACCGGCGAATTCTGGGACAACATGGTCAAGGGCAGCGCGCCGATACAGATGATGAAGAAGGGATTGGGCGAAGAGTTGTGGCGCGAGAAGGAAAAGCTTGCGCTGGCGTGGCTGGAAGAGACATTGCCTACGCTGAAGAGGCCGCTGACTTCGGATGCGTGGTTGGGGGTGGGAATCAAATGATGCTTAACCAATTATTTCACAAGGAGAATATATGTTTGAGCAAGTATTAAGGAATGCTGATGAGCGATTATCTGAACTGCCATGCTGCAAAGGGGATGGTAGTGAGTGTAATTGTCTCAATTCCTTGCATGAGGATTTCTATAGCAGGCCAGACAGTTACAACTGCGAAAAGAAAATGCGAACCTATGTGCTCAATTATGGTGCCGCCTATGCAAGCGAGATATACCACTACTTGGTGGCAACAAATTTTATGGGCAAAATCAATACTACACGCCCGCTTAAAGTTATCTCCCTTGGATGCGGATTTTCGCCTGACTATTTCGCGATAAAAAAGTATTTCGCAGATAAACATATTCTTCAGCCGATAGAATATGTCGGTGTGGATAGCAGTACATGTTGGGTATCTGTGAGGCCAAGTGTGAGTGACTGCAGCTATGTCCAAGCGGACATATCATCACCTTTCAGTCTCGTCAACCCAGATGTGCTGGTGGTAAGCAAGGTATTCTCCACGTTGTATAGAAACGACAAGGCGGTAGCCGCAACGTTTCTCAATAATTTGGAGCAAGCTGTGAATGATTCTTTTCAGCCTGATACAAGGCTCATTTTCGTTGACATTAACAACCAACAATTGGGCCGTGATGTATTCCATCAAAAGGTAAGTACTTTCTTACCAAACTGCACTCAATACTATTTCGATGGCTATGCGAAAAATAATTGGGTGAAGATTTCAGACAACGGCCTTGTCTTTGATATTCCCGATGGTTTGAGCGTTCATCCTCTTCCGAATGCTATAAAGACGGTAATCTTTGAATACAGGAAATAGCCCGTGATCATAAGTGCTAGTCGTAGAACTGACATACCAGCCTTTTATCATCGCTGGTTCATGAACCGGATTAGAGACGGGTTTCTTCTGACCAGAAACCCTTTCAACGCACACCAGATAAATCGAGTGTCGCTTAAGCCCCAAGATGTGGAGCTAATCGTCTTCTGGACAAGAAACCCCTCAAAGCTTATGCAGGAGCTACCTGTATTAGATCAACTCGGGCTCAAATATTATTTCCAGTACACAATAACAGGCTACCCAAGAACAATTGAAGCCGCAGTTCCCAAGCCGCTTGTTGCAATAGAGACCTTTTCAAAACTCAGCGACTTAATCGGCAAAAACAAAGTGATATGGAGATACGATCCAATCTTGCTGTCCAACCAAGTTGACATGAATGAACACAAAAGACTCTTTTCTAAGATTGCTGCACTCCTAGCCGGAAAAACAGAAAGAGTTGTGATCAGTTTCTCTGATTTCTACAAGAAAACAGAAAGGAATCTTGGTGCAATTAAGGATTTTTCATATTCAGACATAACAACAAACAATGATCAGCTTCTGGAACTTTCAAGATTTATGTCTGACGTGGCGTACAAAAACGGCATGCAAATCACCAGTTGTGCCGAGCCAGTTGATGTTGCAAGTGCGGGAATTGAGCATGGGAAGTGTATTGATGAACGCTTGATTTATGATGTATTCAATCTTTCACTTGATTCAAAGAAAGATAAAGGGCAGCGCGAAGAATGCGGATGCATCCGAAGTATTGATATTGGAATGTATAACACATGCCTGCATGAGTGCTCGTACTGCTATGCCACCTTCAGCAAAAAGACCGTCATAAACAACAAAAGGAAACACGACGAAAATAGTCCGTTTCTTATTGGCGGAACAGAAGGTGTTGATGCGCGATTACTAGAAATAAATAACCTGCAAAGTGATTTGTTTTAAAAGTAACGCCAAGGGCGACGAGACGAAATGATTTGATGTTGGATGGGATGTTGGGCAGCTATTTATGGTGAATTGCTATGAATGATGACAAATCCGAACTGATAGAAATTCGAATTGAATTCGAAAGGGGGGCAGGCGACCCTAGCAGGGTGTTCCGTGCGATGGCAGGCCTCATTGAATCAACGGAATTGCTAGACAACCATTTGGCTTTAAGTATCGGCGCCAATGTCCGCACTTCGCTAATTTTGCAGGACGTGGAAACAGCCTCGCTCAAAGCGGTTCTAAAAACAATCATTGAAGATGTTCCTGATGAAGCGCTGAAGAATGGCGAAGCAAAGAAGATCATTGGGCACTACCTCTTCAAGGCAAAACACAAACTACTTGATTGGTGCAATGCGCGGGACAAGATTAACGAGCGTGACGAAGTTAAAGTACTTGAAGCCGAATTGCATATGCTCGCGGAACAAACGGATATAAAAATGCTTCCCGCATACGCGCCAATCGAAACCGCGACACTTCTCTCTGACATCAACGCTGTAAACGACGCCTTGGACTGTTTGGAGAAAAATGACTTGGCAACATTCAAATCACCGGCAGGCATCTCTAAATACAACCCCAGACTTACCGTTTCCTCTGAAGTAGTCAAAGAACTCATCACCCGCGAAATCATTCCTTCCGAAGGCGAGCGAATCCTGAAAGTAAAAAAACCAGACTATTTGGGAAACTCAAAATGGTGCTTCAAATATAGAGAGCACATGATTGAGGCAAAAGTACTTGATGAAGATTGGTTGGGAAAATTCCAGAATAATCACCACACCCTTAATCCAGGAGATTCACTCAGGGTCATTCTTCGTGAGACAGTCGGTTACGGCTACAACAACGATGTTGTTCATACCGAATATGATGTCCTTCAAGTAAAGGAAGTCATTCGCGGCATGAGGGGATTGCAGCAATCAATGCTCTAACTACAACAGACATATTTAGCAAACAATCATGATCACATTTGAAAAAGACGGCAGCCTTCTGTTACTCACCTATGAGCCGGATTCGAGATTCAGTGCAAGTATTAATTGGGTTTACCAACAACTGAATGATGATGGCGAGGTTTCGATAAGCAAAGTCTATCAATTCACCAAGGCTCATTTGCATGGCAATAGCGCCAAGATTGGACATGATCTTAGCGAGCCCATAGAAGAACCAGTGACGTTTGTTTTCGGCACTTTGAATGGAGAGTATTACGTTTTGGAATCAAAAGTCCTTTCAATAGATTTTCCACTCTATATTCACAAGAACATCGAGATTAAGCATAAACTTTTTACTGCCGCAAAAAATGTGGCGATATTCCCAATCGTTGCCAGTTTGAAGCCCAAGGAAATCCATATCGGAGGCAAGCATACCGATGCAATTACCGAAGCGGAATTTCAACAAATGATTAAGCAGATTCCGAATGATTATGAAGTAAGGAAATATGTCATTGCTCGGGTAAGTGCTGTCGCAAGAGAATTCATCGAAACTCAAAAAGATGGAGAGAGCGAATACAACCTATATATGAACAAGAAGATCACCGGAGGTGAGGTGAGCTTCGATTCGTTCAAAGAAGGTGAAAAGATGAAGTATGCATTTCTCTTAGATAAGCTGGTAGCCATGCTCACCAATGAGGACAGCTATAGTGAAGGACAATGGCAGAAAGAGATTCTCCAAATCATCCTGCTGCTATATCCGAAGTACATAAAGGTGTTCGAACACACACCAGTCAAAGACTCTTATAACAACAAGACTAGAGAGCTGGATTTCTTGCTTGTGGATTCAACAGGCAATGTCGATATTGTTGAGATAAAGAAACCATTCGATAAGTGCATCGTAACCGAGAATCAATATCGAGATAATCACGTGCCCCTTAGAGAGCTTTCGGGCGCAGTAATGCAGGTCGAAAAGTACATCTTCTATCTCAACAAATGGGGTAAGGAAGGCGAAGATAAATTGACGCAACGCTACAAAGACAAATTACCAGAATATATGTCGATAAAAATCACAAATCCGAGTGGTCTAATAATCATGGGGAGAGACAACAATCTAACTGCTATTCAAAAGCAAGATTTTGAGGTTATCAAAAGGAAATACAAGAACGTGATTGATATCATCACTTACGACGATCTTATCAGCAGATTGAAATTCACGATTGCACAGCTTTCGATGCCATGAATGATATCTGAGTTAAAGGGGCCACATGAGCTAACGGGGTCATCGAAATACTTTCCATGAAAAACGCCCGGCATCGCCGGGCTTCTTCTTTTCAGTGTACTAAACGCCTCCCCGCCGCGCGGTGCACAGATCGCGCCGATCTTCGCCGTGACCAATTATCTTGAGCACCAATATCAGCACGTCGAAGTACGCCTGAAAGCCCTGCACCGCAACAGTCATCACCCGCGTCAGGCCATGGAAACTGAGACAAAGGCTACCGGTTACCCGCCTTAACCGGCACGCATCCATTACACTCTCGCCCTCAAGTCCGTCTCGGACGCACGCTAACTCTGCAAAGGTTCACCATGTACCCCGTTCACGACGACGATGCCGCCCTGCTGTTGTCCCTCACCGTTGCGGCCAAGCGTCGCCCAGCCGCGCTGGACGAGATCATCACCGCGCTGGCCATGGCCAAGCACGGCGAGATTCCGGCCAAGTCGAAACTGGTGGACGCGTTTGACCGCATGGGCGTTTGTGGCCTGATCGCCGAGGCAGAGGGTGGCTATACCCTCTCTGCTGCGGCGCAGGCGATGATGGCGGGGCTGCGTGCCAAGGATGACAGTGCCACCCGGCTGGCCCGCATCAAGCAACAACTCACCGACTTCGATGCCAAGGACAAACACCCAAGCATTCGGGTCACCCAGGAGCAGCTGCTGGCGGCGATTCAGAGCTACAAGGCGGCTCAGCACAGCCACCACGGCAAGAACATCCAGACCGACAAGCCCAAGACGAAGAGCAGCTGGATTCCGACCAAGGATCTGGTGCAGGGCAAACAGCACCTGCCCTCCAATCGCCGCAAACCGTAGGTCTGCCAGAGAGCCCACTCAGCATCGAAATACATTCAACGAAAAAGCCCGGCATTGCCGGGCTTTGTTTTTCTTAGTGCAACTGGAAATGGAGACGGATTTATTGCGACTTAAGCCGAAGTCCTGACCTCAAGCCGCTTTGAGCATGAAGTCCACATGGATAGCATCGTAGGGAAACACGATCATTCCATCATCCGTTTTTGATATCAGCCCCGCGTTCAGCAATGCAGTCACATCACCATGTACAGCTTTGACATCACGCTCCACACGCCGTGCCGCCTCGCGGATTGACATGGCTCCCGCACCGGTCATCGCGTTCAGCAGTTCCCAGCGTTTGCCGGACAACACTTTGAACAGCAACTCTGGCGATTCAAAGCTGATGCGCGGTGCGGATGCCTTGCCGCTCTTCCATGCCTGTGTGAAATCACCCAACGAAGCAGCCA
>CAYROQ010000052.1:7093-9827 GCA_964425955.1 uncultured Sideroxydans sp.
GGGTTGAACATCAATCGTTACTGTTTTCATCGCGCCACCTCTTCACATCATCAATACATCCGCCACCAGCTTATCGACCTCGCCTCGGCGTTGTCAATCAATCCAACACTTATGTGACCCATCGAAAAAATGATGCGGATACATTTGAGCGTTGCTGATTGATTAATCTTTGTCGTTCCCGCGAAAGCGGGAACCCAGTTATATCCAAACACTGGATTCCCGCCTTCGCGGGAATGACGAATAGATCAACGTCTCCTTTGATGCCCCAAAGCCACGAATGTCACTCGCTTAAGCCCAAATAGCCCATTACTACAACACCGCGAACTCATTCCTTCCCCCTTGCAGGGGGAAGGCTAGGATGGGAGTTGAGTCGGCGATGGAGCCACATTTCTACCCCCACCCTACCCCTCCCCCTGCAAGGGGGAGGGAATGTTGAAGCTAATGACTATTGGGGCTTAACCGAGTGCCATGCGCCCGAAGCCACCTACCGATTGACTATCGCCTGCCACTTCGCCACACTGCACCCCATGTCCAAGCAAATCCGAAAATTCATCGCCGTATTCATGCTGTTGTGGTTGCCGCTCTCTAGCGGTGGCGCACTGGCGGCTTCGCTTGCGATGCAGTTGCAGCAGGGCGAATGTCATGAGTCGGCTGAGATGATGACCATGTCGCACGACGACATGATGGATCACGACGTGATGCAGCATGAACACGAATCCATGCAGGCGAGCGATGAAGGCGATTCTGGTTGTACTGCTTGCGGCGTTTGCCATCTGGCTTGCACGGCTTATCTCGACACACCAGTGGTTGCCATGCGACTGGCCGCAACCGGTTCGCAGGCTGTTAGCTCTATCCCCGAGACTTTCGTCTCACATCTTTCCGCCCCACTCGACCCGCCTCCCCTCGCCCGCGTCTAACGCAGGACGAGTCCGTCTGTCGTTTCTGAACTGATCCTCGTCTTGCCCGTTCGGCGGTCGTTTTCGGCTGCCTGCTCATATCGCAAAGCAACAGGATGTGGATCATGAAAAACTATTTTTGGAAATGCCGAGTAAGTCCCCTCGCCCTTTGGGAGAGGGCTAGGGTGAGGGAGCGACTCATTGAATTCAAGCCCTCACCCCAACCCTCTCCCAGCGGGAGAGGGAGGAAATCGGATTTGGTCAGACTGATGACCTTGGTGTGTGGCGTGTGGCTATCCAGCAGCCATGCAGAGGTACTGCCTCTACAAAGCAGCACCGCCCTCACCCGTGCGCCCACCGTGAAAACGGTAAGCACCACCACGCTCGGTAGCAACGTTGAAGATTTGCTGCGTTACGCGCGCGAGCACAATCCCAACCTCGCCGCAGCGCGCTTTGATGTGGAGGCGGCCACCCAGCGCGCCGAACCTTCTGCCGCCTTACCTGATCCCGTGTTGCGTATCGAGCCGATGGATGTCGCGCGAGGCGGTGGCACACGTTATCTGGTGATGCAGAGCTTGCCGTGGTTAGGCAAACGCGGACTGCAACGCGAGGTATCGGAAGCGCAGATGGCACAGGCCGATGGACAGATGGCTGCGACATGGACTGCACTGGCCAACAGCATCAAGCAGGCTTATGCGATGAATCACTACACAGCCGCGAGCGAACGCTTGACGAAGCAAACCTTAGACTTACTGGACAACATGGAACAGATCGTCCAGACACGTTATGCCCATGGCCTAGCCACCCAGCAGGATGTGCTCCAAGTGCAACTGGAAAAGACCTTGCTACGCGGCGAACTCATCGCATTGCAGAACGAACATCATCACAGTCATGCACGGCTCAACGCGCTGCTGTCGCGCCCAACGAGTGCGCCACTCGCCGATCCAGAGCAACTACGCAGCATGCCGTCGCCCGCTTCTCTCGACGAAGCCGCCTTGCTGGAACAACTGCGCGCCCGCAATCCGCAACTGCGCATCGCCGAGGCAGACATCCAATCAGCGGGGAAAAATCGCGAACTGAGCTACGCCAAACGCTACCCGGACTTCACCCTCGGCGTCGCGCCCACCCAGAGCGGTAACACGATCAAGCAATGGGATTTGATGTTGGAACTGAACATCCCGTTGCAACAATCATCGCGCCGCGCACAGGAAAGCGAGACCGAGGCGATGCTGTCTGCTTCGACTGCACGCAAACAGGCACTGCTCGACCAGATGCAAGCGGAACTCTCCGAGGCACTGTCGGCACTGGATTCGGCACGCCGCACCGAAACATTGATCGCCACGCGCCTGCTACCCCAGGCCGAGTTGAACTATCAGTCGGCGCTGGCTGGATACGAGACGGGCAAAGTGTCTTTCAGCATGCTCATCGAAGCGCAGAAACAGATTCTCAAAGCCAAGCAGCAACACTTGCAAGCGCAGACCGACATGCAGTTGCGTCTGGCCGACATCGAGAAGTCCCTGGGAGAAGAATGATGAACACCTTAAGCAAACAAATCACCGCCGCCCTGTTGTTGCTGGCTGTCGCCGCCACCGCTTATTGGTTCGGCACACAACACAGCGCCGGCGTGCAGGCGACCTCCGGCAAAGATGCGGAACGCAAGGTGCTGTACTACCGCAACCCGATGGGCTTGGCGGACACCTCGCCCGTGCCCAAGAAAGATGCGATGGGCATGGACTATGTGGCGGTGTATGCAGGCGAAGAACAGGCCACCTCTGCCATCAACATCAGCATCGACAAGGTGCAAAAGCTGGGCGTGAAGAGCGAAGCGGCAACCTTGC
>CAYROQ010000053.1:0-9401 GCA_964425955.1 uncultured Sideroxydans sp.
TGCGCGGCAGTGCGCCTTTGACGCGCAGATCGAGCAAGTCATCCGTCAACAATCCGCCACCGCCACCGCAGCAGAAGGTCTGCTCACGCGTGGTGCGCGGATCCATTTCGACGAAATTGTTGGCGCACGCTTTGATAATGTTGCGCGGGATTTCGAACTGGCCGCCGGCGTAATCACCCATGCGCGAACCGCGCGCCACATTGCAGGAATCATGGAAGGTGATGATGTGTTTGTCGTTTTTCGACTTGTCGAAACTCAAGCGTTTTTGCTGGATCATGTCCCAGGTGAATTCGCAGATATGCGAAGGCTGCTTGTAGCGATGGTCGAGTTGCTTTTGCAGCATCTGGGCAAAACGGTCGTTGGCGTCCGCGCCATCTCCGATGCCTGTCAGTGTATTCAGGAAGCTGTAGGCCACACGCCAGGCGTGGCCGCATTCCCCGATCACGATGCGCTTCACACCCAACTCCAGCGCAGCCTGACGGATGCGCATCGCGATCGCACGCAACTGGTCGTAGTTGCCGATGAACATACCGAAATTTCCCGCCTCGGAGGACATCGAAGACAACGTCCAACTGGTGCCGGTGGCATGGAATACCTTGGCGTAACCGATCAGGCTGTCGATGTGCGGCTCGGCAAAAAAGTCCGCCGAAGGTGTGACGAGCAAGACTTCCGCACCTTTCACATCAATGGGGAAGCGCACGTCGATGCCGGTTGCTTCTTTGACGTCTTCTTCTAAACCTTCCAGCGTATCGATCAGCGCGGGCGCGGGCAGCCCCAGGTTGTTGCCGATGCGGTGCACCTTGCCAATAATCTCGTTGGAATACTTTTGACCATAACCTACAGAGTCCAGGATCTCGCGTGCCGCCATGGTCACTTCGGCGGTGTCGATACCGTAGGGACAGAACACTGAACAGCGGCGACACTCGGAGCATTGGTTGAAATAGTTGTACCACTCGTCCAGCACTTCGCGCGTCAAATCGCGTGCGCCGACCAATTTGGGAAAGAACTTTCCGGGCAAGGTGAAATAGCGGCGATATACGCTGCGCATCAGATCCTGACGCGCCACCGGCATGTTCTTCGGATCTTGTGTGCCGATGAAATAATGGCATTTGTCCGAGCAGGCGCCGCAGTGCACACAGGCATCCATGTACACTTTGAGTGAACGGTATTTGGACAACAACTCGCCCATCTTGGCGATGGCTTTGTCGTGCCAGTCCTCGACCAACTGTCCGGGAAAACCAATCGCCTCGTTGATTTTGTCGCTGGCCACAAAGGGCCCTTTGCCCTCCATTGCCCCCGGCTTTAATCGGGGAACGATGGGGATGATGCGGTAGGCTGGTGCAGTGATATCCGCCATGTTATTTCTCCGATTCCAGCTTGGCTGCCCAAGCGCTCAGATGGCGTTTATCCCGCGGGTTGTCGGTTTGATTTCGCGACGGTGAAAAAAATACTCCGGGCGCGTGCAGCAATTTGCTGAAGGGGAACACGGCCAGGAGTAACAAAACCAGAGAAAGATGGACGATCAACAACAAATCGGCGGGAAGCGTCAACAGTTCGAGACGCATCAGCCCGATGAAAAAATTCTTTACCGCGATCACATCCGTGTGTGCCGCGAACTTCATCAGCAAGCCCGAAGCGGCAATACCGATCAACAACACCAGCATCAAATGATCCGACGGAGTGGAGATATAGCGGATGCGTTCAACGAACAGGCGGCGCGCCCACAAACCGCACAATCCCAACAGCATCGCGATACCCGCATAAATTCCAAACGGTTGCAGGGCGACAATCCAGCCCCAAACCGGCTCGGTGAAATAACGCAGATGGCGCAACAGCACCAGAGCCAATCCCGCGTGAAACAGCCAACCCATAGACCACGTCCACAAATTGGCCTTGAACAGACTTTCGAACAGCAACACTTCCCGCGCCATACGCAACACCACGCCGCCCCGGGTGATCGGGGCGGGTGTGGTCGGTATCTTCAGCGGTGCCGGCGTGGCGGCATACGTCTTGATGCGATACAGCAACCCCACGACGAACAGCAACGTGACGAGGTAAAACACGATCCCAAAAACGACGCTCGCCATCACTGTGCCCTTATCGTTTGGCCTTGATTAAACGCAACCGGTCGGTTTCGGCAGACCGGCGATCTTGCATGCCTGCTTGCCTGGGCCATAGGGGAACAATCCGTACAGGTATTCACTGTTACCTTTTTCGGGTCCCAACTTTTTACCGATGGCTTTGGTCAATACGCGCACGGCCGGTGCGATCTGGTATTCCTCGAAATATTCGCGCAAAAAGTTGATGACTTCCCAATGCTGATCGGTCAGCTCGACACTTTCCGTCCCTGCCAGATACTCGCCCACTTCCTTGTTCCACTCGGACAGATTGACCAAGTAACCTTCTTCATCTGTTTCATAGGATTTGCCGCCCACTTCGATACTTGCCATGCTATTTCTCCTCAGTTGATCGTTTGAATAAAACACTACTACCGTCTTGTCACGGGAAAGCGCCCTTTCGCCATGCGCCTCACATGCGTGTATGCGGGGCAGATATACCTTACGCGAAACTCAGCTTATAGCCAAGATTGGCAGCTGTTGTTGCTCACAGCCAGATCGACAAAACCGCCATGATCGACAGCAGTTACGCCCGCCATCAATCGGTCGCCCAGCCCGCGCGCATCGAGATCGGGTTGCAGCACATAAATCTTGAAACGTGCGCTCGCTTCACGCAACGTGCTCTCGAAATAACTTCCCGTTGTTGCGGCATACACCGCATCTTCGGTCAACAGAATATCGCCGGAGATGACAACCCGCAGGCAACTCTCCAGCGCGTTGGCAGACGAGGGAGATTTATTGATGATGTGTAACATAACGTCCCCTTAGAAACTCAAGACCACGTCTTGCTGGTCCATCAACGCGCCCATTTCGGCGCGGCCCAGAACGATGACATCCACCAAAAGATCGTCTTCCGTCAATCCGCGCGCCTCCAAAGACTCCTTCTCGACATACAATTTCTCCACATCGTAGCCTTCCAATGCGCGGTAAGTAGGCGAGAAGTTCTTAATCTCGATACCTTTTGTCTGCTGTCCCTTCTTCAACTGATAGACCCCGTCATCCAGGAATACCAACGAAACGTCCTGGTCAAAAGCCGCCGTGATCAACACCACCTCCAGCGACTCCAAGGCGTAGATCGTTCCATACGGAGCCTTGCGGTTGACGAACATGAATTTTTTGACTGATCCTTCACTCATCTCGTCTCTCCTTAATCGCCGAACGTGATCAAACGGTCGCATTGGGTACCCGCTTCAACCAACTGCCCCAAGCCGGAAATACGAAAACCCTTTGCCAGATTTTCTTCCTGGATGCCGCGTCGCAACGCGGCCGCGACACACACTACCAGGTCGACCTTGTGCTCCTCGGCCAGTTTGCTCCAGCGGTTCACGATATGGCGGTCATCCTGCGGCGGTTCGGTGAGTCTGGACGCGTTGTTTACACCGTCGTGATAAAAGAACACGCGCCACACTTCGTGCCCTTTGGCGATCGCCGCTTTGGCAAACAGGTAAGCGGAATCGCTCGCCTGATGCTGGTACGGACCTTCGTTGACTACGATTCCGAATTTCATTTCCAACGTCCTTTTTAGAAACGGATGTGGGTGGATGAGTTGAGGTTGGCACGCGAACCGCGCCAGTCGTCGATCAGATACTTGGTGAACGGCAAGCCGGTCTTCTCGAAGAAACGCGGCCAGCCGATACGGTCGATCCAGTCTGCCAGACGCTCCCAGGGACGCGCATCTTCCTTGTACACCGTCAGGATGTTTTTCACCACTTCAGCCACTTCCGGCCAGCGCGGTGCGTTATTGGGCAGGCCGGACGCCACCATCTTCATGAAGGTCGGTTTACCGCGCGCATTGGAATTCTTGCCGCCGACCCAAATGGCCAGTTTGGAGTTTTCCGGATCGTTGATCTGCATCGGAGGACAGGGCGGATAACACGCACCACAACACATACACTTCGATTCGTCGATCTCCAGTGAAGGTTTGCCGTTCACCATCGCGGGGCGGATCGCCGCCACTGGGCAACGCGCCACCACGGTCGGACGTTCGCACACATTGGCGACCAGGTCATGATTGATGACCGGCGGCTTGGTGTGTTGCACGATGATGGCCAGGTCAGCCTGACCGCCGCAGTTGATCTCGCAGCAGGAAGTCGAAAGGTGCACACGGTTGGGCATCTCTTCACGGATGAACTCTTCATGCAGTTCATCCATCAACGCTTTCACCACACCGGAGGCATCCGTGCCCGGGATGTCGCAGTGCAACCAGCCTTGGGTATGCGCGATCATCGTTACCGAGTTGCCTGTACCCCCCACCGGGAAGCCGTGCTTGCCCAGTTCGGCGATCAGCGGCGCAACCTTCTTTTCATCCGACACCATGAACTCGATGTTGGAACGGATGGTGAAACGCACACGGCCTTCGGCGAAATTGTCCGCGATATCGCACAAGGTACGGATGGTATGAACATCCATCTGGCGTTGTGTACCGGCACGTACCGACCAGATCTCATCGCCGGAATGCGACACATGGTGCAACACGCCGGGACGGGGACGGTCATGGTATTTCCAGTTGCCGTAGTTCTTCAACATCAGCGGATGCAGGTATTTTTTGTTGTCGGGAACGCCCGTCTCTTTCGGCTTGCGCTTCTGAACAGGTGCTGCGGCTTGAACGGCTTGATTCATTATTTTCTCCTCAGGCAGCTTGTTTCTTGGCGTTGATCTTGGCGACTTCGTTGTCCCAACCATCGGTACGCACATAAGGGTTCATGCGCGGCGAATTGATCATCGCCGGATCGGCATCGATCTCCATCGCATCGAGGAAATTGGCCAAGCCGATACGCTCGATCATTTCGCCGGTACGCTCGTGCTCCAATGCGTTCTCGGCAAAGAAATCGATGGTGCGCTGGGCAAAGTCAACCAGCTTTTCGACATCCTCTTCCGTGTCCAATTTCATGAACGGGATGATGACCGTGCCCAACAGGCCGCCGATCTTCAAATGGCTCTTGCCGCCTACCAGAATCGATGCGCCCTTATCTTTGCCCGGCGCCAACGCACCCGTCATCACGTTGATGCAGTGCATGCAACGTACACAATCGCGGTTGTCGATCTCGATGGCGTGTGTATCGCTCACGGCCACGCTGGAGATAGTGTCGCTCTTCTTGATGTTCTTGATTTCTTTCAACTGGAAAGTCTTGGTCGGGCAACGCGCCACCACGTCATTCACCAGCTCATCCATGCCGTGTTTGGCGAACCATTTCTTGGCCAGTGCCTCGTCGGTGCGGATGTTGTCGCGCCAGGTACCGATCACGGCCATGTCGGAACGTTGTATCGAGTTCATACAATCGTTCGGGCAGCCGGAGAATTTGAACTTGAATTTGTAAGGCAGGGATGGACGATGGATGTCATCCAGGAATGTGTTCAACACGGCGCGATGCGCTTGTGCTTCGTCGTAACACGATTGCTCGCAACGCGCTGCGCCCACACATGACATGGAGGTGCGCACGGCGGGGCCAGCGCCACCCAGGTCGAAGCCCATCTCGTTCAGATCGTCGAACGCCTTCTGCACGTTCTCCGTGGTCGCGCCCTGGAACATGATGTCGCCGGACTGTCCGTGGAAAGCGATCAGACCGGAACCGTGCTTCTCCCACAGGTCGCAGAATTGGCGCAGCGTGCCGGTGTCGTAGTGCATTCCCGGCGGAGGCATGATGCGCAGCGTGTGGAATTCGGCCGCATCTTTAAACTTGGGCGACCCGTCCTCGTTCTTCAGTTCGGTGAAGCGCGGGATCACGCCGCCGCCATATCCGAACACACCCACTGTGCCGCCCTTCCAATAGCCTTTTTTGGTCTTGTAGGACTCTTCCAACTGTCCCAACAGATCGACCACGTAATCTTTATCTTTGGCCAGCTCTTTCAAGCCAGTCACAAAACTCGGCCATGGACCCGCCTCAAGCTGGTCAAGGTTGGGGGTATCATGCATCTTCTTCGCCATAATCTTTCCTTTCAGTCGGTTCGCCAACAGCAAGACGTCAACTAGTTTTTTAATGACCCGGCACAATCGGGGATTGATAATTCAAACGGTCGATTCGGTTGGGCTCAATCACCGGCAAATCCCGATGCGCCCAATTTCTTACTGGAACGGCATACTACGGGGCAACCAGCAGGCTAACTATCACCCGTAGCGGGTATTTTTCATAACCCTTACGGGTAGTATCGATCCGTCCCCAAGTAGTATTCCAAAGCGGGTTCAATTACGGCTAGACTCTGCACCCGCATTTACCTTCATCGTTACCCTTTATGGCGCAAACCATTGCTTTGGCAAAATTCAAAGTCCCGCTGGGATCGCAGGAGATCGAGTTGCAACAGATCGACCATGCTGAAGGTGGCATGAGCCTGTTGCGTCTGCGCATCCGCGAGGGCAAACGCTTCACTATTTTTGACATCGATCCTGAAACAGCCAAGCAGTGGGCGCTCGTCATGCAGGATTGGGCCGCCGGGCAAACGTCGACTGAACATGAGTGAATCCAACGTGGAGATGATCGATGCCATATTTGATATCAGCGGCGAAACACTGCCCGGCAGTTATCCGTTTGCGCTGTGGCAGGCACTGACACACCACGTGCCCGAGATCGAAACAGACAGCCTGGTGGGTGTGCTTCCCTTGCGCACTGCTGCCAGTGCGGGCGGAATGTTGTTACCCAAGCGCGCCAAGTTGGTGTTGCGGTTGCCGTCCCATTTTTCCAATCATGTCGGCCGTCTTGAAGGCCAGCCGCTGGAAGTTGGCAATATCACCTTGCACTTGGGCAACGGCAAGGTGCGCGCGATCCAGCCCTACCCCACGTTGCATGCGCACCTGGTGACCGGCGATGCCGACGAAAACACGTTCATGCAACATGTTTCGACCCGCTTGGGCGAACTGGGCATCTTGGGCAAACTCATTTGCGGCATGCGCCACCGCTTGGACGCGCCGGATCGCACGATCCACGGCTACAGCCTGGTCGTTCACGACCTCAAGCCCGAGGCTTCGCTACGTTTGCAATACACCGGTTTGGGTGCCGACCGCCGTTACGGTTGCGGTATTTTTGTCCCCTACAAAGCCATCACCGATCTGGATTGATGGCGGCGTGGGATTTTTTGATAGGGAGTAAAACCATGAGTTACACAGTCGCTGGAAATGAACTGGAGACCGATGACGACGGCTATCTGCTGGAAGCGGATTTCAGTGAAGAAGTGGTGGGCGTGATCGCCGCTGCGGAAGGGGTTGAACTGACCCCAAAACATTGGGAGATCATCAACTACATGCGCGATGAATTCCGCAATGAAGGCCACACACCCAATTTCCGCAACATGCTGAAAGGGGTCAATGTATTTTGGCCGGAAGCTGAAAGCAAAGACCTGTACGATCTTTTCCCGGTGGGCCCCGCCAAACAGGCGGCAAAAGTGGCAGGACTACCTCAACCCAAAGGCAAGGGCGGTTATTAGACTCTGTCCACGCTTGAAAATAATCGGTCCCCCATCGGGGATGGCATGGCAGATAGCCCGTTTAAGGAGAATCGAATGAATATGGAACTGGTCAACATGGTGATCGACATGAAGGGGCTTTCCTGTCCCAAACCACTCATCGGCGCCAAGCGCATGGTCGACGAATTGGCCGCCGGGCAAGTCTTGTTGTTGATATCGGACTGCCCCGGCACGCAAGACGACTTGTTCGCCTGGGCAAAACACACGGGCAATCGAATCCTCAAGACAGAGAAGATGGAAGATGGCGGAACGGGATATCACATCCAAAAAGGCAGCTCATCTTTACTGCCCAAGGTCAATGTGGAGCTGGATATCCGTGGCTCGGTTTGTCCGGGCCCCATCGTCGAAGCAAAGAAATTGTTGAACGGCATGCAGACGGGTGAAGTTTTGAAACTGACCAGCGACTGCCCGGGTGTGGAGACCGACATCACCGGGTGGGCTGCTGCAACAGGCATGACCTTGCTGGACACGGTCGATATCGCAATGGGCGTGCATCAGTTCTATATCCGCAAGGGTTAATGTTGTACACGTCCCCATTATTTAGACGGCCTACACCTTGCGCATAAAGAGCAGCTGGTTCAAACCCGGACGCGAACACACCCCCGCCGATCTCGCTGGGGCATTGTCTTTTGTAATCTACCGCATTGCCGACAACGCACTGAAAAACACACGCAAGGCAAAATTCGAAATCGCGGTCGGCCCGCAATATTTTGCCTTCCTCACCGAGTTCCTGCTGTTCCAGATCCAAGTCGCCGATCGCATCGCACACCGCCGCTTATCGACCGAAGATCGTTTCACCTTCACCTCGACGCTGGCGAACCGTGTGGCGGAAACCCACGCGGAAAACGAGAGTCGTTTGTTGAGTCGTGAACTGGCCGAGTGCAAACAGCGTTTCATCGACCGCCTCAACCAGCGCTTCGACGAATACGCCGAATTCGGCTATGGCGAGACAGGCCCAGATTTTTCCTTCACGCGTTATCTGGCTTTTTGCATGGAGCAAGTGATGGACGACAAAGATAGCTGGTGGATCATCGATCAGATGATGAGCATCGAGGCGCCCGAAGCCGTCGAGATGCTGGAAAAGACGTTCAGCAATCTGCTGGAAAGTGAACCGCGTCAGCCGCGTCGCCGCGCTGCTGTGAGTGGTGATTGAGATGGCCGATCCCTTCGATCTCACTGCCACCGATACGTATCTGCGTTGGCGCGATAACAAGCTGGCACGCGCCATCGTCGATACCAACGAACTGGTCGTCGAGATCAAAGACCCTTTGCATGTCTCCGCAGCCGAGCGCCAGGCGCTGCTCAACTGCTGTCAGCGCAGCAACATGGCGATCTATGCCAGTCACGTGGAGATGGACGAGTTGAAGCTGCGGGATTTCGGCGCACAATTCGGCCTCGTAAATCTGGATGCCAACTGGCTGGCGGATAAACACGGCATCTCGCGCATCGCCGTCAGCAATCCGGACAACCAACGCCAGATCTACATCCCCTACACCGACCGCGCCATCAAATGGCACACCGACGGTTACTACAATCCGCCGCAAAGACAGATACGCGGCATGGTGTTGCACTGCGCGCGGAACGCCGGCATCGGCGGCGAGAACCGCGTGATGGACCACGAGATCGCCTATCTGATGTTGCGCGAGGCGAATATTGAATACATCCGCGCCCTCTCCGCCCACGACGTGATGACCATCCCGGCGCGAATAGACGAGTTCGACGGCGTGCGCGAGGCGCAGACCGGACCGGTGTTCTCGCACGATGCCGCCGGCAACCTGCACATGCGCTACACCGCACGCACGCGCAGCATCGAATGGAAACAAGACGAAC
>CAYROQ010000054.1:0-7890 GCA_964425955.1 uncultured Sideroxydans sp.
TCGGACGGCCCGCAACAAGATACGCAGGCTCACCCGGCTTGCCTGTTTCATACCCCACCAGCATCACGCGGATGTCTTTGAGGTTGTGACGGACCTGCATGGTCAGGTAGGTCACGTTGCCCGCTTCCTGTATACCCGGCATGCCCAGCAAATCCTTGGCTACATCATCATGCACGCTGGACGGTTCGGCATAAGGCCCCAAGGTGTCCTGTTGCACCACCCACAGATCGGCACCCGCATTTTCGATCAACACCTGCGCATCATCCACCATGCCGCGATAGACACCCGCCATGGTCAGCGTCACGCCAATCAGCAGCCCGAGACCAATGCCAGTGAAAACAAATTTCCCCCATCCATGCAGAATGTCGCGGCTTGCCAGATTGATCACGGCTTAGCCTTTCACCAGCGCGGACACGACTTTGACGTTGAGTCCCTCGCGCAATGCTTGCTGGCTGTACACGATCACCTCATCACTATCGACCAAACCCTCCAATATTTGGGTATGCCCGTCTAGGGTGGCGAAGCCGATTTTGACCGGTTTGAACGCTGCCTTCCCCTCCTGCAGGACCCATACGCCGGTCTGTTTGTCCACGCGTTTGACCGCAGCACTCGGAATACTGCGCGTGTTATTTAAGGCAGGCACAACAAGGGTGACTTCCGCATATTCGCCGATGCTGGCACTGGAAGTGTTGAATGAAACATTGACGATGCGCTCCTCGGTCAGCGCATCGCTCACCATATCGATTCGCGCGACCTTGCCCATGACCGGTGTGTGCGGCTGCGAGCGCAACACGATCTCTGCAACTTGCCCGACACGCACTTGTCCCGCTTGTTGCTGGGCGATGCGTGTCTCGATCCACAGACTAGCCGGATCAATGACCTGCAACACGATCTGTCCACCCACTACGGTGCTACCCGGCTCAACAAACCTGGCGACCACCACGCCGTTGATCGGGCTGATTAACTTGGTCTGCGCACGCGCTTTGCCGATACCGCGCATGTCGGCTTGAGCGCGGGCCTGTTCTTCACGTGACACAGCCAGATTAGCCGAGGCCGCCGCCAATGCAGAGGTGGCCGCATTTTTCTCATGCAGTTTTGCATCCAGCATTTCCTGACTGACAAAGCCGCCAACACGCAATTCTTCATAACGGGTGAGAGTCGTAGAGAGGGTCTTGAGACGACTATTGGCTTCACTCACTTGAGCCTCCGCCGCCTGGATCGCATTGGCTGTCTTTTCGACCACGCGTTGACTACCTACTAGTTTCTCATCCAGATCGACGGGGTCCATCTCGGCCAGCACCTGCCCGGTCAGCACTCGATCGCCCTGATCTACCCGCACGCTTTTCAACCGGCTTGTCAGGGTCGGGGCCAAGTTGTAACTGCGTCTAGCTTTCACTACGCCGACGCCAAATACGGTATTTGAAAGCGTGCCAACTTGAACCTTTTCCAGCGTGACATTGACTGCCGCCAGCGGACCTTGGGTAAGGATTACCCATACAAAAACAAAGAGTAAACCGACTCCAACCAACAGTAATTTTATTTTTTGCGCAGACATTGAACGCCACCAAGATAGTAATTGGTTGCTATCTTAATGGCCTTGCCAATAATTTACAATGACATTGAATCTTTCTCAAATTTTGAAAACATCATCTTCGAGCTTTTGTACAGTCTAGCCAGGCTGTCCGTCCGCTCGGGGCTGCCAATAGGCTGGGACAAAACGCAGCGCCCACGGTACAAAACAGGCCAGCCACATTGCGGTCGCCACAACAGCCAGCCAGTGCCCGCCTTGTATGGGCAGCATATCTGCCAGCACGCGCAGTAGTGCAACCAATTGGATTCCCACAAACATCAGCTTGATGGGCTGATCAATCTTGAAAGGAAGCCCCGAGTGACCGAGCGTAACGCGTGTGCCAAAGCCGATGATCAGCGTGGCGAAGCAGCCGAGGGTGAGTGCGTGCAGCGGAGCAAAACCCCAATTGATCATCGTTCCCAAGTTGAGAAAAGCCAGCAAACTTTGTGCGGTGAACAGCAGCATGGCGATGCCTATCCAGACAAAGCCCACATGCAGCACCGCAAGCAAGGGATTAGGCAAACTGCGGCGCAGCCCCCAAACGTAACTCAAATAGAGTGCAGCAAAAGCCAGCGGTGCGTCACACAGCCATAGCCAGTTTGTCGCCTCGGCGAGTTGCAGCAGTCCATGGGACACGCTTGCCGCCAGTATGGTCCACCATGCCCAGTTTGGCCGTGGCACGTTTTGCACTTGCAGCGCGCTGCCGGTGAAGAAAGGAATCATGCGATGACCAACGCTGGCAAAGATCGGCAACAGAAAAAACCACAGTCCACACTGGATAGCAAAATCCAGCAGCATCGCCGCGTCCAGAATCAACCAACCCAAAAAGCTGGCGAGTCCGCACCACCCCATACTGAACGCGATGAAAAGAATGATCGGGTTTCGCTTGTCGGAAGGCCGTGTATCAAGCAACACCCGCAACAATGCGTACAGTGCCATCCCCCAACCTGCCAGCAGGCAAATCGTCGCGCTCACCAATACGCTGTTGCCGACGAGTAGTCCCAGATAGAAACCGAATGCACCCAGCAGCATCAATGAAAATGCCGGCACGTAATATTTTGCCGGGATCTCCTTGCCGTTCATCCAGCGCGGGAAGGTGGTCATCAAAAAGCCGAACATGAAAAATGGGAACAGGCCGTAGAGCATCAGGTAAGCGTGCGCGGCACTGGCAGAAATCGGCCAGCTGAGTGGTTGCCCGACGATGCCATAGCGCGTCACGAGCTCGAGCATCCACCACAACATGACGGCAATGGTTTGCAGCGCGCCGCCAAAGAACATGACACGGTGGGGCGCGGCGGTAAAGTTTTTTAGCATATTGGACAGGTATCCGGTTGAAAGTGTTCGTGGCAATACGTCGCGTGTTTGCTCATTCGCGCAACTTCCTAAAATGAGAAATCGAGTTCGGCGGTCAGGTTGCGACTCGGCAACAGAAAGTAGGAATAGGCCTGAGTGTTGAGCAGATTATTGATGGCAAGTGAGGTTTTTATGCGCTTGTTGAACGCATATCCGACTTTGGCATTCACCAGGGTATGCGCATCATAACTGCCCGGCACCCCCTCTATCACGTCGGTATTCTGTGCATTCCAGAAGATGTGACTCACGTGGCGCACGTCCACATGCGCGGACCAGTCACCCTGCTGCGCTGACAAGCCGATACCGATGATGTTTCTGGGCGCATCGGTAAGCCGCTTGCCGACACTCAACGGGTCGGCGGCATTCTCCAAAATTCTTGAGTCGATAAAAGCATAGTTGGCATCCACCTCCAACCAGCTCGTCAATGTATGGGTTGCACTCAACTCGACTCCGCGCACGCTTGCCTTGCCCGCGTTGATGCGTTGCGACAGCAGCGGTGCAACCGTGGTGACTTGTTTCACATAGATCAGATTGTCGAGTTGGGTCGCGTAAAAGGTCGCGGTCATTTTTGACGCAGCACCGGCGCGCCATTCACCGCCCAGTTCCCATGTCTCCCCGCGCTCGGGTTGCAGATTGGGATCACCTGTCGTCGTTCTGCCCCGGCTACTGGATGAGCTGTACAAATCCTGATTGGTCGGTGCGCGGAAAGATCGCCCGAAAGATGTGCGCAACACCAGTGTCTCCGTCGGTTTGAATGTCGCAGACACTTTGGGACTGAATGCGGACACGCCGCGTTCCGGGTAATTTGTGGAACTCGCTGGCGCGACGACAAAATTATCGCCTTGTGCACGCCAGCTATCCCAGCGACCGCCCAGATAGAGCTTCAGCGCTTCTGTTGTACTGAATTCATCCTGAACAAAAAGTGAGGTCGTTGTGGAATGGCCGTTGTAACCGCTGTTCAGTGTTGTCCTGGTGGCCGGGTCACGCCAGTTGGAGAGTGCGTAGATTTTTTGATTCACTTCATCTTTATGTAGCGCCACACCCGCGACCATGAAGTGATTATTGCCCAACGGAAAACTCAATTGTGCCGTTCCATCCAACCCGCTATTGGGGCTATCCGACCAGGTACCTGCGCCGCTATTCCAAAGCGCGGTCGCGCCTGTTGCCGAGAAATTGTAGGCGCGCATTATTTTTGCCAGATCGACTTTCAATAACACGTCATTGCCGAGCGTGCCGTCGTAACCGGCAAAATAGCGGGTGGACGCCTCCTGCAGGGGCAGTGATGAAAATGGAGCGAAGTCAGAATTCGCCCACACGACGCGCTGTCCGTTGATGCCGAGTGTGCCGCTGGTCACAGGCGCGCCCGTCGCCGTATTGCTGAGATACGAATTGAACGGGGTGTAACTCACCTTGGTTTCCTGAAAATTGATACCGGCGAATATCTTGCTTCCTGAATTCAAGTCATAGAACAACTTGGCGCTGGCATTGCTCGCATGCCACGGTGTTCTGCCCAGATCCCCCAGCAAATACGTGGCAACACCTTCACGCGTGGTGATCGCCTGCGCACCGCTGACGGGTGTGCCCGCCACCCCGGCAACGGGTGCCTTGAGAATAAAATCATTCACATAACTGTCGCGTCTTTGATAGCCGAGTCCGCCCGCGAAACCCAGACCGTTTGTCATCTTGTCGCGGAAATAAATGCTGGCATCCTCACCGCTGGCATCGCCCCACCCTTTTTTGAAATTTGCTGTCAGCTCGCGTTTGTCCGGTTGCTTGGTGAGGATGTTGACCACGCCGCCGATGGCATTGCTGCCGTACAGCGAAGAAAACGCACCCGGCACCACTTCGATGCGTTCGATGTCCGCAACAAACGGAACTCGCCAATTCACCTTGCCGGTACCGGCATCTTGAATGGGCTGACCATCGAGCAGAACCAGCGTCCGCGTCTGGTCTATGCCGCGCAACGACATGCCGCTCGTGCCCACAGTGCCCTGCGACTGGCCTAAGGCACCGCCGCGCAAATACAGACCGGGTACCTGATCCAGCGCATCGCCCAAGCGTGAAACATTTTTTGTTTGGAGGGTTTTGGCACCCACTACGGTGACAGCAGCGGGCGCATCAGAAAGCGTGGTGCGGGTTCGTGTTGCGGTGACGACCACTTCATCCAAGGTCGCAAAATCGCCGCCTGCACTTGCCAGCGCACTATTTTGCGCTACCAAAATACACAGCATCACCCACAATCCCGGGCTGCCCTTCAACTGGATTTTCATTTTTTTCTTTTGTGTAAATAAGGGCGGAGGTTTTCCGCCCCGTGGTGTCGCAGTTCAAACTCAATAAATATCTTCCTGCGTATTCCAGATATTGAATTTGCCGGTCGGTGTGATCAACCTCGGGTCTTTGATCACGGCCTTCAGCGTGCGTGTTTTGTCATCCAGGATCACGATGGCCGACTGCTCCGTCTTGCCCGCCCACAATGAAAACCAGACTTCATCGCCGGTCGCGTTGTACTCGGCATGCACCACGCGTTTCACCGCTTTGCTTTCCGGCAAGCCGGACAGTTTGACGAGGTTGATCACTTCAGGGGCCTTGTCCAGATTGCGGATGTCGTACACCGTCACCGACTGCGAAACATCCTTGTCCGGATTCAGCGGCGCATCAGCCCACAAGTTTTTGGATTTCGGATGTGTCTTCACGAACAGCGAACCCCCGCCGTGATTCTTCAACTCCTGCACCACTTTCCAGGCTTGCTGCGGATGTTTGACCGGATCGGTACCGATCAGCGTGATCACGTCCGCACCCAAGTGCGATGTCGCCCACACCGGACCGAACTTGGCATGGATGAAGTTGGCGCCGCGCCCCGGATGCGGCTTGGCTTGTGTCTCGACCAGCGCAGCCAGTTTGCCCAGCTTGGTATCCACCACCGCCACTTTGTTGGAAGCGTTGGCAGCCACCAGGAAATAACGCTTGGTCGAATCCCAGCCGCCGTCATGCAGGAATTTGGCCGACTCGATGGTGGTGGTCTTCAGATTTTTGATGTCCGAGTAATCCACCAGCTGGATCATTCCGGTCTCTTTAAGATTGACCACCCATTCCGGTTTGTGCGGCGAGGCCACGATGGAGGCGACGCGCGGTTCGGGGTGATATTCGCCATCCACCGTCATGCCGCGCGAGGAGACGATCTTCAGTGGCTTGAGCGTATCGCCCTCGGTGATCACATACTGTGGCGGCCAATAGGAACCGGCGATCGCGTATTTGTCTTCAAATCCCTTGAATTTTGAGGTTTCGACCGAACGCGCCTCGATGCCGATCTTGAGTGTCGCCACCACGGTGGGCTGCGCGTACCACATGTCGATCAAGTCCAGTTTGCCGTCGCGACCGATCACATACACGTAGCGGCCGGAAGCAGAAACGCGCGAGATGTGCACCGCGTATCCGGTCTTGACGATGCCCCAGATCTGTTTCGTATCGCCGTCGATCAGCGCCACTTCACCCGCATCACGCAAGGTCACCGAGAACACGTTCTTCAGATTGATCTTGTTCAATTTCATCTTGGGACGGTCTGCCGGTTTGACCACCAATTTCCAACTGTTGAGCATGTCTTTCATGCCCCACTCCGGCGGGATCGGCGGCTCTTGCTGCAAATAACGCGCCATCAGATCGACTTCCTGCTCGTTGAAATCTCCCGAAGTCAGGAAATTGGGCATGCCCCCGGGCGAGCCATAACCGATGAACGCTTTGAGGTATTCCGATCCCTGATCCAGGGTGATATTGGGAGTCAGCGGTTTGCCTGTCGCTCCTTTGCGCAGCACACCGTGACAACCGGCACAGCGTTCGAAATAGAGTTGGCGTGCCTGGTCGAATTCAGCCTCACTCATCGCCGGTGCTTTGGAATTCGCGTTTTTGTGCATGACCACCTCGCCTACCGGCGAAGCGCCGGCGTGGTGTGCCCCGGCTTCCGGAGCAACTCGAACCGCTTCAGCCGCATAGGCGGCAAAAGGAAGTGCGGCCACAACGGCCAGCGCCGTCAGTGTTCTTTGAAAACTTGTCCTCATCATCATCTCCTTATCTATGAAAAACGAATCACCCATACGACATTTCTAATTCGCGTAAAAAAGCCCACCTGAAGCGCTTCCAGATGGGCTATCAACTTTCTTGCTAAATCAATTCTCCGAAACTGCCGGCAACATGGCACGGCTCTCGCCCTTGCCGATAGTCAGCAGGTCCCACACCAACAACACGAAGCCGACCAGGAACATCACACCGAACACTTCACGCCACCACATGCCTTGTACAAACCAGGGATGTATCTGTGCCGCGAAATACCCCATCCAGGTCGAACCTTCGATGGCGCGCTCGATCTGTGACTGTACGTAACCGGAAACCAACATCGATACCGTCATGCCGATCATGCCGAGGTTGAGCAGGCCCAACGACCATTTCCACTTCCAGCCATTCCCAGGCAAGTCACCCGACATCCAGGTACCACCGCGCCAGCGTTGTATGCCCAAGTAGAACATGGCAATGATGATGGTCGCATAAGCGCCGAAGAACGCGAGGTGACCGTGCGAAGCCGACCATTGTGTGCCGTGGGTGTACAAGTTGATCTGCGGCAAGGTGTGCATGAAGCCCCACACACCCGCACCGAAGAAATTACCGAAGGCATGCGCGATCAACCAGGCCATGGCCGGATGGTTGGAGTTCTTGGCATGGCGTGCACCCGCATCGAACACCGCATGTACCACCATCGCCACCAGCGGGATAGGCTCCAGTGCCGAGAAGAAGCCGCCGATGCTGAACCAGTATTCAGGTGTGCCGATCCAGAAATAGTGGTGACCCAACCCCAAGATGCCGGAACCGAACATCAAAGCGACTTCGATATACAACCAGGTCTCGACGATCTTGCGACTCACGCCCAACACCTTCATCAGACCGTAAGCCATGATGCAGGCGACCATCACTTCCCAAGT
>CAYROQ010000055.1:0-7845 GCA_964425955.1 uncultured Sideroxydans sp.
TAGCGCTGAGGGCGGGCGATAAAATTGGGGAGAAGGTGAGCACTGTTTGAGCACGTGGCCGCGTAGCGGATCGTGCGAGTTGCGCAGCCGCCCAATTTTATTGACCGACCGAAGGAACCCGAAGGGCGATACAGCAGGGTCGCCTTCTTTTTGGTTACTTTTTCTTTGGCGAAGCAAGAAAAAGTGACTAGCTGTCGGGCTACCCCCGACGGTGTTGTTGTTGAATTTGGAAACCAGCGGGCTTCGCCCATCCTTCGATACACCGCGCTGGGCGCGGCACTCAGGACGAACGGTATTGAAGAATTAACGGTAGCAGGCAAAATAATTCCGCGTGGGCACAACAACGTGCCCACCCTACCAAAAGGCAATTAATAAGGGCAGCATCGCATCAATGAACTTCACAAAACAAATCCAATGGCTAGTCCTCCTCACGTTGCTTATCAACGCCGCGGCCATGCTCTCGCCGGTCATCAATGGCGGCGACTCCGTTACTTATGCGGCGCTGTCGCAATACATCGCGCTGAATAATGAATGGGCGTATCTGGTGCTCGACGGCAAGGACTGGCTGGACAAGCCGCACATGCCGTTCTGGATCACGGCGTTGTCGTTCGAGATCGGCGGCATCAGCGCGTTCACTTACATCCTGCCGGGATTTCTGTTCCATCTGATCGGCGGTTATTACACTTACCGTATTGCGCGGCTGTTCTATGGTCGCGAAACAGCCTGGCTGTCGCTGCTGGTGTATGTGTCGGTGTTCCATCTGATGGATTCTTCCATCGAGGCGAAAGCCGAAACGTATCTGACCGGTTTCATCATGGGCGCGTGTTATTACTGGCTGCGTTACGACACACACGCCAAGTTGAAATATCTGTTGCTCGGCGCATTGTTCAGCGCGTGTGCGGTGATGACCAAGGGTGTGTTCACATTGATCACCATCACCAGCGGTCTGGTGTGTATGTGGATTTACCAGAAGCAGTGGCGCAAGTTGTGGAGCGGGAAATGGTTGCTGGCGTTTGTCTTGTCGCTGCTGTTCACTGCACCGGAAGTGATCGCGTTGTATGTGCAATTCGACGCCCATCCCGAGAAATTGGTGTTCGGTCAGAACAATGTTTCCGGCATCAAGTTCTTTTTGTGGGACAGCCAGTTCGGGCGTTTCTTCAATACCGGGCCGATCAAGAATCAGGATGGCCATCCGTGGTATTTCATGGCGGTATTCCTGTGGGCGTTTTTGCCGTGGGTGGCGGTGTTCGTCGCGGCCATGCTTTCGGGGGGGCGTAAATTATTAGGCGGCAGCACCGACAGTCAGGCCGGTTTTATATTTCTGTGCGGTGCTTTCTTCATCACTTTCATTCTATTTAGCGCCACCAAATTTCAGCTCGATCATTACACGGTGATCCTGTTCCCGTTTGCCGCGATTTTGTGCGGCAAGTTTTTCTCGGATTGGCTGGCGCAAATTCAAATATCGCGGCTACTTTTTATCGCGCAATCGGTGATGACTTTCATTCTGGTCGGGCTGGCTGTCGGGCTGAGTGTGTATGTGGCTAACCCTGTTCTGCTGACGGTGGTGCTGACGATGACGGGCGGCTTGCTGGCTTACGGCTATGCCACCCGAAACAATCAACGTACCAATGTCGTACTGGTCTATCCGCTGTTCGGCATCAATATCCTGTACACATTTCTGGTGCTGATGACGGCGTTGACGTTTACTTCGGTGAGTGTGGCGCACAATGTTAATGTGCAATTGACAGACAAACCGGATGCGCCCATCTACGTCTATCAGATGGATATCGTGGCGCGTGAATTGGGGCTGTATAACCGTTCACCCTGTTACGCCGCAGATACGCTCTCGCAGTTGCCGGTAAAGGGCGAGTCCTATTATTTGTTGGTTCGGGAAACGCAGCTGGCTGAGTTGAGCAGTCAAATCGGCCCAAGTAAAACAGTGGGGGGCGGAAATTGGGTGGTGCACAAAACGGGGACGTTTCCCCGATTGTTGCGTTTGGCAAAAGGCACGGAGCCGTTGGAAGCTATTCTGATCGTGCAGGTCGAGCCAACTAGGAACTACTAACGCCAGGCGTTATTGTCTGACGCGGCGATACAGCCTGAAGCGTTCGCTCTGGTCGCCCTGGCGGCTGCCCTCCCAGAGTTTTTCCCAGCCGATCTCGTCCTCGATCGGTTTGGCGACACGGTCGCCCTGCACCAGCAACAGATTGCACACACGTGTCGATTTCCGTTTCGGATTGATGTCGCCGAAATATTGCAACATGGCGCGTTGGCTATCGCCGATACGCACGTCCGCGATGCAGTTGTATTTCTTGGGCAGATTCTTCTTTAGGTCGACCACCATGTGGCGGTAACTTTTGCCGGCGTCCAGCCAGGGCAGCCACAGCGTCATCACCAAGATCCACAGCAAGCTCATGCCCGCCGTCCAGTTGATGAGTGAACGGCGCACCGAACGACCGACGCGCCACACCAGCACGATCCACAACACACTCACCAGAACGGCGGTAGTGAACGCAATGTTATCGACCTCGGGTTGGAAGCCGGGTTGGATCTCTTGCAGACGCAAGGCCAGCCAGGATCCGTTGTCCACGAGGATGCCGGTCCAGCCCGACCACAACACGATCGCGAGCAGGGCGAACGTCATGATGCCGAACCAGTCAAGTGCGTTCGCCGCACCCCGGCGCAACGTGGAAAGCGACGCGGTGGCGAGCAACGCCAGCGGCAGCAGCATGGGCATGGCGTTCTGGTCGTTGATGTCCCGCACTAGGCTCAGTGCCACGAACATGACCAGAAAACTCACCAGCAGCAGTTGGAACTCGGGCTCGTTCCACATGCGTTTGCGCGCTTCCCACACCGTCCACGCCGCGAGCGGGGCGGCCGGCCAGGCCAACCAGGGCAAGGCGTTCAGGTAATAGAACACGTTGTCGTATTCGCCGCCACCAAGGTATTCATACCAGCGGCCGATGTTGCGCGTCCATGCCCATTCGATGAACATCTCCGGCGAATGCTGATACAGCATCAACGGCCATACGCTGAGCCAGGGCAGCGCAAAGAGCAGCGCGATGCCCAGTGTCTTGAAAAAATTCCGGGTGCGCCAGTTGCGGAAAACCAACAAACTTAGACTGATGAGCAGGAACAACATCGGTGCAATGAAGCCTTTGCTCATGAAGCCGATGCCCAAGCCGATGCCGATCAAGATGCCCGCCGGTATCGTCCGCCGCAGGCTCAGCGCGTAACCGTAAAGCATCATGGCGCAACCGGTGAGCAGTGCGTTGTCGGTGAGGATCTCGTGCGCGCGCACCAGCATGCCCAAACAGCCGGCAAGGATGATCGCGGCTGGCCACCCCCGGTTGTTGCCGAACAATTCGCGTCCGGCGAGGCCGATGAATAACAGGGTGAGTGCGCTGTAGAAGCCGGTTGCCAAACGTGCGCCGTCATGCAGTGGCAGCAGCGGTGAAAGCGATTTCGCGAACAACGCCGCCGTCCAGTAATACAACGGCGGTTTGTCCAGATAGGTCTCGCCCGCCAGGGTCGGTACCAGCCAATCGTTATTCAGGATGATGTGGTAGATCAGTCCGAAACCGTAGGCCTCGTCCGGCTTCCACGGGTCGTGCCCGACCAGTCCGGTAAGCACCCAAACTGCACACAGCAGAAACAGCAACCACGCTTTCATGGGCGTGATCTCCGGTTCTTTGAGTTGGGTGTAGTAGGCGTACATCCTATTCGATGAACTTGGTAGTTTGTCCGGTTACCGGTTCACCCTGCGGGTATTGCGCATTGATCAGGCGCAGGTAGCGCTCGGAGTTTTTGCCCAAAGGCGAGGTCTGCGAGAGCTTGACATAGGTGTCGCCGGATTGCGCCGTGGTCAACTGGATCGTCAGCGGTTTGATCTGCTTGCGTTCTTCGGCGCTCAGTATTCTGAAGCTGCGGATGGTCGCTTCCATAACATCGCGTTGGGCTGTCAATACTTGCGGAGTTTTGGCATCCCCCTGAATAATGAAAGCCTGACCGGCGTGATAGATGACGCCGATGACCGTCTTGTCCGTACTGCCGATGGCAGCCACTTGGTTACCGATCTCCTGCGCCTTGATCGTCGCGGCGTTGCCCAGCAGACGGCGCGTATATTCCACGACGCTGCCGCCCGGTTTGGCATCCAGTTTGAATTGGATGGCCGCATCGTTCTGCGGATTCAATGCGATGAGTTGGGTGGGCAGATTCTTTACGTTCCATGACGCGGGAAATTTGAGCGCAATGCCCAAGTCGCGGTGCATGAACAGGTTGTCGCGCACGATGCCTTCCTCGACACTGTCATTGAAAACCATGCCCGTGGTCTGCTTCAAATATTCCGCCTTGTTCTCTTTGGGGTTGGCGACAGTCAGGTTCTTGGCTTCGCCCACCACCTGGTGCAGACGGGTGTCGTTGTCCGGATGGGTGGCGAAGGTGCCGTGATATCGGCGCGGCTCACGACCTTCCTGTTTGGCGATCTCGGCATCGAACAATTCCTGGTTCTTCAATACCCCGACCACGCGGATCATCGCCTGCGGATCGTATTCGGTGCGCGCCAGATATTGGGCGCCCAGGCGGTCGGCTTCCAGTTCGTGGTCGCGCCCATAGCCGGAGAGCAACGCACCGCCCAGCAAGTTGGAAATGTCGTGCCCGAGTTGGGTGCCCAGTTGCGGCACGAAAATGGAGGCAAGCGAAATGCCGATGCTGGTGGCTTGCGACGCGCTTTGTTGTTTGACGCCGTGGCGCGCGGTGACGTGACCGACCTCGTGCCCCAACACGGCGGCCAACTCCGCTTCCGAATTGAGGTAAGCCATGATGCCGCGCGTGATATAGACGTACCCGCCCGGCAGCGCGAAGGCATTGATCTCGGGTGAATCCAGTACGGTGAAGTGATACTGCAGATTAGGTCGATGACTGCGTTTGGCGACTTGCTGTCCGACGTTGTTCACATAATTCTGCAGGGCGGGATTGTCATAGACTTTGTATTGTTTGCGCACATCCAGATCGGCACTGCGGCCCAGGCTGATCTCCTGCGCTTCCGACATCATGACGAAGTCCTGTTTTCCGGATACCGGGTTCTGCGCACACCCGGCCAAGGTCAGTGAGAAGAATACGGCAGCAAACAGTGAATTCAATTTATTCATGTGTGTGACTCCACAAAAGAAAAAGGCAGCCAGCGCTGCCTTTGATCTTTGTTCTTAACCCAGTTCCATCAAGCGGCTGCCTTGGCGCCAGTCTTGTACTTGTTGTTGAACTTCTCGATGCGGCCGGCGGTGTCCACGATCTTCTGTGTGCCGGTGTAGAACGGATGGCATTCGGAACACACTTCGACGTGAAGGGTTGGTTTGCTCATTGTGGAACGGGTGTTGAATTTATTGCCACAGCTGCAAGTCACTGCAACTTCGTTGTATGCGGGGTGGATGTCTGCTCTCATTTTTGTTCCTAACTAAAATTGGGCGCGGCGGTTGTACGCGCACGGATACCTATATAAGGGCGCGCATTATCCATAAAAAGAGGGGCTTGGGCAAATAGTTTTGTCGGGCAACCCTAAACCACTTGTCCCCGTTCGATACTGATGCCGACCATCTTGCAGTTGCGGATGGCTTGCAGTTTGGCGACGCTGACTTTGACCCAGGGCGCGTTGAAGTCTTTCAGGATGATCTGGGCGATGTGTTCAGCCAGTGTTTCCAGCAGGGAAAAATGACCGTCACTCAAAACAGTTTGGATATGTTGCGCGACCTTGGCGTAGTCCAGCGCATCGTTGATGTCGTCGCTTTGGCAAGCCCGGCTATTCGGCAGGGCGATATCGAGGTCGAGTTGCAAAGTCTGCGGTACGCGCTTCTCCCATTCGTAGATGCCGATGAGCGTGACAACTTTTAAATCGCGCAGAAAGATGATGTCCATAGGGTGTAGGGCAGGTTGTTTGGTCACAGTGGCGGGTTCGAGTAGAATCCGCCGTTTCGCATTTTAAGGTATTCCAGATGACCACTATTATCTTTGTTGTTTGCGCCTACCTGCTGGGTTCGGTTTCGTTCGCAGTGCTGATGAGCAAGGCGTTTGGCTTGGCCGATCCGCGCACTTACGGTTCCGGCAATCCCGGTGCGACCAATGTATTGCGCAGCGGCAAGAAGGCAGCGGCCATTTTGACTTTGTTGGGCGATGCGGCCAAAGGTACGTTGGCGGTATGTCTTGCTCAATGGTATGCGCCAGAAAATTATCTGCTGATTGCGGCAGTTGCATTGGCAGTCTTCCTTGGGCACGTATTCCCGATCTTCCTAAAATTTAAGGGAGGTAAGGGTGTTGCGACGGCTTTGGGTGTGTTGCTGGCGTTGAGCGGGTGGATGGGCTTGGCCGTACTGGGCACTTGGCTGCTCGTGGCGGTTGTGTTCCGCTACTCGTCGTTATCCGCCTTGATTGCTGCGGTTGCTGCTCCTATATATGCCATGCTGTTTCAGCTGCGCCCTGAACTCGTATTTGCAACCGCGATTATGTCGATGCTGTTGATCTGGCGTCACAAGAGCAATATCCAAAACTTGATGACGGGTAAGGAAAGCAAAATCGGCAGCAAGAAGAAAGAAGCTCAGTCCGCGTAGTTCAGTCCCTGCAAGTCCCAGCGCGGCTTGACGTTGAAGCGGTAGTCGCGCTGCGCTTCCTGATGCTGTAGGCGCATTGCACCCGCGAAGGCGATCATCGCGCCGTTATCGGTGCAGAACTCCAAATCAGGGTAGAACACCTTACCGCCGCGCCGACCTATAACTGCGTTCAGGCGGTTGCGCAACTCTTGGTTTGCGCCTACCCCACCTGCCACGACTAATTGATCCAGCCCGGTTTGACCGAGTGCCGCCAATGCTTTGGTCGCCAACACATCCACGATGGCTTCTTGTGCGGCATGCGCGATGTCGGCACGAGTCTGATCAGGAGTTGAAAATCCGCGAAGCGATTCGTTTGCTCCCTCTCCCCCCGGGAGCGGGTTGGGGTGAGGGATGTTTATTTGTTGATTCACTAGTGTGAGTACGGCCGTTTTTAATCCGCTGAAACTGAAATCCAGATCCCCGCTGTGCAACATCGGGCGTGGCAACTTGAAGCGACCCTGAGCACCACGTTGTGCCAGCTTTGAGAGCAGTGCGCCTCCCGGATAATCCAATCCCAATAGTTTCGCGCTTTTGTCGAAAGCTTCTCCTGCGGCATCGTCCAATGATTCTCCCAGCAGAGTGTAACGGCCTATACCGTCCACGCGCATCAGTTGCGTGTGCCCGCCAGAGACGAGTAACGCAATGAAGGGAAATGCGGGTGCGGGCGTTGAAAGGAGCGGGGAGAGCAGGTGGCCTTCAAGGTGGTGGATGCCGATGGTGGGAATATCCAATGTATAGGCCAACGCACACGCGACGCTCGCTCCGACCAGTAATGCGCCGGACAAACCCGGGCCCTGAGTGAATGCGATGGCATCGATATCGCCGAGGAGGCACTCGGCTTTTTGCAGTGCGCAACGAATCAGCGGCAAAGCGTAGCGAACATGGTCGCGCGAGGCGAGCTCAGGGACAACGCCGCCATATTCATTATGCAGAGCGATCTGCGAGTGCAACGTGTGCGCCAGCAATCCGCGCTCGGTGTGATACAGCGCGATGCCGGTCTCGTCGCAGGAAGATTCGATACCCAAGATCAATTTCACAATGTGCTATTCCGCCTATTTTGCATCGCGTCATTGTACTTTTCGGGCGTCCTGTTGTGCGAAAGCACAGTTATGTGAAATAAATTTTACAAATCGCTTGACGACAAGTTCGCCATCTATATAATGCGCACCTCTTCGCGGCCAAGGCTGCTTGAGGGGTGAAGTAAAAA
>CAYROQ010000056.1:0-7634 GCA_964425955.1 uncultured Sideroxydans sp.
ATTCAGAACAATCAATCAGCTATTTCAGCAATTCATCAGTGTCTCTTATGGCCGATGAACAGTCCGACAGGTTCTCGGCCATAGCTGCCGGTCGATGGTGCTATCGTAAGTGTCAGTTATGTGGTGCAAAGCAGTCGCTCCATAGTTGAAAGTCCTGCCGAGTAATCCATCCTTAATCGGCAGGTCACAATATCCATCAGAGCGGATAGGTCAATCTATCTGAATTCTCGGCTGCTTTTTCGTAGAAGTTTGAATCTCTTTGAGTACGCCTGAAGAGATAAACATGAGCACTTATCCCTTCAGGCATTCGCCAACCCAAGATTTCAATTTATAACAAGAAGTTCACCCGACTTAATACTCAACGACTGCCCCAGCCAAGAACTGGTAACGTTTGTAATCGTATCGTAGGTCATTGGTGTTCCAAGTGCGATTCTCCATCTCTGCCCATAAGGACACGTGCGGCATCAATTCATATTCACCTTTGAGCGACAGCACCAAACCATCTGCCGATAATCTGGGCTGGGTCGGATTGTCATACGCGTAAGCACTGGAATAATCACGTCCCCATTTGGAAAGCGCAAAACGCCCTTGCAACTGCTTTGTTGGCTTGTAGAGAAGTCGGGCTCCATACTCGATTTCGGTGTATCCACTGTAGTTCACAAAAGCATCGGAATGCTTGGTTAGTGCCACGTCAGCATATGCCACCAGTGGCTCTCCCAAATGAGTACGCCAGTAGAATTTATAGTTGTGATCGGTGTACATCAGTAAAGGGTTGGCTGCTAAATACGAGCCATTCTTATCACGCGAGCGACGCGCGCTATAATCGCTGGTCTCATATGTGTATGCCAGTTTGAGCAAATTAGCTTTGGCAGGAACGAATTCAATGTCTCCCCCCAACTGGATAAACTGGTGATCGTACTTTGCCACCACAATCGGATCCGCATACGAGCGATTCTCTAGGGTCGCATTCGCACTAAACCTGAAAGTATCATCACTATTTTTACGATATGCAGCCTCGAAACCTGTCGAATCGTAGGTGTAGCGGTTAGATATGTTGCTACCGCCAGCTGTTTGCTTTGCCCCACCAGAGTCGCGATCCACATAGGTCTTTTTGTGGTGTCCCATCAACACACCTGCATACAATTCATCCGCCCTAGCACCATTTCCTGCGAACACATTGTTCACGCCGAGTCGACCTTCGTAGTTAAAGGTGTTGGCATTATTGTGTGACAAGTACGACTCTCCATCCACCTTACCACCCGCAACTAGGCCAAAATTAGTGGCGGTATTCATCTTGAAATCGACCTCGGCTTTATAGGGCACAAAAAACCCAGATTGCGTTGCAGGGCTGACCGCGACGGCAGTAGCTGGGTAATGATCGATATAGCTTCCTTTATGAGTACGATATATATTTCCGTCATACCCTATTCCGGTCTTTGCCGACCATCCCAGTTCTTGTGAGGTGGTTTGCACTGTCGATTTAGATATCTGCGCTGCTGCATTCGCACTCTCTTGCAATGTAACAGCAACAACTAATATGAACACAACTTGAACAATTCTATTCTTTCGATTCATAGGAATTTCCCTCTAAGTTAATTTACTTGCTAAGTAACAACTTCAACTCTCGCTCCACTTCATCAATTCCGCTCACCTTCGGGTCAAGTTGTTTGACCTTGGCAAGTTCTCTGCTGGCCTCTTCAGGCTGCTCTGTTCGTAGCAACGCCTTTGCTAGATCAAGCCTTATCTTTACATCACGCTGGTCAGTGGCAACCGCCTCTTTCAGCATTGCTACTGCATCTTCTGGTTGATTGTTCATCAACAGAGCATTTCCCAGCTTTCGGATCGCTTTTGCGTCGGTAGGCTCCAATGCAACGGCATGCTTATAGGCATCCACAGCCTCTTTCCGTCGACTCAATGAAGCATAAGCTCCACCCAAGTTGTACCAAGCCAGTGCATAGCTTTCATCCGTCTCTAATATCATGCGATACAAACGCACCGCCTCAGCATAATCTCCACGTCTGCCATAACGCACTGCTAGGTTGAGTTGCGCCTGCTGATAATCCGGACGAATGCTAATTGCCTTTCCATAAGCATCTATCGCCAGATCATCACGATCCGTATCACCATAGACCATACCCAGATTGAACCACGCCTGTTCGTAATCTGGTTTGAGTCGAACTGCGCTCAGAAATGCCTTTTCGGCTTCCGCATGGTTGGCCTGATGTAGATACACGAACCCGATGTTGTACCAAGCTTCTGGATACTGACGACGGAACTTGAGCGCAGTCTGATAGGCATTCAGGGCCGACGAATAATCCTTCATGCTCGAATAGACGAGCCCGAGATTGAGCAGGGCTTCTGGGTAATCCCCCTCCCTTAACTCACTTGCCAAGCGATATTCGGCTATGGCTTTCTCGTGATCTTTTCGGCCGTATGCGATACGTCCGAGATTAAAGTGCGCGTCTGCCCGTTTCGGATCCCGGTCCAGCAACCACTCAAACTCGGCGCGAGCCTCATCCCAACGTTTCAGCGAAATTAACAGCGAACCTAAGCCCAAGTGGGCGCGATCGTATTGAGGATCGAACTGGATTGCTCGTCGATAAGTCTGTTCGGACTCCACTCGTTTATGCTGCGCAGCCAATATTGAAGCGATACGCACCAAGGCGGGCGGATAGTTCGGCTTCAAATCCAATATCTTGTGATATGCATCCAGTGCCCGTGTACGTCCAGCCGCATCATCCGGCTCCAATGCCGCCAGCGCCATGCGAGATTCTATGTCCGCAGGAACAAGTCGTATCGCCGCCGCAAAGGCTATGGCAGCCTGCGTATCATCATTCAGCTTGCGCAGTGCCAAGCCCTGAGCATACAGCGCACGTGCCTTGCGCGCGCCCCCCGCAAGTTTGGAGGCATTACGCAGCGAACCTTCCGCATCGGCATACTCACCAAGACGCATCTGCACCACGCCCAAGTTGTATTGCGCTTCAAAATGGTTTGGATTAAGTTTCAGCGCGGACTGATAGTCTGACGAAGCGAGTTGTGGTTGATTACTTCTGGAATAGATCTGAGCGCGATTGAAATAGGCTGAAGGGGCCACCGGGGGGGTATTAACGGCCTGCGTCAAATAATCCAATGCTTGTTGCAGATCGTTTTTGCGAAGGAACATCGTGCCGAGCGCCGCGAGTGAAGCCGAGCCTGGATGTCGAGCCACCTCATCACGGTAGAGTTTCTCCGCATCAGTCCATTTCCCCTGCTTCACCAACAAGGCCGCTGCATCACCGCCTGTCTCAGCAGTTACCATCAGATCAGTGTTGTCTTCGGAAACCACGCCCTCGCTGCCGCCTTGTTCCTGAGAAGCAGAGACTACATCAATGACAGTGACCTTCACTGCTGCCATTTCGGCACTGAAATACACATATAAAAGCAGTCCGAATATGGCTAGGATCACAAGGATCACCGGCACAAAACTTTCTCTGAGAAGTTTTACAGTACGCCCATTTTCAATGCCCATTCGCATCTCCACTTTCAGTCACTCTTTTTAGAACACCCAGCATACCTCTCTGATTGACGTTCTGAATCTCCAAACCGGGACGCACATTGATCTCCAGCAACATCGGCCCCTGTGTCGATACCACAATATCGACACCGAGATATTTCAGAGGAACCGCCCTTGCCGCACGCAAGGCGACTTCCCGAATCTCTGTCCAATGCGGAATATGCCTACCTGCTAATACAATGCCTGTATCGGGATGCACATCGGCATCGGCTCCGAGGAATCTTCCGTGAGTGGTGATGCCCGTTTCGATATCGATGGCTAAGCCCACCGCACCCTGATGCAGATTGGCCTTGCCATTGGACTGCTTGGTGGGTACGCGAGTCATCGACATCACTGGCTGTTCGTCGCACAAAATGATGCGCACATCGGCCAGACCGAGTGGACTCAACGCTTGCATCTCGGGATGTTGTTCGACTCTGCTTTCAATGATCGCTCTATCCCCTAAGTCAAAGGAGTAGATGCCGTACAAAATATCGGTGATATGTTTCTGTAGATCGAACAGGGTATAGACCTTGCCGCCTACGCCAACCCAGTTGCCTTCCGCATCACGACCGGCGATCACGATGATGCCGTTACCACCGCTGCCTTGCGCAGGTTTGATGACGAAATCTCTGTACGCCGATAAATCTTGTCCTAGTTTCTGTAGTTCAAAAAAGTAACTGTACACGCGGTAGGTCTGTGGCATGGGCACGCCCGCCGGAACCAATATTTCCTTCGCCAGCAACTTGTCATCAGCGATAGGGAAATGTTTGCGTGGATTGCGCGGGTAGATGAAGTGTAGATTGCGCCGGTTCATCGAAAGCACTTCGTCGGCACGGCTCCGAATCTCATCCAAACGCGCTCTCCATTTCGACAGTATGTTCACTGTCTATTCTCCAAGATCAACTTACGGAAGCGCAGGAATTCCATGACACGGATACCTATCCACTTGCCCAGCCATAGATTGATTGCGACCAGAACTAGCAAGAGTTCGGGGAAAGCCAAGATCAGACTTTGCAGGAACAGCGAATCCATCACTACATAACAAGCCGAGATAACGATCAGTGTCATGAATGTGATTTTGGCGACTTTCATCGCCCCCTGTTCGGCCTCCATCAGAGCGACCCGCTCAGCGGTGATTGCCAAGATAGCGATGGGGAACAATGACACATGTGCCAGTTCGAACAGGCCGAACTGAACACCTACCACGCTCATACCCATCATCACCGCAACCACCGTGATCAGCATGATCGCCATCTTGGGCGAGTGCAGCAGTTGCATCCAGTCCAGCCCTTTGCGCACGACCGCCGACAGCATCACAATAGATACGAAACCAATCAAGCCCCACATCAGTCCCGTCTCGCGTGCGGCAGCGGCGATCAGCGCGGGCAGGAAAGTGCCGAACGTCTCCAAACCAATAACGTTGCGAAAGATCACCGTCACCAGCGCGCCAAAAGGAATCATCAGGATGATCTTCAGCAAGTTCTGCGAGATACCGACTTTTTCGAACGCGGCATACAGATTGGTGATGTTCAGTACTGAGGAGCTCAGTGCCGATTCGGCGGCGGGCTGCGGGACCAGTCGCTTGGTCATCTTGAAGAAATACTGGAAGTTGACGCTGGCGGTGTGTTTGAACATCACCAGGTCGCCGTAATACAGCGTGAGATAGTTGGCTGGTATCTCGGCGAAATGATCGTTGATGGTATCGAACGGCACCCAGTGCCCGTTGATGTAGACCTCCACCCACTGGTGGGTCAGGCGCTTGCTTCCCTGCTGCATTATCAATCCGCCGACCAAACGTGCGGGCAAGTTTAGATTGCGCGCAAAGGCCACGAACAGGCGACTCTTACCGTTGCAGCTCGCCTCACGCAATTTGAGCGCGGTCAAAGCATCGGTATAGCCAGAAAAGTTTCGGTTGGCATACTGATCTTGTAGGTGGCGATGGATGCGCGTCAGCGCGGATAGCACCGTAGGATTCTCTTCCGGAACGATGCTGCGCAATTCGGCAAGGATAGCCGGATCATCCTTTTGCACACCATCCTCGGCAGCTAGATATGGCAACAGACTGTCTGGATATTTCTGCGGGATGGGGAGATTGTCAGGGATACGATACTGGATATGGCGAGCCTGGGCGCTGAACTCATAGCGAATATCTTGCTTGCCCTGGACGTTGTCGGCCTTCCACGTCGCCACTCGATTCATCGCGTTCGATTCAAGTTCGAGCGTCAAGGCACCGGAGGAGTTCAACTCTTCGCTTATTGACTGGCGGGTATCCGTCTTGGGCAAATAGGTACGGATGCTAATATCCTCGCCATGCCCATCTACCTGCAAATTCATCTCGACACGGTAACTTGGTGTAGGGATCAGCTCCGCCATCGGATAATCCAGCACCAGCAGCTTAAAGGCCACCAGCGCCATCGGGATTAGCACCATTAGCGCGAGCACAACAAGGTATACAAGTCTTTTTGGTTTGGCGGGTGAATTCATTGCATATCCATTTGATGAAGACGAAATCGCTGAATATATTACATAGTGTTGCCGCAAACGGTCGCTGTGACTAAGTAATATTTCCTTTAGTTCCCCGCTGTCAGGAATAAATCGAACCTAAGGTATACGAACGATAAGAAAATGCCCCGCGCTATGAACCACGTTGAAAATGGCCGATTTGCGCCGATGACTCACAGTAATTATCCTAGAGCTCCCAATCTTTCAGCAGTCACTCAAAACCGCATCCTCCTTCAAAATTTCTGAGCTAGCAACAACCAAGAATATTTAGACCTGTATCTATACCAGCCTCGTATCAGTATGGAATCAGTCCCATATCTTGATTCCAGACCACCAGAACGCGCACAGTGATATTCCTTCTTAATAAGGAGATCATCATGGAAACCAATACTGCAGTTCTTCATCATGAACCATGGAACAAAGGAAAGCTGACTGGTCAGAAATCGCCACTCAGGCTGAAAGACATCTGGGCCATCAGAGTCAGACTTCAACTGAGCAGTCACCTCAGAGACCTTGCACTGTTTAATCTGGCCATCGACAGCAAGCTACGTGCTTGTGATCTCGTCAAACTGAAGGTACGGGACATATCCCACGGAGAACACATCGCTTCACGAGCAACTGTGTTGCAACAAAAGACACAACGACCGGTGCAATTTGAGATTACCGATCAAACCAAAGATTCTGTTAGCAAGTGGATCGCTTCAGAGAAGCTAAGGTTGGATGATTATCTTTTCCAAAGTCGCATCAGTGATTCGCCTCATCTATCTACAAGGCAGTACGCGAGGATCGTGCATGGATGGGTTGAGCATATCGGGTTAGACACCACCTGTTACGGTACACACACCATGCGACGAACCAAACCCACGCTCATCTATAAGCGCACTAAGAACCTTAGGGCGGTTCAGTTGCTTCTCGGACACTCCAAGATAGAGAGCACCGTGCGCTATCTCGGTATCGAAGTGGATGATGCCTTGGAGATGGCGGAACAGACCGAGGTATAGATGCGGTCTATATATTCTTTGTTGTTGCCTGGTCGGTAATTTTGAAGCTGGATTCCAACTTTAAGGGTTGCTTCTAAATATGGAACAGCCGTTCGCCGACCAGACTTTCAGTGAGAGTCATCGGCACAGAGCGGTCAGCAAGCGACGGTCGATCACCATCAAGCTCTTAGTTTTGAACGTCCGCTGTCGGATGTGAAGCAGAACATTCAACCTGCCTATACAGCAATTCCCCAGCGTCTCTTATGGCCGAGAAGCGGACTTCAATACAACATCTTCGACCGACGGTTCAGTCCACTATCCCGCCCATGGTAAACGTCAGCTTTCTGGCATCGAACCCTCAAGCCTGACTGACTCAAAGTGGCCGGTAGTGCTAGTTCGACATGTTACTCGACTAACGGCTCTTAAATTGCAACAGACACTTTTCATATGGATAATTGCCGCCGTAAATAGGCATCAAACCCAGTTGCGCTCCTGAGCATTTTGATTGGCGGGTTTCACCAGAATACGCAAGCGACTAAGTTTGGCATTTTTTCACGCTGGTCGATACGACAGCCACCTGCGTCGGTGTTGGAATTTATGCTGTGTAGGAGAACTCC
>CAYROQ010000057.1:0-7585 GCA_964425955.1 uncultured Sideroxydans sp.
AGTTGAGGGGCTGACGCGGGCTGCTTCGCGGCAGTCCCGCTCGAACGTTAGGTTATAAGCCATTGCTGGAAATAACCGAAATTGTCAGAGATTTATATGTCTCTAACTGCCGCTCCGTTAAGCAGGAAAAGAAATCGTCATCGGCTTTCTCAATAGCTACAACGGCTTTTTGAATCACCTTTTTCCCTTTGACTGTGAACCTAACATTGATTGCTCTGCTATCAGTTGATGATTGTTCCCTTAATACAAGATCATCTTCTTCAAGTTTTCGAACCGCCTTTGAAAGAGTCATTTTGTCTATTTTTGAATGTTCCACAACGTGAGCTTGAGTTGTTGGTTCTCCCTGTTCCTCAAACCATCTTAACGAAGCCAAAATTGCGTACTGAGTTTGTGTGATTCCGAATTCGCCCAACACTTCCGATAATCGTCTCTGCCACAATGCAGTGATTTTCCAGAGCAGAAAACCTGCGCTATCATCTGCTTTGGAATGCTTGAATGGTGAAGAATCAGACACTTTTTGCTTTTTCAATCAGGTTTTCTGTTTGCTCCATCATTCCATTAGCAACATCTTCTGCGACGATTTTTCTCCACACAAAGGACAATGGCCCTTCGATACTCATCGTTGTCTTTATCTCCAATTCATCGCCGTGGATAACGAACTCATGGGAGCCATACATCTTGGCACCGGGGAAACGCGTTAAGTCCGTAAATTGCCTATTTGGCTCTACTTTTATAATCTCAATATTGACTTTCGGCCCGCCTTTAGGCTTGAGCAAAAAGGTATTGCCGACCTTGAACTCGCCCTCTAATTTTGCGTATTCGATGTCACTTTGCCATGTGTGCCATTGATTTAAATCTGTCCATACTTTCCATACTTGCTCTGCTTTCAATCCTTGTATTTTTTTGCTGTAAGTTTTGCTCCACATGTTCCTCTCCTGCTGTTGTTTGACAGGAGATAATGATAAACCGGTTTACTATATGCTGCAAGTGGATGATGGCTTATAACGTTCAAATTGAGGGGCAGGCCGCTTACTGTCCCTCTCGAATGTTAGGTTAGCCACTGTACTTGAGTGGATGCGATCATCGATTTTTTGGTTAATCTCCGGGTCTCTGTGTAGAAAATGATCTTGATCGGAAAAAAAATAGGTCTCACATGTTGGCATTTGGCTTGCAAGCGCTCTCGCTCCAGCGACGGGCGAATGCAAGTCTTTTTCTCCATGCCAAAGGTACACTGGGGCTTTAATCGACTTTAGAGGGATATTCCAAGGATAAGAAACTAACCGGAGATCAGCCTCAAGTCCAGATCCTCCTTGGCGGAAAGGCTCGCTGCCATGGTTTGATTCAGAGCCACTCTGAGCAGCACTCCATCGCCCCAAGCGACTATATGCATAGCAAAGTACTGAGAGCATGAGCGGAGATTTTATGGCCGCCAAGAAAAAAACCTTATTGGCGATTCCCATACCTTGCCAGAATGCTGCATTTTCCGCTGGTGTGGTGGTCGATACAAGTGTTGCTGACAGAACACGCCCTTGAAGAAAGGCCGCGCAGGCCAATGCAAAGGGGCCACCTCCCGAAACACCGAGAACATGAAACTGATCGATGCCAAGATGGTTGGCCAACTGGTGGATGTCATTAGCCCAGCTCTCGAAGCTTGACTGAGGATAGAAGGTTGAGTACCCATATCCCGGTCGATCAGGAGACACAATTCGGAAGCCGGATTTGGCCACATCGGCCACTTCTTCTTCGCTCAATCCCGTGATACGTGACCCTGGGGTGCCATGAAACTGAAACAAGGCAACACCATCTTTCTTTCCAAAATCGGAAAATGAAATGGTACGTCCATCTTTTAGTTTGTGAGTTTCTCCGAACATATGACGAGCTAAGGTGGCTAACGCAAAGTAGACCCCCTAAAAAATGCCGTCAAAGGCACCTTCGAGGTGTATAAGCTGGGTTGCGTTATGTAGTGCCTTGTATTGATTGGCTGTGAAAGTGTCGCACACCCTAAAATTACTGATAAATACGACATGACTTAATCCCCCAAATTACTCAATCAAGTGCGCGATAAGTTGCGGGTTAAGCACTATGCGATTCGCACCGAGCAAAGTTATGTGGACTGGATTAAACGATATATTTACTTCCACGACAAGACGCACCCGAAACATTTAGGTGTAGTAGTCGCGACATCATCTGACAGTTACCCGATTTGATTTGTAAGAATATTTTCGAATTTCAAAAACAAAGAAGCCCGCAATGCGGGCTTCTTTGTTTGTTGCTGTGTGAACTTCGCGCTTAGTCTTAACCCACCAACTCCTTCAACACGAATGGCAGGATGCCGCCGTTCTTGTAGTAGTCCACTTCGATTGGAGTATCAATACGTAACAACACGCTGACGTTTTGTTTGCTGCCGTCTTTGCGCGTGATGGTGAGTGACACATCTTGTTGCGGTTTGAGGTTGTCGTTGATGCCGAGAAGGTCGAAGGTCTCTTCTCCGGTCAGGTTCAAACTCGCCACGCTGTCGCCACCTTTGAACTGCAAGGGCAACACGCCCATGCCCACCAAGTTGCTGCGGTGGATGCGCTCGTAGCTTTTGGCGATGACGGCCTTCACGCCCAACAACTGTGTGCCTTTCGCCGCCCAGTCACGCGATGAACCGGTGCCGTATTCTTCACCCGCGAAGATGATCGTCGGAGTGCCATCGGCGATGTGTTTCATCGCGGCATCATAGATCGCCACCTGTTCGCCCTTGTACAGGGTGTAGCCACCTTCGATGCGCGAGCCGTCCGCATTCGGTGGCAGCATCAGGTTCTTGATACGCACGTTGGCGAAGGTGCCGCGCATCATCACTTCGTGGTTGCCGCGACGCGAGCCGTAGCTGTTGAAGTCTTTCACTTCGACCTTGTGACCTTGCAGATATTTACCTGCTGGGGTCGTTGGCTTGAAACTGCCTGCCGGGCTGATGTGGTCGGTGGTGACGGAGTCGCCCATCACCGCCAATGCTTTTGCGCCTTTGATGTCGCCGACCTTTGGTGTGGCGGCATCGAAGAACGGGGGGCGGGCGATGTAGGTTGAATCGTCCCACTGGTACAGATTGCCGGTGGGCGCTTGAATGGCGTTCCACAGCGGTAGATCTTTGGTCAGGTCTGAATACAACTTCTGATACACAGCGGGATCAGACGCGAACTTCATCACGGTTTGCACTTCGGCACTGTTCGGCCAGATGTCGCGCAGGTAAACGGGTTGACCATCTTTGCCAGTGCCGAGCGGGTCGGTATCCAGATTGATGTTCATCTTGCCCGCGATTGCGTAAGCCACGACCAGCGGAGGCGAAGCCAAAAAGTTGGCTTTCAAATTGGGATGGATACGCGCCTCGAAATTGCGGTTGCCGGAAAGCACCGCAGCACAGATCAGATTATTGTCAGTGATGGACTTGTCGATGTCTTCACGCAGTGGGCCGGCATTGCCGATGCAGGTGGTGCAACCGTAAGCCGCCACACCGAAACCCAGTTGCTCCAAGGATTGCAGCAGACCGGCGTTGGTCAGATATTCGGTGACGACACGCGATCCGGGTGCGAGTGAGGTCTTGATATGTGGTGCGACTTTCAAACCTTTCGCCACAGCCTTCTTTGCCAACAAACCCGCCGCCAGCAACACGCCGGGGTTAGAGGTGTTGGTGCAAGAGGTAATCGCGGCGATGAGCACATCACCGTTGCCGATTTGCAAATTATCTTTCCCAGTGGCGTAACGTGTATTTAACTTATCCGCAGGTTGGTTGAAACCATTCTCGGCGATGGGTTTGCTGAACAGCGTGTTGAAAGTGTCCTTCATGGCGGGCAAGGTGATGCGGTCTTGCGGGCGCTTCGGTCCGGCCAGTGAGGGCACGATACTGTCGAGATCGAGTTCCACCACGCTGCTGTAGTCGATGCTGCCAGAGGTCGGTATACCGAACAGTCCCTGAGCTTTGAAGTACGCCTCGAATGCGGCCACTTCATCGGTCGTGCGTCCGGTATTTTTCATGAACTGTACGGTCACTTCGTCCACCGGGAAGAAGCCCATGGTCGCACCGTATTCCGGAGCCATGTTGGCGATGGTCGCGCGATCCGGCAGCGTGAGGGCAGACGTACCTTCACCGAAGAACTCGACAAACTTGCCAACGACTTTGTGTTTGCGCATCAGTTCAGTCACGGTCAACACCAGATCCGTCGCGGTCACGCCTTCGCGTAATTTGCCTTTGAGATGCACACCAACCACATCCGGTGTAAGGAAATATACCGGCTGTCCCAACATGCCCGCTTCCGCCTCGATACCGCCCACGCCCCAGCCCACTACGCCGATGCCGTTGATCATGGTGGTGTGCGAGTCGGTGCCCACCAGAGTGTCGGGATACATCACACCGTCTTTTTGGATCACGCCGCGCGCCAGGTATTCCAGGTTCACCTGATGCACGATGCCGATGCCGGGTGGCACGACCTTGAAGGTATCGAATGCCTGCATGCCCCATTTCATAAAACGATAACGCTCGGTGTTGCGCTCGAACTCCAGCTCCATGTTGATCTTGAGCGCGTTCGGATTGTTGTAGCTGTCGATCTGCACCGAGTGGTCAACCACCAAGTTCACCGGTACCAATGGCTCGATAATTTTAGGGTCTTTACCCATCGCGGCGGCGGCATCACGCATGGCAGCCAAATCGGCTAGCAAAGGCACGCCGGTAAAGTCTTGCAACACGATACGCGCCACGATGAAAGGGATCTCTTGCGTGCGCTCGGCGTTCGGTTTCCAGTTCGCCAGTTCGCGGATATGTTGTTCGGTCACCTTCTTGCCATCGCAGTTGCGCAACACCGATTCCAGCACGATGCGGATGGAGACGGGCAGACGCGAGATGTTGCCGACGCCGGCTTTTTGCAGGGCGGGCAGAGAGTAATACGTGGATTGTGCAGCGTTGGGCAGTGACAGGGATTGGCGGGAATCAAACAGATTGTGCGGCATGGTGTTATCTCCGAAGTGGGTGAGAAATCGACGCGGGATTATAGCCCCAAGCGCTTCACTGAGGGCAGTGCAGGGCTAAACGTATTTCGCTTTTTCTAAAGGAAATACAAATTTCAGCCGATAGAGTCGTCGGACTGCATTCGCGCAGTCATTCAACTCAAGAAAAAGATGGTTTTTTAGGTGCATTTCCGACTAATGTATCGGCGTGGCTGCGGTTAGCATTTCGCACACACAAATAAAAAGGGACATTGTGCCTATTGTTTGGAATACACCATTGATCGTAATGTCGGTGCTGATCGCCGTTATCGGGTCATACACGGCGCTTGCCCACGCCCAGCGTATGCGCGAGAACACGGGTCGAACCGCGACGATCTGGATGCTGGCGGGGGGCGCCACGCTTGGGGTGGCGATCTGGAGTATGCATTTCGTCGGCATGTTGGCGGTGCAGCTGCCCATCCCGGTTGGTTATGACCCTTTATTGACCGCACTCTCCCTGGTGCCGGCGGTTGTCGCGGCTTTGTTGGGATTCCGTGTCTTGCGCGATCAGCACATCAGCCCGCAACGTTTGTTACTCAGCGCGATTTTCATGGGGATCGGTATCAGTGCCATGCACTACTTGGGCATGGCCGCGCTCAAGATGTCGCCCGATATCGAATTCAATCCCTGGGTTTTCACCCTGTCGGTGCTGATCGCCATCGGCGCATCCTGGGGTGCGTTGCTCATCATGTATCACGAAAACTGGATCAGGTTGTCCGCGCTTCCGCGTTCGCTGTTGGGTGCGTCGGTGATGGGGGTGGCCATCTCTGCCATGCACTACACCGCCATATTGGGAATGCACATCCCCGAGGGAGGCATGTGTCTGACAGATGCCTTGCGCATCGAGCCGCAATTCATGGCGAACATGATGGCCACGACGGCGATGGTCTGGTTCGGCGGCGGCTGGCTGGCCAGCCTGTTCGATCAGCGTATGGCGCGCAAGAACGCGCAGGAGTTGGCCGAACTGGAGCGTGCCCACCGCGAGTTGTTCGAGCGTTCCGAAAAAATATCCCAAACCATGATCGCGGCGTTGAGCGAGAGCGAAGACAGGCTGCGCATGACCTTGCAGAATGCGCCCGATGCGGTTTTTATCACCGAGCAGAATGGACGCATTACGTATGTCAACGATAATGTGGTTGAGTTGCTGGGATACGAACGCGAGGAATTGTATGGCATGACCGTGTTTGATCTGGTGCCCGAGGAGTGGAGAGAGTCGTACCATCAGGGTGGCAAGAAGATCATCGCATCCAAGTCGCGTGTGGTGTTCGAGGTTCGACTCGTCACCAAATCGGGCACCCGAATTCCGATGGAACTGAATGCCGTGATGTTGCCGAACGGTCGTATCTACGGCTCCTGCCGTGATATCAGCGAGCGCAAGCGGGCACACAAGGAACTGCTGGATTCACAGCAACACCTGCAGCGCATGATGGATTCGATTTCCGAGGGTATGTACGGCGTGGATATTCAGGGCAACTGCACGTTTGTCAACGCGGCCTTCCTGCGTATCCTGGGGTACAAAAATGCGGAAGACGTGATGGGCAAGCATATGCATAGCCTGATCCATCACACACATGCTGATGGCAAGCCTTATCCGGAGACGGAATGTCTGATGTACCGGTCTTTCCATACCAATCAATCGGCGCATACCGACAAGGAAGTGTATTGGCGCAAAGACGGTACGCCGGTGCCGGTTGAATATTGGTCCCAGCCCGTCAGCAAAGACGATCAGGTGATCGGCGCGGTGGCCACGTTTCTGGATATCACCGAGCGCAAGAACAACGAGCAACATATCCACCAACTGGCGTTTTACGATCCGTTGACCAAACTGCCGAATCGCCGGTTGTTGATGGAGCGCGCGCAACAGGCGATTGCCGTGAGTGCACGCAACGGGCGCTACGGTGCGCTGATGTTGCTCGATCTGGACAATTTCAAGAAGCTCAACGACACCAAAGGGCATGATGCGGGTGACCTGTTGCTGCGCGAAGTGGCTTGCCGCTTGATGGCTTCGATGCGCGAAGGAGACACGGTGGCGCGCCTGGGCGGTGACGAATTCGTGGTGGTGCTGGAGGGCTTGAGCATCAACGCGGAAGAAGCGGCAAACCATGCGGAAACGGTGGCTGAAAAAATTCGCACCTCGCTGAACGACCCCTACCAGCTGAAAGAGAGCCGCCATCAAACCTCGCCCAGTATCGGAGTGGTGATGTTTCTGGGGCATCAGGAGAGCATCGAATCGTTGTTCAAATATGCCGATATCTCCATGTATCAGGCGAAACAGGCGGGGCGCAATGCCATCCGCTTCTATGATCCCGCGATGCAGGCCGCTATCGACCTGCGCATCGAGTTGGAGAGTGAGATCGAACAGGCAATGCAAGCCCGGCAGTTCGTTCTCTACTATCAAGTTCAGGTCGATGCGCAGCGGCGTCCGCTGGGGGCGGAAGTGTTGATGCGCTGGGAGCATCCGCAACGCGGCCTGGTGTCGCCGGCTCAATTCATTCCGTTGGCGGAGGAGACCGGGTTGATCGTGCCGATGGGATTATGGGCGCTGCGCGTGGCCTGCCAGCGCGAG
>CAYROQ010000058.1:0-5963 GCA_964425955.1 uncultured Sideroxydans sp.
TTCGGTCGTATCGGTCGTATGGTGTTCCGTGCAGCAGCTAAAGATTTCCCAGAAATCGAAGTCGTTGCGATCAACGACTTGCTCGAGCCTGACTACTTGGCATACATGCTGAAGTACGACTCCGTTCACGGCCGCTTCAATGGCGACGTGAAGGTGGACGGTAGCAATCTGGTGGTGAACGGTAAGAAGATTCGCCTGACAGCAGAGCGTGATCCAGCGAATCTGAAGTGGAACGAAGCAGGTGCAGACATCGTCATCGAATGTACCGGCTTCTTCTTGACCCAAGAGACTTGCGAAGCACACATCAAGGCAGGCGCTAAAAAAGTAGTGATGTCCGCCCCTTGCAAAGACACATCACCGATGTTCGTCTATGGTGTGAACCACGAGACCTACAAGGGCGAGAACATCGTTTCAGCGGCTTCCTGCACAACCAACGGCCTAGCGCCAGTCGCCAAGGTGCTGAACGACGTGTTCGGCATCAAGCGTGGTCTGATGACGACCGTGCACGCGGCAACAGCGACACAGAAGACAGTCGACGGTCCATCCAACAAAGATTGGCGCGGCGGTCGCGGTATCCTGGAAAACATCATTCCCTCTTCCACGGGTGCAGCCAAAGCCGTTGGTGTGGTGATTCCGGAACTGAATAAGAAGCTGACCGGTATGGCATTCCGCGTACCAACTTCCGACGTGTCTGTGGTTGACCTGACAGTCGAGTTGAACAAGCCAGCAACGTACGACGAAATCTGTAAAGCGATGAAGGCAGCGTCTGAAAGCGGCCCATTGAAAGGCGTGCTGGGTTACACCGACGAGAAAGTAGTTTCCACTGACTTCCGTGGTTGCCCGCAACCTTCCGTGTTCGACGCAGAAGCCGGCATCGCGCTGGATCCAACCTTCGTCAAAGTGGTTGCGTGGTACGACAATGAGTATGGCTATACCTGCAACTTGATGCGTTTGGTTCGTCACGTCGCCAAGTAATTCGCCTCGTTCAGGGCTGGCAGTGCCAGCCCTTTTCACTTAGTTCAAAGGAATAATCATGTCTGTTATCAAAATGACCGATCTGGCTTTGAAGGGCAAACGCGTCCTCATCCGCTCCGATCTGAATGTGCCCGTCAAGGACGGCAAAGTAACTTCCGATGCACGTATCACCGCATCCATGGCGACCATCAACGCCGCGCTGAAGGCTGGCGCAAAAGTGATGGTAACTTCCCACTTGGGGCGTCCGGAAGAAGGCGTCTACTCTGAAGAGAACTCTCTCAAGCCAGTCGCTGATTGCATCGCCAACAAGTTGGGCAAACCCGTACGTCTGATCAAAGATTGGACGGATGGCGGTTTCCAAGTCGCTGAAGGCGAATTGGTTTTGTTGGAGAACTGCCGCTTCAATAAAGGCGAAAAGAAGAGCACCGACGAGTTGGCAAAGAAATATGCAGCACTGTGCGACGTGTTCGTGATGGATGCATTCGGTACGGCTCACCGTGCTGAAGCGTCGACACACGGCGTGGCGAAGTTCGCACCTGTTGCTGCTGCCGGTATCTTGTTGACCGAGGAATTGGAAGCGCTAACCAAGGCATTGTTGAGCCCTGCACGTCCGATGGTCGCTATCGTTGGCGGTTCTAAAGTATCGACCAAGCTGACCGTGCTGGAATCCTTGTCGGAGAAGTGCGAACAGTTGGTGGTGGGTGGTGGTATCGCTAATACCTTCTTGAAGGCGACGGGTCACCCAGTAGGCAAATCTTTGTGCGAGAACGATCTGGTACCAACAGCCCAAGCGTTGATTGCCAAGATGACAGCGCGTGGCGCATCCATCCCCATCGCCACAGACGTCGTTGTGGGCAAAGCAGCGCCTTTCGTGCCCGGCAACGAGAACACCCCGGCGATCTTGAAGGATGCGAAAGATGTTGCTGAAGACGAAATGATCTTCGACATCGGTCCAAAGTCCGCACAAGAACTGGCTGATATCATCATGAAGGCAGGCACCGTGGTTTGGAACGGTCCCGTCGGCGTGTTCGAGTTCGACCAATTCGGCGAAGGTACAAAAACCATTGCAATGGCGATCGCCAATACCAAGGCATTCACCTTGGCGGGTGGCGGTGACACCATCGCTGCGATTCAGAAGTACGACATCTACGACAAGGTTTCCTACATCTCTACCGCAGGGGGGGCATTCCTTGAGTTCCTCGAAGGCAAGACATTGCCTGCGGTGGCGATTCTGGAAGAGCGCGCTAAGTCTTAATTACCTAGGAATCACATGCTTCGTAGAACGAAAATAGTAGCAACGCTGGGCCCTGCTTCCAGTGACCAGAAGGTGCTTGAGAATATGATCCGCGCCGGAGTCGATCTGGTGCGGATGAACTTCTCTCACGGATCGGCTCAAGATCATATGAAGCGTGCGGATACCGTACGCGCGGCAGCGGCAGCAGTTGGCCGTACCGTAGGTATCTTAGCTGACCTGCAAGGGCCGAAGATCCGTGTTCGTAAATTCGTAAACGACAAGATCGTATTGAACAAGGGCGACGCATTTATTCTGGATGCCGCACTGGATGGTCTTGGAAATCAAGAACGCGTCGGTTTGGATTACAAAGAACTGCCAAATGATGTTGAAAAAGGCACAGTTCTGTTGTTGAACGACGGATTGTTGGAATTCCACGTCACGAGCGTCAAAGGAACGGAAGTGCATTGCGTCGTGGTACGTGGTGGTGTCTTGTCCAATAACAAGGGCATCAATCGCAAGGGTGGAGGATTGACTGCGCCAGCGTTGACTGACAAAGACAAAGAAGACATCAAGACGGCTGCGCTGATCAAGGCGGACTATCTGGCAGTGTCATTTCCACGTTGTGCGGATGACATGAAATTGGCCCGTGCATTGATGCACGCAGCGGGCGGTAAAGCGATGCTGTTGGCCAAGATCGAACGCGCGGAAGCGATTCCTGTTCTGGCTGAGATCATTGACGCTTCCGATGCCATTATGGTTGCGCGCGGTGACTTGAGCGTGGAAGTGGGTGATGCGGCTGTTCCTGGTCTGCAAAAGAAGATGATCAAGATGGCACGTGAGCGCAACAAACTGGCCATCACAGCGACTCAAATGATGGAGTCCATGATTACCGCGCCGATCCCTACACGTGCCGAAGTGTCCGACGTGGCGAATGCCGTGTTGGATGGAACGGATGCCGTGATGTTGTCAGCTGAAACTGCGGTGGGCGACTATCCAGTCGAAACAATCGAAGCTATGGCGCGTATTTGCCTCAGCGCAGAGCGTGAAGCAGAACACCATGCAGTCGATCGCCGTACCATCTCGCAAAAATTCACACGAGTCGATCAATCCATTGCAATGTCTGCGTTGTACGCTGCTTCTCACTTCAAAGTGAAAGCTATCGTGGCCTTGACGCAATCGGGCTCTACTCCGCTATGGATGTCTCGTATGAGCGCAGGCGTGCCGATTTTTGCATTGACACCGGTGCAAGAAACGCTAACTAAGGTCACTCTATTTAGCGGAGTACACCCTGTCGTGTTCCACTCCGCAGCCAAAGATCAAACTCAAGAAATGCTGAATGCCGAGCAAACATTGGTAGATAAAGGCTGGGTACAAGATGGCGATACGATTGTGATTACCGTTGGCGAGGCTGTGGGTAAAGCGGGCCATACAAACACGATGAAAATCGTACGTGTAGGCGATCACCGTAAAGGCTGATTGGTGGTTCGCTACATTTTTAGTAAACAAACAGAATCAATAGAATCGAATTTGAAGCATCGTTTAATTTAATCAGGAGGGATTATGGCACTCGTATCATTGCGTCAACTACTCGACCACGCAGCAGAAAACAGCTATGGCCTGCCAGCGTTTAACGTCAACAATCTGGAACAAGTCAAAGCCATCATGGAAGCGGCTGATGAAACCAACAGCCCTGTCATCATGCAAGGTTCCGCCGGTGCGCGTAAATATGCGGGCGAACCGTTCCTGCGTCACCTCATCGAGGCCGCTGTGGAAATGTATCCGCATATCCCAGTCGTCATGCACCAGGATCACGGCGCATCGGAAGCGGTTTGTATCAATGCCATACGTTCCGGATTTTCCAGCGTGATGATGGACGGCTCATTGATGACCGACGGTAAGACACCGGCTTCGTTCGAATACAACGTTGACATCTCGCGCCGTGTGGCTGAGATGTCGCATGCAGTTGGCGTATCCGTCGAAGGTGAACTGGGTTGCCTGGGTTCGCTCGAATCGGGTCATGGTGAAAAGGAAGACGGCCATGGTGCAGAAGGTGTGTTGAGCCACGATCAGTTGTTGACCGACCCCGATGAAGCCGCTGAATTCGTCAAATTGACACAAGTAGATGCGCTGGCGATCGCGATAGGTACTTCTCACGGCGCCTACAAGTTTACCAAGCCACCCACAGGAGATACGCTGGCAATCAACCGTATCAAGGAAATCCATGCGCGTATTCCCAACACCCATCTGGTGATGCACGGCTCGTCTTCAGTCCCGCAAGAATGGTTGGAAATCATCAACCAGTTCGGTGGCGCAATGCCGCAGACCTACGGTGTACCGATTTCCGAGATCGTCGAAGGCATCAAACACGGTGTACGCAAAGTGAATATTGATACGGATCTGCGTATGGCCTCTACCGGTGCAACCCGTCGTTATCTGGCAAACAATCCCAAGGATTTCGACCCGCGCAAATTCCTGGCTGAAACTACCAAAGCAATGCGAGCAATCTGCAAAGCACGTTATGAGGCATTTGGAAGTGCCGGTCAGGCAGGTAAAATCAAACCGATTTCGCTGGATGCCATGGCGAGCCGTTATGCCAAGGGTGAGTTGAAAGCAGTCGTAAAATAATATATTTCCAAGGCAATAAAAAACGACCTTCGGGTCGTTTTTTATTGCCTTGGAAAAAAGAGCTGGGGCCTAAAAGTGCTTTCGAATGCAGTTTGAGACAACAAGATAAATGAAATATGGGTGTGTATTGGAGACATATTTAAATAACACAAATACGTAAAGTCAAAACACCAGTATGCAAAAAATTGTAGGCCTGATAGGGCTTCCGGTGGTTACGATAAACGATTATGAATGGGTAACAATTGTTGGGATTCTTCCAGCAAAAAACGGCAGAGTTCTTGCGCGGCAGCAGACATGCGTTTGTCTTTCCGCTGAACAATATGCCAGTTTCGCAATATAGGAAAGTGGTCGACATCAAGAATGACAAGTCGATTAGTCTCCAGTTCCAGCTCGATCCCGTGTCGGGAAAGGATACCGATGCCCATCCCGGCCTGCACCGATTGCTTGATAGCTTCGTTTGTATCCATAGACATGTAGGCAGGCAAGGCAAGCTGATGGTCTGAAAAATACCGTTCAACAACTCCCCGGGTGCCCGACCCAATCTCGCGCAGCAGAAAAGTCTCGGAGGCCAGCTGCTGTGGTTTGATCCTTAAAATCTTGGATAGAGGATGAGAAGGTGAGGCGATGACTACTAGGGGGTTAAGCATAAATACTTCTGCTTGCATATCAGAACCATCGGGCGGTTGACCCATTACAGCAAGGTCTGCGATGTTGTCTGAAAGTTGTCTGATTACGGCGTCGCGGTTAGCTACGGATAAACCAACTTTGATGTTGGGATGCAACTGGATAAATTTGGCCAATAACTGGGGCATAAAATAGTTCGCGGTACTTACAACGGCGATACTGATATGCCCACGATCGAAGCCCCTCATCTCTTCGAACACGGTTTCCATTTCTTGCATTAATTGCAGAACCGCGCGGGAATAATGCAGCATTTCACGGCCGGCTTCGGTAAGAAACATCTTCTTTCCCACTTGCTCGAACAAAGGCATTCCGATAGTCTGTTCGGCCTGCTTGATCTGCATAGATACGGCAGGTTGTGACAGGAACAACTCAGCCGCAGCGCGAGAATGATTCAAATGGCGCGCTACGCTTTCGAAGACCTGAAGTTGTCGCAAACTCAATGGCA
>CAYROQ010000059.1:0-5715 GCA_964425955.1 uncultured Sideroxydans sp.
GACTGGAATGGAATGACGTAGGGTTGCATGACTTTCTCCTGATGATTAGTAACTACAAAACCTTCACTCGCCGACTGGCAACTTACCACTATTAACTTACAGATTTCTTGCATTGACCTTCACCGCATTTGTGATTGCCACATCCGCAACCTTCGCCTTCCTCGCGCAAAGGACCGAACTCGGGATGTCGCTCGGCGTAACGTCTTGCGGCGTTGCGCACCAGGATGAACGCAGTCATCAGCGCCAACACGATCAATATGGTTTGTATGTAGATCATTCCCCACCTCCCAATCCAGCGAATCCCATGAAGGTCAGCGACAGCAATCCCGCCAAGATGAGCGATAGCGCTGTGCCCTGCACCAGTGTTGGCACATTCGCCAGTTGCAGACGCTCACGCAGCGAAGCCATCAACACCAGCGCCAGCGTGAATCCCGCACCGCCCCCAAACGAGAAGGTGAGCGATTGTGCGAAGTCGTAGTCGCGCGCCGTTTGGAACAATGCTACGCCTAACACTGCACAATTGGTGGTGATGAGCGGCAGATAGATACCCAGCGCACGGAACAGAGCGGGACTGTATTTCTTCATCACCATCTCCACCAGTTGCACCGACGAGGCGATGACCACGATGTAGGAGATAAGTCGTAAAAAATCGAGGTGGAAATAACTCAACAGGAGGTTCAAGCCATAAGCGCACAACGAGGCGACCAGCATCACAAAAGTGGTGGCGATCCCCATCGGCAAAGCCGTGCCCAAACGGCCGGACACACCCAAGAACGGGCACAAACCCAAGAACATCGCCAACACGAAGTTGTTGGTGAGCAGGGTGGCGATGAAGATCTGGCTCAATGACTCATTCATGTGCGACTCCTTTTTCTGAACGACTGCGCATGAACGAGAACAGCAGCAGCCAGCCGCCCAATACGAAGAAGCCGCCGGGTGGCAACACCATCACCACCCAAGGTTGGAAGTGTTCACCGAACAGCGAGAAGCCGAACAGTTTGCCTGCGCCCAAGATCTCGCGCGTCGCCCCCAAGGCCAGCAAACCGATGGTGAATCCGATGCCCATGCCCGTTGCGTTCACGACGGCTTTGAGAGGTGGGTTCTTGGAAGCATGTGCTTCGGCACGCCCCAAGATGATGCAGTTCACCACGATGAGTTGGATGAACGCACCCAGTGCTTCGTACAGGGAAAGGCTCACCGCTTGGATGATGTAGTCCACCAACGTCACAAAGGTGGCGATGATGACGATGTAGGTGGCGATACGGACTTCTTTGGGCACCAGGTTGCGGATGAGTGACACCAGCCAGCAGGAACTCACTAGCACGAACAGCGTGGCGAGACCCATCGATACTGCGTTCACGGCGGAGACCGTAACCGCGAGTGTGGGACACATACCCAACACCATCACGAACACGGGGTTCTGCCGCCATACACCTTCCATAAAGGTGTCGAAGGTGATGCCTTCGTCGATCTCTTTTTTCTGGCTCATGGTTTCAACTCCGCAACATGTGGCACTAACAACGGCATCAACATTTGCGCACTCTCATTGATGCCGCGACCGACAGCTTTGGTCGTGACGGTGGCGCCTGCGATAGCGTCGATCTCCCACGCGTTTTGCTTGGTGCCGTGTTTCACGACTTTCACCGCGTTCGCCAGCGCCGTCATCTCGATGTTCACGCGCACATCCAATGCATCGAAGTTCTTGAGGAACGCTTTATCGGTGATGATCTTGTCACCGATACCGGGCGTCTCGCGCATGGACACCACACCGATGCCGATGATGCACTGGCATTTCGTATCGTAGCCATATAGCACGCGCACGATGTCAGCGTAACCTTTGCCGGCGGCTTCTGCCGCGATGCCTTTCAATGCGCCTGCCTGATCGTATGCGGCATAGAACTTCACGCCGCCTTCTGGCACGTTGCCGGTGAGCGCTTGGATACCGCTTGGTGTGGCGACGTATTCACTCACCTTCGCCGCCCCGGGCAGCACCTTGAATACAGCGCGCTCGACCATGATGCGTTTGTTGTTGGCAATGGCATCTTGCGTACTTTCGTAAGCCCCCACGATGAGGACACCGCAGATACTCGCGACCAACCCCATGGTGATGATCATCTTGTTGCTGGGGGTGGTGTGCACTGGGATTGGTTCGCTCATGATTTTCCCTTTCCAGTGCCATAAACACGCGGCTGGGTGTATTGGTCAATCAGAGGCGTCAGCGCGTTACCCAGCAGGATGGCGTACATCACCCCTTCAGTCAGGCCGCCGAAGTAGCGGATGATGACCGTCATCACACCGATGATCACACCATAGATCCACACGCCGACAGGGGTGACGGGGGAGGTCGCCATATCGGTCGCCATGTAGATCGCGCCGATCATCAAACCACCGGAGAGCAGCACGAAGAGCGGTGTCGGGTAGTGAGACGGGTCGTATAGCTGAAACGCCCAAGCGGTGAGTGCAGCCGAGCCCAGCACCGCGACAGGGATGCGCCAGTCCATGAACTTGCGTATGGCGAGATATGCGCCGCACAACAGGATGAGCAGAGCGGAAGTCTCGCCTGCCGAAGCGGTGACCGTTCCTGTCAGTAGATCATGTGCCGACGCCGTCACGTTCTCGAACTTCCAACGCGCCAAGGGTGTCGCACCGGTGAAGGCATCCACCCCTTGTTGTTTTACCCAGCCCACAATGTCGGGCGGCATCATCAGCGGTGCGGTGAAGATGGTGGGGACGAACTCGCTGAAACGGTTGGCCGAGAACGCAGGCACCCAAGTGGTGATGGCAACGGGGAAAGCCGCTTGCACGAACGCACGGCCGACTAAGGCAGGATTGAACGGGTTGTGACCAAGACCGCCGAACATCGCTTTGCCGATGGCGATCGCGACAAAGCCCGCGACGATAGCCATCCACAAGGGGAAGGCGGGAGGCAGGGTCAAGCCCAGCAAGATGCCGGTGATGGCCGCACTCCAATCGCCGAGCGTGTTCGCATTGCGATTGAGCAGACGTTCCGTGGCAAGGCACGTGGCGGTGACTGTGAGCAACAAGGCCAACGCCGACAAACCGTATTGCCATACAGCAAAGCCGCAGATGGGCAACATGGAATACACCACGTTGCGCATGATGGTGGGCACGCTGTGTCCGCTGTGTTGATGGGGCGCGGCACGTAGCTCGATACGATGTTTACTCATAGGTGCTTTCTACCATCGAATGGGCCAACTGACCGTTCGTGGTGAGTAGGCCGTAGGCCATATCGAACCATCCGGCGCAACACGCGCCGGAATCCCTCGATACACCGCGCGTTGCGCGGCACTCGGGACGAACGGTATGTGAAGCTTCTAGAAAGGCGCTCACGTCACCTTCTCCCGGTTCTTAAGAAAATACTTGGCGACACGAAATTGTTGCACCAGGGGAATGTGTGAGGGACACACATAGCTGCAACAGCCGCATTCAAAACACTCGCCAAGTAAAAACGAATCTGCCATCACGTCGTATTCACGTTTGGCAGCCAACAATCCCATTTGCGTGGGATTCAATTTTTTCGGACAGGCGTTGACGCACTCTCCGCAATGGATGCAGGGGTAGATCTGGGGTGGAATCGCATCCTTCTTGCCGAACGCCAACACACCGCACACGCCTTTGGTGATGGGCACATCCACTGAAGGGATGGTCGTTCCCATCATCGGGCCGCCCAGAATGACTTCGGTTGCCGAGCTGCGCGCGCCCACATATTCGAGCAGGAAACGCAACGGTGTACCCAGCGGCACGATGTAGTTGCCGGGGCGTTCTACCGAAGGGCCCGCGATGGTGACGATGCGCTCGGTCATGCCTTCGCCCAGTGGCAACAGCCTGCCCATGTAGGCGAGTGTCATCACGTTGTTCATCACCACGCCGATGGAGGAGCTGCGTTTTCCGGCAGGCACTTCACGTCCCAACAGAGCGGTGATGAGCGTCTCGGCAGCGCCCTGCGGATATTTGGTCTCCACGACTTTGACGGTGACCGAACCATCGGCCGGTAGTGCGGCTTCCAGTGCGGCGACCGCATCCATCTTGTTGTCTTCCACGCCGATGATGGCACGCGGTGCACCGCACACGCGGCGCGCGTACTTGATGCCTTGCATGATGTCTTTGGCATGTTCCACCATCACGCGGTGGTCGCAGGTGAGGAAGGGTTCGCATTCCGCACCGTTGACGATGATGGTGTCGATGGTGCAACCGTTGGGCGGGATCAACTTGGCGTGGGTGGGGAAGGTGGCGCCGCCTTTGCCGGCCACGCCGATCTCCTGCATCACCAGCGCAAGTTCACGCCCGCCCATGTTCTGCAGATCGTGCGGATAACGCACCTGCACTTCTTGCGTATCGGCTTCGTACACGCGGAGGACGATGCACATCTCCATCTCGCCGTTGTCCGAGGGCATCGGCTCCAATGCTTCGATGATGCCGGTCGCGGGCGCATGGATGGGCAACGAGAACAGACCATCCGGTTTGGCGATGAGCTCACCGCGCAATACTTCCTGCCCCACGCGCACGATGGCGATCGCGGGTTTGCCGATGTGTTGCTCCAGCGACACATACAGTTTGGGCGCGAACGGAAACCGGCGGATCGGCAGATGCCCGGTCTCTTTGTGATAGACCGGGTGGATGCCGTGATCGAAGGTCGGCGTGCTGTTGAAGAAGGGAAGCCGCATTTTCATCTCAATTGAATTTCGCCGCGCGTGCCTTCAGTTTGTCGAGGTTGGCTTCGCCGCTGTTCCAAGGCGTGCCCGGATGAATGATGCCAGCCGTGCATTTCTCCGCAGCTTTAACGATGTCAAGGAAGTTGCCCGCTTTCGGGTTGATGACGACGGCTTTCTTTTGGTCATTGTAGGCAAATATTTTGGGGTTGATGTTCATGCACTCGTCACACGCTGTGCATTCCGGAGTGTCGATGAATACCGCCTCGTAATCCGCCGCATTCGAGGCACCGGGTATCTCGATCGTGGTGGGCGAGCCGGCGACGGAGCCACTCATTCCCGACGACAACATCTGGATGAGTTCCTGACGCACGCGATTGGCGATGGCATCTTCGTTGCTGTTTGCGCGTCCTACGCCAGCGACATCCTTGAGTTGCTTCCAGAACTGCATGCGCTCCTCGCACGACAACACCAACTCTTTCGAGACCAGCACGCGCATCAGATGATTTTTCTTGTCCACTGACCAGATGAAGGGGAACTTGCCGTCGCGCTCATCTTCCGACAACTTCAAGAATTCTCCCAACAACACCATGTCGTCATTCCAGGTGTCCGCCGGCGCTTTCTTGAACTGCTTGGCGAAGCGGCCCTCGGTCAGAGCGAAGTCAGCAAAGGTCATCGGCAGCGTCATCGACTGCGGGTTGCCCGCCTCGTCCTTGTAGTCGAGTTTGTATTCGGGCCAATCGCTGTCTAACGCTGGATTGCCTTCCAGCGTGACACACTCGGAGAAGGTGATGCCCGCGTCGGGATCGAAGCGGAACAGCGGGAAGGCGCGAGACTCGACTGCCATCTTGCTCTGTGCCACGGCGCTGTTGTCACCCACGCCATGTTCCGGCGGGCACACCGCGTAGACGTTGAACAGTGCGGGGCGGCGGCTGTTGAGGCCGTCGATGAAACCTTCCAGCATGTGGTTCACATTGGCGAGCGAGCTTTGGTGGATGAACGCGGTGCGATGCGCCATACCGATGAGGCTGATCTCTTTGCGGCT
>CAYROQ010000060.1:0-5163 GCA_964425955.1 uncultured Sideroxydans sp.
GTGCGGTCGCCGCGCGGCACTTTGAGTTTGTGCTTCTCGGCCTTGTCGAATACGCCCGCAGTCTCCAGATCGGCGACGATCTGTTTGCGTGCGGCGAATCGGTCCATGCCTTGGTATTGCTTGGGCGCGTGTTCGTTGATCTTCGCATCCAGCGTGAGGATGGAGATCATCTCCAGTTTGTGGCGCTGTCCCACCGCATAGTCGTTGAAATCATGCGCGGGCGTGACCTTGACCACGCCCGTACCGAATTCTTTATCGACATATTCGTCGGCGATGATGGGGATGCTGCGGTCGCACAGCGGCAGCGTGACTTGTTTGCCGATGAGGTGTTTATAACGTTCATCTTCGGGATGCACCATCACGGCGACGTCGCCCAGCATGGTTTCGGGGCGGGTGGTGGCGACCGTGAGATGACCACTGCCGTCCGCCAACGGATAACGGATGTGATACATGAAGCCGTCTTCTTCCTCCTGCACCACTTCCAGGTCGGACACGGCGGTATGTAATTTCGGGTCCCAGTTCACCAGACGTTTGCCGCGATAAATCAGACCTTCGTTGAACAGGCGCACAAACGTCTCGGTGACAGTTTTGTTCAGCGCGGGATCCATAGTGAAACGTTCGCGCGACCAGTCGGGCGAGGTGCCGAGGCGGCGCATCTGTTGGGTGATGGTGTTGCCGGAGTGTTCTTTCCACTCCCACACTTTTTCCAGAAATTTCTCGCGACCCAGATCATGGCGCGTGATGTTCTGCGCATTCAACTGGCGCTCGACCACGATCTGCGTGGCGATACCCGCGTGGTCGGTGCCCGGTTGCCATAGCGTATTGTCGCCGCGCATGCGGTGGTAGCGTGTGAGCGCATCCATCAGGGTCTGGTTGAAACCGTGCCCCATGTGCAGGGTGCCGGTGACGTTGGGCGGCGGCAGTTGGATGCAGAATGAGTCGGGTTTGTGTGTATCGAGTCCGGCCTTGAAATAACCGGATTTTTCCCATTCGGGATACCAGCGCGCTTCGATGTCTTTCGGGTCAAAACTTTTTGCGAGTTCCATTGCGGTCTGTGCCAGAAATGCGGGGATTTTAAGAAGGGCGCGATTATACAGGCGTAATGCTGGGACGTCTTTTGGGCACCTCTAATAATCCAAATTTTAGTTACGACATAACCTTAAGGTTAGTCTTCACTGAAACTGCGTTTTGTCGCAATACGGCGTTGCTCACAAAAAATTACTCCTTGCATATCCAACATATGCTGCGTCGCAATTTTTCGATCGCGCCTTGTCTTGCTTAGAACTTTGGATTATTTGAGGCGCCCTTTCGTGCAGAAAAACCGTCGGCCCGGAACGGCGCGATGGGTGCGGCAAACGCGTGCGGATTATTTGGCCGTGTCGGCGAGTGCTTTGCGGATCAGTTCGGGAATCTCGGCACGAATATCTGCCAGCGCGATGGAAATGGCCTGCTGCTGGGCATCGGCCAAGTGTTGCTGGAGTTTTTGCGCGACAAGACTGTTCAGATGAACTTCCAGCTCATGCAACAACTCGGGAGCGACCTGCTGGAAAAGCGGCGAAGTTGGGGAGGGGAGTTCCTCGGCCAATTCGGTCAGTGTGGGATAGTCCGCCGTCGCTTCGCCGACTCGTTCGAACAAGACCGGCAAATCATCGGCAGGCAACGGTTTGTCCTTCATGTGCGTAACTTTGCCAGGTCGGTGTGGTTGATCTCGTAGCCGCGGTCGCGGTAGAACTTGAAACGCGCGCGACCCCGTTGTGCGTCCTCTTCATCGTTGCCGACGATCTCGATGACGCGTTCAAAGCGGCTGAAGAAGGTCACGCAGTCGCTGTGCAAACTGATGAGCAACTCGGAATGCGGGAAAATTTCGTCGCGTGCGATGACGACCGGCAGGGTGGCCGCATCCGCTTCGTGGCTGCGGCAGTGCGGGATAAAAGCGGTAGCGGGAAAGTGCCACAGCAGTTTGTCCAGCTTGTCGGCAGTCTCTTCATCCGGCGTGTGCAACAGGACGCGCAATCCGTTCTGCATTGCTTTGTGGCTCAGTTGGCATGCGGTGCGCAACTTGTCTTCGCTGCCGGTATAAAAATCGACTTTGGTCACGTTTTGAGGGCAGTTTATGAAAGGCGGCGCGATTATATCAAAGGCAGACTTTGGGTCCGTTTTATAGCATCGAGCTTGATGTTGCAACGTACTGTTCCCCGGGCGTGTTTTACGATCAATGCGGGGGGTACGACAACGATCTTTTCTCGGCCAGGGCAGCCTGCTTGTCCCAACGCCAATTTTGAATTGTCACCGGCCATCGACGCTGGAATCATTTATGCAATATCAACTGCGTTCCAATATCCGACGAATCTCCGGCACACAAGACCCGCAACCGGTGCCTGCTTTGATACGCTTGCCAACCGCTTCGACGCTTTCCAGTTTATGAGTTTGAATGGCATCCAGGATGGTTTTTTCTCCCACGCCAAAACAGGCACACACGTTGCGTCCAGTGTCCGCCGTTCCTTTGGGTGGACGTGCCGCCAACAATCCCGCCAAGTCGGCGGACGCCATCTGTGAATGGGCAAACAGACTGGACAGCCACTCACGTTCCGGCAGGCGCTGATCGGGCGCAATGAAAAACACGGCCTGCAGTCGGCCGTCTTGCAGACAGGCGGCACGATAACGTCCCATCGCCGCATCGCGATACTCGATCCAATCGCCCACACTGTGCGCAACCGCGTGCACCCAAGTGCGCCAGTCTTCCGGTAAAACTTCACCCGCAAGCTCATGGCGCCAATAACCCGCACCCTGCGAACTTGCGCAATAACTGGCATCGGCAAAATCCAGCCGCGCGCGACTCAACACAAAACCCTGCCACACAGTTTGATAAGGTTCGACCCGCACCGGTGTGTGTTTGGATTCCGGCTGACCCGAGATCGGATCGGTGATCGGCGCGACCAACGCGTCCACCCGCGCCGATTTTGCAAAGGCATCGTTCCAGTGCATCGGCACGAACACCGAGCCCTGACGCTGATCCTCGCTGACCTGTACCCGCGCCAACATCGCACCGTGGCGACTGGTCAAACGCGCCAATCCTCCCTCCTGCAGTTGGTGAGCTTGCGCATCGGATGCGTGCACTTGCACGAACGATTCAAATACTTGCGCATTCAGGCGCGGCACTTTTCCGGTGCGGGTCATGGTGTGCCATTGGTCGCGGATGCGGCCGGTATTCAGCACCAGCGGGAAATCACCATCGGCCGCCACGGCAGGTAATTGCGGCACCACGGCGACCATGCGTGCCTTGCCGCTGGGCGTGTAAAACTTGCCGTCGGCAAACAAACGCTGAACACCCTTAAATCCCCCCTGCCCCCCCGCTTCGGCAGGCTCAGGACAGGCTTCTTCAAAGTGGGGTTCTTGAATAATTGGCCATTGCACCGGTTGCAATGTGTCGTATTCCGCATCGCTTAGTTCTTTCAATGCGCCGATGTCAAAGGCGCGCTTAATGAAAGGCTCGCGTGGCGATTCGTTTGCTCCCTCGCCCACTTGTGGGAGAGGGTTGGGGAGAGGGGAACGGGCATGCCCGTTCCCCTCATTTTCAAATCCAGACAGGCGCGCATGTTCGCGGAATATCTGTGCCGGTTTGGTATACGAGAATGCCTTGGGAAACCCCATGCGCTGTGCCACTTGAGTGATGATCCACCAGTCCGGCTTGGCTTCACTTACTGCGGGCAAGAAGGATCGCTGGCGTGAGATGCGCCGCTCCGAATTGGTCACCGTGCCGTCTTTCTCGCCCCAGCCGGCAGCCGGCAACAAGATGTGGGCGCAGGCGGTGGTGTCGGTGTGGTGCACGCAATCGGATACCACCACTAACTCGCATCCCAGCAAGGCGGCGCGCACCTTGTCTGCATCCGGCAAGCTGACCACTGGGTTGGTGCCCATGATCCACACCGCTTTGATCTTGCCGTCGGCGATGGCTTGGAACATGTCCACCGCTTTCAGTCCGGGCGCTTGCGCCATACGCGGCGCATCCCAAAAACGAGAGACCAGGTTGATGCTGTTTACATCGGAAAAATCCATGTGTGCCGCCAGTTGGTTGGCCAGCCCGCCCACTTCGCGCCCACCCATCGCATTCGGTTGCCCGGTCACCGAGAACGGCCCCATGCCGGGCTTGCCGATGCGTCCAGTCGCCAGATGCACGTTGAAAATCGCGTTGGCTTTATCCACGCCGCTGGAAGATTGATTGATGCCTTGCGAGAAAATGGTCACCGTGCGTTCGGTACGCTCGAACAGGCGGAAGAGTTCACTGACTTGGGATTCAGGCACGCCACACACTTGCGCCACCTTGGGAATCGAACTCACTGCGCGAGCAGCCTCAAACGCTGCTGCAAAACCTTCCACATGCGCCTCGACATAAGCCAGATTGAGCGCATCTTCGCGCCGCAAGTGATGCAGCAGACCGTTGAACAGGTACGCATCGGCACCGGGCGCGATAGACAGATGCAAATCGGCGATGTCGCACGTTGCCGTGCGCCGTGGGTCGATCACCACCACCTGCATTTCCGGACGTGTTTTCTTTGCGGCGACCAAGCGTTGATACAAAACCGGATGCGCCCACGCATAGTTGGAACCGACGATCACCACCAGATCGGCGGCCTCGATGTCTTCATAACAGACCGGCACCGCATCGGCACCGAAGGCGCGCTTGTGCGCCGCCACGGCGGTGGACATACACAGCCGCGAATTGGTGTCGATGTTGGCGCTGCCGATGAAACCTTTCATCAGCTTGTTGGCAACGTAATAGTCTTCGGTCAACAGTTGGCCCGAAACATAGAACGCCACGGCATCCGGCCCGTGCTCGGCGATGATCTTGTTGAAGCCATTGGCGACATGATTCAGCGCCGCATCCCATGAAGCGCGCTGGCCGTTGACCAAGGGATGCAGCAAACGTCCCTCGTGATCCAGTGTGTCCGCCAGAGCCGCACCCTTGGAACACAGCTTGCCAAAATTGGCCGGATGCTGTGTGTCGCCTGTCACGGTCACAGCGCCAGCCGCAACCTTCACCATCACGCCGCAACCGACCCCGCAATAGGGGCAGGTGCTGCGGATAGTTCGCGGGTGATCTATTTGTGAGTTATCCATAAAAGCCGAATTGTTCCTTCCCCCTTGCAGGGGGAAGGCTAGGAT
>CAYROQ010000060.1:5173-5390 GCA_964425955.1 uncultured Sideroxydans sp.
CCCTACCCCTCCCCCTGCAAGGGGGAGGGAATGATGTTGAGCCTGACTGATTATCTGAGTTTAGGCTTTGCATGCCCCGGCCTCGGCTTCGAGAAACAACACACCGTGCGCGATACGCACTTCATGCCGATGCGCGCAGCCGGTATCGGGAGCGATGGCGGAGCCGGACTCCAGATCGATCACCCAGCTATGCAGCGGGCAGGTGACGCGTTTGCCA
>CAYROQ010000061.1:0-4828 GCA_964425955.1 uncultured Sideroxydans sp.
GGACGGTGCCGATCACCATCACGGCAATGGGTAAAGTGGCGAAACCTTTGTCTGGTGCGAGGTCACTACCGAGAACAGCGCCGAGTGCCATCGACATCACGATGGCAGAAAGCATCAGCGCCTGGCTGATTGCAAGAAGCAGAACATTACGGCGACCTGTGAACATATGATTATTCCTGTCCTACGTGTTGGCGCTATTTAGAATCGGAAGTTGGGTAGGCTGGGTCATCACTCGTCCTATCAATTTGCCAGAGCGGTAAACACGCAACTCGCCCGGTTTGAAAGCCGTCCACTTTTCATTTTTGTCCAGAGGTTCGGTTGCGATCAGAACGTTATTGGCAGTATCAAGTGAACCATCAGGGCTGTCTGAGCTTGATCGTTCCAAATAATGCAGCCGGTCGTGTCCGTAGGCGATCAGGTGTTCCCCGTCTGACATCAGGAAATTGAACTTGCCGAGCGAGGCAACCAAGCCGCTCACCACCGCCAGATTTTCAAACCAGGTGGAGGGGGCAGCGGAAGGCAAGCTGTGAAAATGCTGAGCGATGCTATCGAGGAGATGGCAGAAAGCATATTCAGAGTCTGTCCTGCCGGTGGGGCAGCAGACCGCGTTGTTGCTCGACAATTCTATGTCCACGATGTCCGGCACCATGCCGTTGTGGGCGAACACCCATTCCTTGCCGCAGCACACGCGCTGGAACGGATGGGTATTGCTCATATCGATGACAGGAGGATAGCTCGCCTTGCGCACATGCGCGATAACCAAACTTGAGCGTGTGCTTCCGCATAACTGTGCAAACAGCGTGCTCTGGTGCGCCGGCGTCGGCTCCTTGGCTAGGCGAAACGTACCGTTCTCCTGCCAAGCGAGTCCCCAACCGTCAGGATTGTCCGCGGCATGGCCGCCATGCAAGCGAAACTCGTTGAGCTCTTGGCTGACATCTACAGGGTAATCGGACGATATTCCAAAGAGCTCACACATCGGTTTTCACCTATCGATATTTGCGCAGATACCAGGATTCGAAGAACGACTTGGCGTGATGCATCAGGCCAAGCGGTGGTAAGGACATCTCACTATCCAGCGTGCGCCGCACCATCATCCCGGCATCGAGGCTGTCGACGATGCAGAGCAACTCCACTTTGAAGGTCTGCTGTGGATTACCACCAGCCAGTTCCGTCAACAGATTCGCGGCGGCCGTTTCGCCTTGCAAATCGGCCATGTGTGCCTGCTTGGGCATCCAGTCCGGCCCAGGGAAGCTGCCGGAGTCGCCGACGACATACACCGCAGGCATGCCTTCGACACGGCACTGTGCATCGGCTTTGACGAGTCCGCCCGCTGAACGTGGCAGATTGGTCTGGTCGAACCACGCATTGCCGGTCAAGCCGGGCATGAAGATGATGAGGTCAGTAGAGAACTCGCCACCTTCGGTCTTCACTTTATCTGCCTCGAAGCCGACCAGTTTATTGCCAAGTTGTTTCTTGATACCGCGTTTATCCATCTCCGCCATTAGGCGTTGTACCGCGCGTTCACCAAGGCGGTTGCCTGGATTAGGCATGGGGTTGAAGAAAGTGAGACTGATTTTGTCTCGGCGTCCTTCGCGGCGTAACTGTGTATCCAAACCGAACAGGAATTCGAAGATGGGGCCGCCGCGCATCGCGCTCGGTTCATTCGGGTTACCCGCGAATCCCAGTGCGATGTTTCCCTGTTTAAGCGCAGCTACCCGGTCGCGAATCTTTTCTGCAGCAGCGATGCCTTCGCACGGCAGGATGGCATGCTCGATGCCGGGCAGTTTCTTGATGAAGCGTCCGCCACAAGCGATGATCAGCCCGTCGTTTTCCACCTTGCCGTTGTTGGTCAGCACGCTACGTCCGCTATTCTCCAAGCCGGTCGCTTCACCCGCAAAAAAGCGGATACGGTTGTTGCTCAGGAAACGCTCAAGCGGGATACGCACGTCCTCTGCTTTGCGTTTACCCGAAGGTATCCAGATCAAACTCGGCAGAAAGATCAGCTCTTTCTTGGGGGCGATGAGGGTGATCTCGACATTCGCATCGAGTTCGCGCAATTTGCGCGCCGCAGACAGCGCGGCAAAACCGGCACCTATGATGGAAATCTGTTTCATGTTCGTACTCCTAATGTCTCTGGATCGATAGGGGCGAATGTCACTACGATAATTGCAGCCATCCGTTCAGTTTTGGCTTCAATAACGAAGCGCAACAATCTCACCTCACTTCAACACCTTTTTCATGGCTGAATCAAAACCACCTTTGCTCTTCCACTCGGCAAAACCGCCCTGAATGATGCGAACATTTTCATAACCGGAGACGCGGAGGGCAAATCCAGCTTGGGCGGAAAGCGAGCCGGTGTTGCAGTAGATCAGCACGGGTTTATCTTTCGGAATCGATGTGCGCTTTTCCAGCACCTGACGCCATTCTAGGTTCACGGCACCGGGAATATGCTCCTTGTCGAACTGCCCCTTGTCGCGGGCATCGATTACATAAAAGCGCTTCCAGTCTTCCTTGGGTATCTGTTCAGGGGAAATGGTGCCGCCGCCGTAGTCCACGAAGGCCAGATATTCCTCCATCGCTTTTACAGCCTCGATATTCTCTTCCGCGCTCGCGAGTGCGGGAGCAAGCGAAAGAATCGTAATAGCGGCAGCGTTAAGCAAGATACGAGAGATGCTCATAGGCTCTTCCTTTATGGGTTGATGATAGTCATGTGTTCGTAGGGTGGACGACCGCCGGATTGATGCGCGGATGCGTCTCGGCACCGAACAGCCACAGCAATGTACCCGAAATGAACATCGAGATTGCGACGAACCAGAATGCCGCATCGACCGAGCCGCTGAAATGCGCGGCGATACCCAGCCCCAATGCGCCGATGCCGTAGCCCAGGTCACGCCAGAAACGGTAAATGCCGATGGCGGAGCCACGCCAGTTCGGGTGCGAGATGTCGGCTATCGCTGCCGAAAGATTCGGGTACAGCAATGCCATGCCAAAACCAGAAACGGCCGCTGACAACGACCACCAGGCCATACCCTCGCCGAGCAACATCAGCGCCACGCCCGCACCGCAGACCCACATACCAAGGATATTTGGAATGTGACGACCGATGTGGTCTGAGAGTTTGCCGGTGAAGAACTGCGAACCGCCCCACACGAATCCATACACACCGACGATCCAGCCGATGTCGGGCAGGCTGATGCCACGCTGATACAGGAACAGCGGATAGAACACCCACACCAGTGCATCGACGAACTTCTCCACCAGTCCGGCCTGGCTGATGGCCGCGAGGCGTTTATCGCGCCACGACACTAGCGTGAAGACTTCCCACGTCGTCGGCTGCGCGCTGATGTTAGTCGGGTAGCGCGCCAGTGGCCCGTTGCTGATACCGGCCTTGTGTTTTGCCGCTTCGCTTTTTGCCCATGGCAGCGTGTCCTTGACCCATAACAGGGTGAGCAGAATGGCCAGCAGGATCGTCGTCATGCCGAACAGCAACAGCCCGCTGCGCGGTCCCAGCATGGTCGCCAGATAGGCAGTGATGATGCCCGCCAGTGCCAGCCCGACATAGCCGGAGAATTCATTGAGGCCGATGGTGAGGCCGCGCTGGTCGGCGCGCGTGATGTCCAACTTGGAGGTCTGCGTCATCGACCAGGTCAGCCCCTGATTGATACCGAGCAGCACCGTTGCCGCCACGATCCAACTCCACGAAGGCGCGAAATAAACCAGCAAGGGAATGGGCAGTGCGGCAGCCCAGCCCAACAGCAACACTTTCTTGCGGCCGATACGCTCGGACAAACGTCCGGCAACAAAATTGAGCGTGCCCTTGACCAGACCGAAGGCCACCACAAAAGCGGTGAGCAACATGAAGGAATTCTTCGGCACGCCGAATTCGGATTCGGAAAGTGCGGGCACCACCGTGCGCATCATGCCGATGGTGAATCCCACCAGCATGACTTGCAGCAGTTGATGCAGAAACTGGTCGAGGTTGGCGCGGATGCCGTGAGTCAGGTTGTCGTGCTGCATAGTCCTCTTCCTTGAAAAGCATTTTGTGGAAGTCGTAGGGTGGGTAAACAGTTTTATCGTTTGCCCACGCGGTGCGCGATATGAGAATTCGCGTGGGCATGAAACGTGCCCACCCTACACTCCTGGGCGTAGGAGCGGGCCATGCCCGCGAACAAGACAATCGCGGGCATGGCCCGCTCCTACAATTGATGCGAATTGAAGTGTGCAAGCATTCTGGCGCAGCATCAGCCCGCGAGATTGGCCGCGACCATCTTGTCCATCTCGGCAGGGCGCGGCGGAATTTCCTTGAGCAGATTTTCGACGAAGGCCGCTTTGTCCATCGATAACCCCGGATTCCAGCGCTTTTCGAAACCGATGGTCGAGGATGGTTTGCCGGACAAACCCGCACCGCAAACGCTACCCGCCTGATGGCCGGGGAAGATCTCGACTTCATTGGACAGGTGCAGCAACTTGGCATGGATGCTGTCGTAAAGCTGTGCGGACATTTCCCGCTCGCGCCCCAGTAAGTCCGGGCGACCTATGGAGCCTACAAACAAGGTATCACCGGTAATGACGAACCAAGGCAACTCCCCGCGACGCATATCGGTCACCAGCAGGCAGATGCTATCCGGTGTATGGCCGGGGGTATGCAGCACTTCGACATTGACGTTGCCAAGGTTCAGCGACTGCCCATCGACCAAAGGCTCAAAGTCGAACTTCACCCGACCTTTGTTCGATTCGTGCAGGCAATAGGGCGCACCGATCATCTGCGCAAGCTTTCTGCCGCCGGAATAATGGTCGGCATGCACGTGGGTATCGATCACGTAATTGA
>CAYROQ010000062.1:0-4377 GCA_964425955.1 uncultured Sideroxydans sp.
CACTGACTACAGCCAGATCAAAAGCTATGCTTTCAACTCGCCAACTTTCCCAGTAATAAACAAGCCCACCAATCAGTACACTGATCAAGATTCCTGAAACAAGGAATCTTGAAATCAGGTAGCGGTGTAGTTCGCTTGGGTTTTGGGGGATATCGGTGAACATGTATATATATTCCGCAATGGGGGCGCCATCTTCCTTAAGGTAAATAAATCACCGATTTATCGCACAGAGCACGGCAAGATGTATAGAAATCATGCCGTGCCCAATTCGTCAGCCTATCTGTCGGTAGGGTGAGAATGCTTCTTTACAGGCATCTGTGAAGCTGGGCTCTCACTTCTCTCACTCTTGGCCTTGGGTTCATTCATAGGCATCCCAGTTTTTTCTTCCATATGGTTATGCTTTTTCACCGGTTTTTTTGCCTCTGTCTTCTCAACCTTTGGAGCGTCAGCTTTAGCATCCGAGTGTTGTTCTTCCTTGGCATAAGCGGTCGAAACGGCGAATGCTGCAAGTGTTGCGGCGAGTAGTGTGGTCTTCAGTTTCATTTTGAACTCCTAAATTTGGTTAATAAATATGCTGCAAAAAAACATTGAATCAAACGAGCATAGACACCTCCTCTCAACAACCAATAATCAATGTGTGTGCTGATGACCATGACCACCGGCATCGTGCGTTGCAGCGCCTTGCTCGATATGGACATCGGGCAAGGCCATCACCCCAAGGCCATGGCGATACACCAACTCTGCACCGTGCCATGCCGTACTCATCACTAGCAGCCAAACCGCAACTAGAAATATCCAAAATCCAGAAGATGGCTTCTTACCGGAACGGCCACGCAGAACATCCCAAACGGTGAGGGAAAGCAAGGCAGTTACTGTGCCCAGCGCCCAATTGCGATGCAGAATCATGGCGGCATGACTCACCTCATCATGCTCGACGCTATTGAAGGCGAACCAGCCAGACGTGGCGGCAATAACAGCAAACAATGCTGCACCCCATAACATCCAGCGTCCCGTCATCAGGCATTGCGCCCCATAAGGCCAATTGCTGAACAGCGTACCAACCGTGATAAGTGCAACCGCAGCCGTGGTGAACGCAATGGGGAAATGCACGATTGCGGGGTGGAAATTAGGAATGATTTCAATCATGCTAGCCTCCTGAATTTGTCATTGTTTAGTGCTTATGTTCTGGTGTCTCTTTAGGTGCAGACGGCTGAGTTGGTTCATCTTTCGTTTGTGGCTCGGCATGCGCGGACTGTTCCGTATATTCACCACCATGCCCAATTCCCATCATGCCCATGTGTCCGCTGAACATCCACATCGCCGCCATCATCACGATCATCACCACTACGGTTGCATCTCCTCGTTGGTATCGTTTCATTTTTCTACTCCTTCTTTATGCGTTATGCATGAAAAAAGTCATGCGCTTTTGATTCCGCTTACTCGACTGAGAATACATAAGGTTCGGCTTCTCCCTTGGGAACGGCATAGATCGTCAGTGTTCCTTTTTTCATTTCACCCATGCCCGGCGAATTCATCGGCATGCCGGGTGCGCTGATGCCGATGATGGAAGGTTTTTCTTTGAGCATCTTGCGGATGGCGGCAACCGGAACATGCCCCTCGACCACATAGCCGTTGACCAGTGCCGTGTGGCAACTGGCGACATGGGACACGCCGCGACGTTTCTTGATTGCATCCATGTCGGATTCATTCACCGCCTTCACCGCGAAGCCGTTCTCGCGCAAATAGTCCACATACTTTTCGCAGCAGCCGCAAGTCGGGCTTTTGTGAAGCGTGATTGTGGTTGCGGCTTGCGCGATACCTGCTCCAGTCAGGGCGAGTACCAGCACGATAAAAAATCGAATAAATATTTTCATATTGTTCCTTTCACAAGCCTTGAATTATTAGCGCACGATCTTGACGATCACCCATTGTTTCTTGTCGTTTTCCAGCATTTCAAAACGCACGTTGTCGCCGATTTTAATGTCGGCGGGAATTGGGTTTTGCTGCGCAAACCACATAGTCATCGCCGGCCAGCCCAGCGCGGCAATCGGCTCGTGGGCGATTTGCACTTTGTTCGCTTTCACGTTCAGCGCTTTGATTACGCCCACGCCTTGTTGATTGGTGGGCTGCATGGCCATCTGGTGTTGCGACATATCGTGTTCATGCGAGGCGGCTTGCGCCATTGCGCCGCTTGCGGCAATCAGGGCAAAGCCGAAGGTGAGGGTAAGTTTTTTCATGGTGTTTCCTTTCTCGTTTGGTTGGAGGTTGGGGAAGTTTCGTGTTGTTTGATCAGCGCGTAGATCACCGGGATCACCAACAAGGTCAGCACTGCGGAAGAGATCATGCCGCCGACCATAGGGGCGGCGATGCGGCGCATCACTTCCGAGCCGGTGCCGCTGCTCCACAGGATGGGTAGCAGGCCGGCCATGATGGCGACCACGGTCATCATCTTGGGGCGCACGCGTTCGACTGCGCCTTCCATGATGGCGGCGTACAAGTCTTGAGCTAAGGGTTCGCGACCAGCCTCGGTGCAGCGCGCCTGCACTTCCTGCCATGCCTTCTCCAGATAGATCAGCATCACCACACCCGTCTCTGCCGCCACTCCCGCCAGCGCGATGAAGCCCACGGCGACTGCCACGCTCAGGTTGTAGTCGAGCAACCACAGCAGCCACACGCCGCCCACCAGCGCGAACGGTACCGACAGCATCACCACCAGCGATTCGGTGACGCGCTTGAAGTTGAGATACAGCAGCAAGAAGATCAGCAGCAGCGTGATGGGGATCACGACCTTCATCTTGGCGATGGCACGTTCCATGTACTCGAACTGCCCGCTCCACGCGGCGTAATAGCCGGGCGGGAACTTCACCTCCGCCGCCACGGCCTTGCGCGCTTCGTCCACATACGAGCCGATGTCGCGTTCGCGGATGTCCACGTAGATGTAGGCGGAGAGCAGCGCGTTCTCGGTGCGGATACTCGGCGCGCCCTTGCTGAGGCTCACTCGGGCGACCTGGCCGAGCGGGATCATCGCGCCGTCCATGGTTGGCACTAGGACCTCGCGCGCGATCTGTTCCGGTGTGCTGCGCAGATCGCGCGGATAACGCACATTTACGCCGAAGCGTTCCAAGCCCTCCACCGTAGTGGTGACGTTCTCACCACCCAGTGCAGTGGCGATCACATCCTGCACCTCGCCCACAGTCAATCCGTAACGCGCCAGCGCCAGCCGGTCGGGTTCAATGTCGAGATAGAAACCGCCGGTGATGCGCTCGGCATAGGCGCTGGTCGTACCCGGTATCTTTTTGACCACGGCCTCGATCTGCTTGGCGACACGCTCCATCTCCTCCAGATCCTTGCCGTACACCTTGATGCCGATGGGCGTGCGGATGCCGGTGGAGAGCATGTCGATGCGCGCCTTGATCGGCATGGTCCACGAGTTGGCCACGCCGGGGAACTGCAATGCCTTGTCCATCTCGGCGATCAGCTTGTCGGTGTCCATGCCGTCGCGCCATTCCTCCTGCGGCTTGAGGTTGATCACCGTCTCGAACATCTCCAGCGGCGCTGGGTCGGTGGCAGTTTGCGCGCGTCCGGCCTTGCCATATACCGACTCGACCTCAGGGAAACTCTTGATGATCTTGTTTTGTGTTTGCAACAACTCGGCGGCTTTGGTCACCGACATGCCGGGCAATGAGGCAGGCATGTAGAACAAGGTGCCCTCGTTGAGCGTCGGCATGAACTCGCTGCCTAGTTTAATGGCGGGATACAGGCTGATGACGCATGCCAATGCTGCGATGGCGAGCGTGGCCTTCTTGCGTTTCAGTACAGCCGCGATGAGCGGTCGGTAACCCGCGATCAGCCAGCGGTTGAGCGGGTTCTCGGATTCCGCTTTGATCTTGCCTTTGATGAACAGCAGCATCAGCACCGGCACCAGCGTCACCGAGAGCAGGGCAGCGCCCGCCATGGCAAAGGTTTTGGTGAAGGCCAGCGGTGCGAACAAGCGGCCTTCCTGTGCCTCCAGCGTGAACACCGGAAGGAAGGAGACGGTGATGATGAGCAGGGAGAAAAAGAGGGAGGGGCCGACTTCCTTGCAGGCGGCGAGGATGGCCTGGGCGCGGGCATCAAAAGGCGTTCCCTCATCCCCGGCCCTTCCCCCGGCGGGGGAAGGGAGCAAAGCCCCTCGCCCTTCGGGAGAGGGGTTGGGGTGAGGGAACGCCCGTTGATCGCGCACCGATTGTTCCAACCTCTCCAAATGCTTATGCGCATTCTCGATCATCACGATCGCCGCATCCACCATCGCCCCGATGGCGATGGCGATGCCGCCCAGACTCATGATGTTGGAATTGAGATTCAAAAAGCGCATGGCGATGAAGGCGATGAGCACGC
>CAYROQ010000063.1:0-3861 GCA_964425955.1 uncultured Sideroxydans sp.
CCGCTGGAAATGTTCGAGACGGTGATCAACCTCAAGCCGCAGGATGAATGGCGCAGCGGTATGACCACCGACAAGTTGATCGCCGAGATGGACAAGGCGCTGCAATTCCCCGGCGTGGCGAATTCGTGGACCATGCCGATCAAGGCGCGTATCGACATGCTCTCCACCGGCATCCGCACCCCCATCGGCATCAAAGTGTTCGGCAAGAATCTGGACGAGATGGAACGCCTCGCCAAAGAGATCGAAGCCGTGGTGAAGAAGGTATCGGGAACCAGCAGTGCCTTTGCCGAGCGCATCACCGGCGGTTTCTATCTCAACATCGAACCGGATCGTCATGCGCTGGCGCGTTACGGATTGACGATGGACGAAGTGTTGGACGTGATCGCCACCGCGCTGGGTGGCGAGAACGTCACCACCACGGTGGAAGGGCTGGAACGCTTCGGTGTCAACGTGCGTTATCCGCGCGAACTGCGCAGCACACCGGAACAAATCGCGCACGAGGTACTAGTGCCCACAGAAATGTCAAATAACGGCGAGGGCGCGATGATCCCGCTCGGCCAACTTGCAAGGATCAGCATCAACAAAGGCGCCCCGTCCATCCGCACCGAGAACGCCCTGCTCTCCGCCTACATCTACGTGGACACACGCGAATCGGATCTCGGCGGTTTCGTCAAACGCGCACAGGCAGCCGTGGCCGAGCAGGTGAAATTTCCGTCCGGTTATTACGCAACGTGGAGCGGGCAATTCGAATACATGGAACGCGCCGCCGCGAAGATGAAGATCGTCATCCCGATCACCCTGTTGCTCATCTTCCTGTTGCTCTACCTGAATTTCAAACGTGTCACCGAATCGCTGGTGGTGATGTTGTCGGTGCCGTTCGCCTTGGTGGGAGGAATATGGTTTCTGTGGCTGCTCGACTACAACCTGAGTGTGGCCGTGGCGGTGGGCTTCATCGCGCTGGCGGGTGTGGCGGCGGAGACCGGCGTGGTGATGCTGATTTATCTGGAACATGCCTGGCAGGAAGTTCAAACACGCTGCGCCAGCGCAGGTCGTGATCCGACAGCCATGGATTTACAAGCCGCCATCATGCACGGCGCAGTGGAACGTGTGCGTCCGAAGATGATGACCGTGGTAGCGATCATGGCGGGACTACTGCCTATTCTGTGGAGCAGCGGCACCGGTTCGGAAGTGATGCGCCGCATCGCCGCACCGATGGTTGGCGGCATGATTTCTTCGGCAGTGTTGACCTTGCTGGTGATTCCGGTGATCTACGCGCTGATCAAACAACACGATATTTCTTCTATCACCCATCCCAACAAAAAGGAAACACCATGAATAAATTGACTATCGCGTTCTGCATGACATTGCTGGCAACCATTGGCCATGCCCGCGCCGCATCGCACAAGCCACACGAGATTCCATCGCATCAGCCTTCACAGGCAACGACCCTACACACTGGGACTGGCGCATTGAGAGGAATAAACGCGGCGGCCGGAAAAGTGCAAATCGCACACGAACCCATTGCCGCGCTGGGCTGGCCTGCGATGACCATGTGGTTCATGCTGAAAACGCCCCTCCCCCAAGACATCCAGATCGGCGACAACGTGCATTTTGAAATGATGCAGGGTGACAAAAATCAATGGCAAATCGTCAAGATCAGTCGAAAATAATCCACAGCAGCGGATGTCTGCGATCTCTAACCAACCATGCTATCTATCCAATTTTTCATAGAGAGAACCATGAGCCAATCCATTTTCCAATTCGGGCAACAGATTCCCGGCTACAACGTGCCTGTCCTGAACGAGCGCGCCGTTCGCGCCAGCGCGGGCATTCTTTTTATATTTGCCATCGTGTCGTTCATGAAGGCTTGGCAGTTGGGTGATTTCCAACTGACAAGAGTGTTTGTCATCGCCTTCCTGATCGACTTTACGGTTCGTATCTTTATCAATCCGCTTTATGCCCCCAGCATGATTCTGGGGCAATGGTTTGTGCGCAAACAGCAACCCGAATACGTTGGTGCGCCTCAAAAACGCTTCGCGTGGGCCATCGGTTTTGCGCTGGCGTTCACCATGTTTCTTTTGGTGGTCATCAACAACGTGATGGGGCCGGTCAATTTAATCGTGTGCGCGCTGTGCCTGTTGTTATTGTTCTTTGAGACCGCCTTCGGTATTTGTCTGGGGTGTTCGGCCTATCGGCTATTCAACAACAAAACCGAACTGTGCCCCGGCGGGGTATGTGAACAGCCGCCCGCGCCGGGTGCGGGCGGCAATAGGTGGCAAGGCTTAATCGTCGTGGTATTCATTGTACTGGTCGGCTTTGGCGACCATTGGATGCGGGCACGTACAGCACAAGTCGCCTTGCATAATACGACCAACTCGCTTGCGCAAACCCTAGCTGACCCCGCAGAAATCGAGCGTTGCAAAGTGCCCGATTTTGCCAAAGCGATGGGACATGAAGAGAAGTGGAAGCTGCACAACAACTGTAAATAAGTGCGGACCGTTCGTGGTGGTCAGTTGTGCGCAGCTGCCCACTCGGCGACACCCTCGCGCAGATGGATGGCTGCAAAGCCCTCCTGTTTGAGAAGGGCTACCGCATCGACCGCCATCAGGCAATAGGGACCGCGACAATAGGCAATGATCGAACGGTCTTTGGGCAATTCCGCCAAGCGTTGACGCAATTCTTCCATCGGGATGGAACGCGCGAACGGCAGATGCGCATGCAGATATTCTTCCGTGGGCCTTACATCGAGCACCACCACTTCGCCCTTGCGCGCGGCTTTCATCAGACTCTCCCGATCGCTGCCGACCAAGTCCTCCGGTTGGGTGGCGATCTTCTGTAAGGCAAGCTGCATCTCGACCAGCCGCTCCTCGGCCAAGGTGTGTATCTGCACCCACAGATCAGCCACCGACTTATTGGCCAAGCGATATTGGATATTCTTGCCCTGTCGCTCGGTTTCGACCAATTGCGCCAAACGCAACTCGCGCAAATGCGCACTGGTCAACTTGACGCTGATGGAGGCTTCGTTTGCCAGCGTCTCCACTGTTTTTTCGCCTTGGCAAAGCAGTTCGATCAACTCCAAACGCTTCGGGCTGGAGAAAACCTTGCCGATCCTTGCCACCTGTTCATAGAGTAGATCTTTAATCTTGCGCGCGTTTTTCATCTCATCAATCCAATGGATAGCGGAACAATCGGTTGTTACTATAAATCATCTTGACAGTAATGAATAGTCGGTGCTCTAATCATTCCAATGGATATTAGAATGTTAACCAACGGGAGGTCACCATGAAAAATCTGTTTATCCTCAATGACGCACCTTACGGCAGTGAGCGCACCTATAACGGATTGCGGCTTGCCGGCTCGCTTTCAAAAGTCGAGGGCAACGAAGTACGCATCTTTTTTATTGGCGATGCCGCCTCGGCCGCGCATAAGGGGCAGAAGGTCCCGCCGGGCTTTTACAACGTCGAGACGATGATCGGCAACGTGATCCGCCACGGTGGTGAGATGGGTATCTGCGGCACCTGCATGGATGCGCGCGGCATGGCCGACGGTGATCTGACCAGCGGGGCGCGCCGCAGCACGCTGGCAGAACTGACCGAGTGGACGGTGTGGGCGGACAAGGTTCTGGTGTTTTAACAATCAACTGATAACTAGGGAGCGAGCAATGTTCTTCAAACAACTGCCAACAAAAGAATCTTCACTGTCATATTTCTTCGGCTGCGGTACCAAGGGTAAATCCATGGCGGTGGATGTGGTCGCCGGGGATGAGGAGTGGTATATCGAGGAAGCAAAGAAAGCGGGGGTCACTATCAATTACGTGATCGATACCCACGTGCATGCCGACCATTATTCCGGCGGCAGAAA
>CAYROQ010000064.1:0-3303 GCA_964425955.1 uncultured Sideroxydans sp.
TGGCGATCAATGGCAAGGCCGCAGGGTTGATCGGCGTGGCCGATCCGGTCAAGCCTTCCACGCCAGAAGCGATCCGCGCGCTGCATGAGGAAGGCGTGCAGGTCATCATGCTGACCGGCGACAACCGCACCACGGCCGAAGCGGTGGCGCGCAAGCTGGGCATAGATCGCATCGAGGCGGAAGTGCTGCCCGAGCAGAAAGCTTCCATCGTCAAGCAACTGCAAGCACAGGGACGTATCGTGGCGATGGCAGGCGACGGCATCAACGACGCGCCTGCCTTGGCGCAGGCTCAAGTAGGTATCGCGATGGGCACCGGCACCGATGTTGCGATGGAAAGCGCGGGCATCACGCTGATCAAAGGCGACCTGCGCGGCATCGTGCGCGCCTTGCGCCTCTCCCGCGCCACCATGAAAAACATCCGCCAGAACCTGTTCTTCGCCTTCATCTACAACGTGCTTGGCATCCCTGTTGCGGCAGGCGTGTTGTATCCGTTCTTCGGCCTGCTGCTCTCCCCCATCATCGCGGCGGCGGCGATGAGCTTCAGCTCGGTGTCGGTGATCACCAATGCGTTGCGGCTACGCCGCGTGTCACTTTAGGGAGGTTGTCATGTCTGAGCAAAACGATACATCGCATCATTCCCGAGCACGCTGGGTGTTCTACGGTTTTCTCGCCATTGCCGGGTTCTTCCTGTTCACGGAGCACCGCGCACATCTGCTGGGCATCTTTCCGTATCTGTTCTTGCTGGCTTGCCCGCTGATGCACAGATTCATGCACCATGGCCATGGCGGACACGGGCAACATACCCAGCAAAAACCTACTGAGGGAGAACCAAAATGAATACCGAAACTTCCGCGTATGGCTTGTGGTCGCTGGTCATCATCAACTCGCTGGTGTTCATCATTTTCGCGTTCAGTTTCACCAAACCCAAGACCCCGCGCGACTGGCGCTCGTTCAGTGCGTTCTCGGCTTTCATTGTGGCGCTGTTCGCCGAGATGTATGGCTTCCCGCTGACTATCTATTTGCTGTCCGGCTGGTTGCAAACTCGTTACGCCGGCGTAGATATTCTCTCCCACGAGTCTGGGCATCTTTGGCATACCCTGCTCGGCTGGAAAGGCGACCCGCATACTGACTCGTTGCATCTGCTGAGTTTCGTGTTCATCGGCGGTGGCTTTATGCTTTTGGGATCCGCCTGGAAGGTGCTGTACCAGGCACAAAGAAAGCATCAACTGGCCAGCACCGGGCCTTACGCCCGAATCCGCCATCCGCAATACGTTGCTTTCGTATTCATCCTGTTCGGCTTTCTGCTGCAGTGGCCGACTCTGTTGACGCTGCTGATGTTCCCGGTACTGGTGTGGATGTATATACGATTGGCTCGCCTAGAGGAACGTGATGCGTTATCGCAATTCGGCACTGAATATCAGTACTATTTGGATAAAACGCCGGCTTTCATTCCAACCCGAAAGCATGCCGTGTAGAAATTACTTGCGGGCGGAAAACAACTGCACGACACCGGCTCGGAAGTGATGCGCCGCATCGCCGCACCGATGGTCGGCGGCATGTTGACATCGGCTGTGCTCACACTGTTAGTCATTCCCGTTATCTACGCGCTGATCAAACAACGCAATCTTGCTTCATCAACCTCAACTCACTGAAAGGAAGTCTCATGAATAAACTCATTCTCACCCTTGGCTTCGCACTTGCCACATCGAGCGGAACAACCCTAGCGGCGGCGCACGAACATCATCACGACATGGCAGCACAGCAGATGGTGATGGAATCCGCTGCCACTCATGCAGGCACGGGCATTCTGAAAGCAATCAACGCAAAATCTAATAAAGTACAGATCGCGCACGACGCGATTGCTACCCTTAATTGGCCAGCGATGAACATGTGGTTCACGTTGCGTGACGCTATACCAAAATACCTTAAGGTGGGTGATGAGGTGCATTTTGAATTGGTACAAGGCGAAAAAAATCAGTGGCTCATCGCCAAGATTGACCGCAAATAACATTCATAATGATTTGCAAGCCTATGACCGGTGACGATTGCACAGCGGACATATTTGAGAGTAACTCCACTGTCCTTTTAGGCCGAATTCTTGCCCCCCATTGACGAACGAACGTTCTCTAGGATTATTCAAACCCCGTTTCAGAAGGTTTGCCATGAATAACCAGGACTGGGCGGAAAAACTCCATATGATGCAATTGCAACTTCAGCTGGTCGAAAGAAAGTGAAGTCAATGTTGGAAGAGTAAAGGCCAGATTACATACTTGTTGGGTCGCTCCTACAATCTACCAAGTCAATAAGGACAAAAACGTGAGGACAGCACAAGAAATTAAATCGCAGGCAGTATCTGCAAAGCGGGCAGCAACTTCGATTACTGCTTTGGTGCCTCTGCGATGGGGCGGGTTGCTTGCACTGTGATTGGTAGTCATTCAAGTCATGCGTTGCACTTCAAACTTGAACCCACGTTCAAAATAAATCAACTATCTGAATTTCATAAGTTCAGACGGCTCTATTCCAAGTGTGGCGGCTAATTTGCAAATGTTTAGAAGCGCTATATTGCGTTGCCCCCGCTCTATCCCCCCCAAGTAACTTCTCGCAATGCCACTTTCAAGGGCAAGTTGTTCTTGAGACCATCCCCGCTCTTTACGTAGCTTAGCCAAGCGGGCCCCTAATAGTTTCCTGGGGTCAGTTTCATTGATGTTGTTTTGTTTAGCCATCTGCAAATGCTATGGCTAGGGTCACTATAAGGCCACGCGCTATGAGTGACAATCTGAAAGATGTAATCTATAGTTATTAGGTTAACCATAGAGAATATTGAAAGGCGAGCGCGGTGGAAATAAGCGATATAAGAAAACTGAAACAGGAAGTTCTGGATCTTGGTCCAGAAGCAACTTTGCCTGCTAATCTTCCAGATGAGTGGATTAAGCTGCTTGCTCGGGACCTGGATATGCTGCTGAGTGAAGCCGGCACTGGCAATGAAGACCATCGATATTTAACTGCGCCACTGGCCATTATTACTCATATCTTGTTTGGAAAAAGAGGGGAGAATGAAAGTAGCGTAAGTTTTTCAGAGGAAGATTTAGTTAAATTTCTTGATTATCTTAGATTTGAGATAGCACTTGAAGAAGTACGCCGATGGACTGACATTTCTCCTGAACCGGCAACACTTGAAACAATTTTTACCAATCGCAAAGTAGAAATGTGATGTGAGCTTGCGATGAACTTTCGTTAAGCGAATTGGTGGAATACTAAATTTATTGCTGGTATAAACATATGATTGTTTAATGCGTATATTTA
>CAYROQ010000065.1:0-2301 GCA_964425955.1 uncultured Sideroxydans sp.
CCTACGTTTACGTGCGGTTTGGTACGTTCAAATTTGCTCTTTGCCATGATCTATCGCCTCAAATTAAATGGTTATCTCAGTATCAAGCAGTTATTGGCTACTATTTTCAATTGCTGGTTATTAATCAAGATAAATCCAACCAAGTGCCAACTACTGCAAAAAATTATTTCTTGCTGTTCATCACTGCTTCTGCAACGTTCTTCGGCGCTTCGGTGTAGTGCTTGAATTCCATGGTGTAGGTCGCGCGGCCCTGGGTTGCAGAACGCAACGAGGTCGAGTAGCCAAACATCTCTGCCAAAGGAACTTCCGCCTTCACTGTCTTGCCACCGCCGATCATATCGTCCATGCCCTGCACCATGCCACGACGAGATGAAAGATCACCCATCACCGTGCCGGTGTAGTCTTCTGGCGTCTCAACCTCAACAGACATCATTGGCTCAAGCAAAACCGGACTCGCCTTGCGCATGCCATCCTTGAACGCCATCGAAGCGGCCATCTTGAAGGCGTTTTCGTTGGAGTCAACATCATGGTAGGAACCGTCAAACAAAGTGACTTTCACATCTACCACCGGGAACCCAGCCAATACGCCGCTCGGCAAGGACTCACGCAACCCTTTTTCAACAGCGGGAATGAATTCACGCGGTACCGTACCACCCTTGATGGCATCCACGAACTCGAAACCCTTACCGGTCTCGTTCGGCTCCATCTTGATCCACACATGACCGTATTGACCGCGACCACCGGTTTGCTTGGCATATTTGCCTTCAACTTCAACAGGCTTGCGAATCGCTTCACGGTAAGCCACTTGGGGGGCACCCACATTGGCCTCGACGCCGAATTCGCGCTTCATGCGGTCAACCAGAATTTCCAGATGCAATTCGCCCATGCCGGACATGATGGTCTGACCCGATTCTTCGTCGGTACGAATGCGGAACGAAGGATCTTCAGCCGCCAAACGGCCCAGCGCGATTCCCATCTTCTCCTGGTCCACTTTAGTCTTTGGCTCAACTGCAACGTGAATGACGGGCTCAGGAAATACCATGCGCTCAAGGATGATCGGCTTGTTCACATCACACAAGGACTCACCCGTGGTCACATCTTTCAAACCAATACAAGCAGCAATGTCGCCCGCCAGAATCTCATCAACTTCCATGCGATCGTTCGCATGCATCTGCACGATACGACCGATGCGCTCCTTCTTGCCGCGGATGGGGTTGTAAACGGTGTCGCCTTTTTTCAGCACGCCCGAATAAACACGCACGAAAGTCAGCTGCCCCACGAACGGGTCTGTCATCAGCTTGAATGCCAGCGCAGAGAAGCTCTCGCTGTCATCCGCTTTGCGTGTGATGGGCTCACCTTCTTCGGTCATACCTGTCACGTCGGGGATATCCACGGGTGACGGCAAGAACATGATGACCGCATCCAACATCCGCTGAACGCCCTTGTTCTTGAATGCAGAACCGCACAACATCGGCTGGATCTCACACGCGATCGTGCGTGTACGGATACCCAGAATGATTTGCTCTTCGGTGAGGTCGCCATTTTCCAGATACTGATTCATCAGATCCTCGGAAGCCTCGGCGGCAGTCTCGACCATCTTTGCACGCCATTCGTTGGCGCTTGCCACCAATTCAGCAGGAATCTCTTTGTATTCGAACTTCATACCTTGAGAAGCTTCATCCCAGATGATTGCGCGCATCTTGATCAGGTCGACCACACCGGTGAAACCCTCTTCCGCACCGATTGGAATCACGAGCGGAACAGGAGTAGCCCGCAGGCGGGTTTCCATTTGCGTAACCACCTTGAAGAAGTTCGCACCCGTACGATCCATCTTGTTCACAAAGGCCAGACGCGGCACTTTGTATTTGTTCGCCTGGCGCCAAACCGTCTCGGACTGCGGCTGCACACCACCCACCGCGCAATACACCATACAAGCACCATCCAACACGCGCATAGAACGCTCAACTTCGATCGTGAAGTCAACGTGCCCCGGTGTGTCGATGATGTTGAAGCGATGCTCCGGATAGGAGTTATCCATCCCCTTCCAGAAGCAAGTGGTCGCCGCCGAAGTGATGGTGATACCGCGCTCCTGCTCCTGCTCCATCCAGTCCATCGTGGCCGCGCCATCGTGCACTTCACCAATCTTGTGGCTCACGCCCGTATAAAACAGGATGCGCTCTGTGGTCGTAGTCTTACCCGCATCAATGTGCGCACTGATGCCGATATTGCGATAGCGTTGGATTGGTGTTTTGCGTGCCACGATAAATTACCTAACTTAAAATTCTTATTTAGAAACGGAAA
>CAYROQ010000066.1:0-1995 GCA_964425955.1 uncultured Sideroxydans sp.
CACCCCCACCCTAACCCTCCCCCTGCAAGAGGGAGGGGATGAGTTGGTTAATAATTTATTCAACGTCATCTTAACCACCACTGAATTTCGCCATCAGGGCGATCTCGTCGTTGTCGTGCAGCGGCACTTGCTTGTCGCGAACCTGCACCTGATTGACGGCGATGAAGCTGACGATACTAAGCGCGCCCGGATGCTGCATGCCGACCTTGTGGATGATGTCGTGCAAGGTCATCCCCGGTGTGAAATCGAACTGCATCTCGCGCGTTTGCACGCGGTCGGCAACGGGGCCAAAGAACAGGACGCGGATCATTTACATTCCTCCAGTTGCTGCGCAATATTCCCCCTTCGACTTGGCTCAGGACAGGCTTCGATACGCCCACTACGCGGGCTACTCAGGACGAACGGTCTGGTTAGTGCTTGAGTGGACGGAGCGCTATCAAAATTCATTTCGCTTCTCCGCGTTTCCACACGCCGCTCTTGCCGCCGCGCTTTTCTTCCAATTGCACGCACTCGATACGCATGCCCCGGTCTATCGCTTTGCACATGTCGTAGATGGTGAGCAGCGCCACGTTGGCCGCGCACAGGACTTCCATCTCGACACCGGTCTGCCCCACGCAAGTCGCCGTGACCACGACCTTGATACCTACGCATCCGGATGCATCCGGCTCGTCAATCTCGCTGAACACCACATCCACTCCGCTGAGGGCGATGGAGTGACACATGGGAATGATGTCGGGCGTGTGTTTGGCCGCCATCACGGCACCCACATCAGCCACGGTCAGCACATCGCCTTTGGCGATGCGGCCTGCGCGGATACGCTCCAGGGTGGTGATCTGCATACGCACGATACCGCTGGCGATGGCGACGCGTGGTGTGTCAGCTTTGCCGGAAACATCCACCATACGCGCTCGTCCCGATTCGGAAAAATGGGTCAACTTGTCAGCCATTTCGTATCAACCTCCGGTCTTGGACATCACGTGGATGATCTTGCCCGGTTGCTCACGAAACTCGTGGCGCTCCGGTTTCAATTCGATGGCGCCGCGTATGACCTCATCCAACGCGTCATCGCTGATGCCGTCGCGCAACAATGGGCGCAAGGCTAACTGATGTTCCTGCCCGAGGCACAGATACAGCGTGCCATCCACCGAGAGGCGCACGCGATTACAAGTCTCGCAAAAATGTTGCGACATCGGCGTGATAAAACCGATGCTGCCTTTTCCATCCGGCGCTACCAGATAACGCGCGGGTCCGCCGCCGCGCACGATGCCATCGACCAGGCCGAAACGGGCTTGCAGCCGCTGGCGGATGGGCTGCAAATCGACGTAACCCGCATTGCGTCCCGTGTCGCCCATCGGCATGGTTTCGATCAGGCGCAAAACAAAACCGTGACGGAAACAATAGTCCGCCATCGCCTCGATCTCGTCTTCGTTCACCCCCGCCATCACTACCATGTTGATTTTGATCGGTTCAAAGCCGCATGACTTTGCCACCAGCAAACCCTCCAGGATCTGCGCCAGCGCATCACGCCGGGTGATGCGGTGCAGGCGTTCCGCGCACAACGAATCGAGACTCACATTGAGCCGGGTGATACCCGCCGCCTTGAGGTCGGCGGCATGGCGCACCAACTGGGTGCCGTTGCTGCTGAGTGACATATCCGTCACGCCCGGCAGGCGCGCCAGTCGCGTTGCCAACCCGCTCAAGTTACGGCGCAATAAAGGCTCGCCCCCGGTGATGCGGAAGCGTGACGTCCCCATGCGGGCAAAGGCCGCGACGACACGCTCGATCTCGGTGAAAGTCAGCCAGTCTTGCGGTTCTTCGTAATCGCTGAATCCCTGCGGCATGCAATAGCTGCAACGCATGTCGCAACGATCCGTGACCGACAGCCGGAGGTAGTCTATGCGGCGGCCGAAGCGATCCTGCAAGGGTTGAGCGAGTCTCATATTTTAGGGCACCTCTAATAATTCAAAGTTCTAAGCAAGACAAGGCGCGAACGAA
>CAYROQ010000067.1:0-1853 GCA_964425955.1 uncultured Sideroxydans sp.
GAAGTCCTTGATGGTGGCCTCGGCGCAATTGCGCGGACAACCGGACACGGCGATCTTGAACTTGTGCGGCGTCCACGAGCCCCAAGTCATCTTCTCGACCTGGATACCCAAGCCGGTGGAATCCTGCGTGCCGAAGCGGCACCACTCGGAACCCACACAAGTCTTCACCGTGCGCAGTGATTTTCCGTAGGCATGGCCGGAGACGAATCCCGCCTCGACCAGTTCACCCCACATCTTGGGCAGGTTGTCTTTGGTGATGCCGTATAGACCGATGCGTTGTCCGCCGGTGATGTGGACGGTGGGCACGTCGTAGCGTTCGGCGATCTCGGCGATGGAACGCAACTCGGAGGGCGAGGTGACGCCGCCCCAGATACGCGGGATCACCGAATAGGTGCCGTCCTTCTGGATGTTGGCATGCACACGTTCGTTGATGAAACGCGAGCGGCTGTCATCCACATATTCACCCGGCCATGCGGCCAGAAGATAGTAGTTCAGCGCGGGGCGGCACACATGGCAGCCATCCGGAGTCTTCCATTCAAGTGCCTGCATCACATCGGGAATGGTCTTCAGGCCGCGTTCACGAATCGTTTTTTGCATATCCTGATGTGCGTGCTCGGTGCAGCCACAGATCGGCTTCTTGCTGGGTTTGGCGGAATAGTCTCCGCCCAGCGTGTTCGCGAGTATCGCTTCCACTAGCCCGGTGCATGAGCCGCATGAGGCAGAGGCTTTGGTGTGGGCTTTCACCTCGTCTAGCGTGAACAGTTTTTTGTCGATGATGACGTTGACGATGGCGCCCTTGCATACGCCGTTGCAGCCGCAGATCTCCGCGCTGTCCGGCATGTTCGCCACGCTTGCCGTGGCGCCATGGCCGGAGTCACCGATATGCATCTGGCCGAACAGCAGATGCTCGCGCATCTCCGACACATCGGTGCCGTCGCGCATCATCTGGAAATACCAGGGACCGTCCACGGTGTCGCCGTACATCACTGCACCACGTAGCTTGTTGTCACGCAGCACCAGTTTTTTGTAAACGCCGCGTGCCGAGTCTTGCAACAGCAGCTCTTCGTCTCCTGTGCCAGGATTGAAATCGCCGGCGGAGAACAGATCGATGCCGGTCACTTTGAGCTTGGTAGAAACCGATGAACCCTCGTAGCGCATCCTGCCGTATTGGGCGAGATGGTTCGCCGCCACTTTGGCCTGCTCGAACAGCGGCGCGACCAAGCCGTAAGTCTGGCCGCGATGCTGCACGCATTCACCCACTGCATAGATCTTTGGATCATAGGTCTGCATGGTGTCGCTGACGACGATGCCGCGTTCGCAATGGATGCCGGCAGACTTGGCCAGTGCGATGTTGGGGCGGATGCCTGCGGCCATCACCAGCAGATCAGCCTCGATTTCCTCGCCATCCTTGAAGCGCAATCCGGTGACTGAGGTTTCGCCGAGAATAGATTCAGTCTGGCGCGACAGGTAGAACTTCAATCCGCGCTTTTCCAGCGCTTCCTTCAGCAAACCGCCGCCGACTTTGTCCAATTGGCGTTCCATCGGCCATTCGCACAGATGCACCACGGATACATCCATGCCGCGTAGTGACAGACCATTTGCCGCTTCCAGCCCGAGCAGGCCGCCGCCGATCACCACAGCACGGATGCCCTCACCTGTCATACCCAGCATATTCTCCACGTCGGCGATGCTGCGATAGCCCACCACACCAGGGAGGTTGATTCCGGGAACCGGCAGCATGATGGGGTTGGAACCGGTGGCGATCAGCAGCCGATCATACGGCGCGACGATGCCGTCCTCCGTTTCAACCGTGCAGCGCAAGCGGTCGATCTTCGTCACTGTTTTGCCTGTGT